>NZ_JACNME010000003.1:0-300000 GCF_014270065.1 Quadrisphaera sp. RL12-1S | reverse complement strand
CCAGTTCGCGCCTCTTGGCCCGCGGCAACAGCGTGCTGCCCGGCAGAGCGAGGAGCGGACGGCCCTCGCCAGCCGGCCAGATCTTGGAAACCTTCCCGACGAAGCGTGCTGGACCATCGATGGGCGACTGCTGATGTGCTGCGACGAGTTGGCCCGCCACTTTCCACGCAGAGTCGTCGAACTCACCGACGGTCACGAGATCGGTCTTCATGGCAGCGGTGAAGGCGCGCATACCTTTCCGCTGCTTCTTGCTTGGCAGGTCGGCCGTGTCGAGCCCGAAAGCCTCCGCGAAGGGCTCCAGCGACTCCAGCTGGTCCAGGGCATCGGCGATACCTCCTTGCGACTGTGACATGAGCTGCACAAGTTGAGGGATGTAGAAATCGGCCTCGCCGTGCAGCATGGCTCCCAGCCCCACCTCATCGAGATCTACCTCGGGCTGCACGACTTCGATCCACCCCAGTTCCTCGGGTCGATCGGCTGCGGCTGCGAGAAGACGCGAGAAGCGTGCGGCGGGTGTGTCGGCACCCCTAGTGCGGTTCGACTCGCTCGTTCCGCTCCCCAGCTCCCCAGTGACGACCTTGACGTCGGCGCCGGCCTTCCGGTCCCGCGATCTACCGCTCTCCCGCTCGATCTCAGATCTGAGGCCGTCCTCGATGGCACTGACGTAGCCATCCAAGGTGGCAGTGTTCAGGTACAGGAAGTTTCGCAGCACAAGATGATTAGAGCAGCGACCACTGACAGCAGGTCGCCAACGACGACGGCCGCTGACCGTGGGGCGCCCACCAGCTCACTCGACCGTCAGGTAGCGGTACAGGGTGGAGCGGCCCACCTTGAGGGTGGTCGCGATGGATGCCACCGACTCGCCTGCAGCCTTGAGATCGCGCGCCTGGCGCGCTTGCGCCTCCGTCAAGGCCGCCGGACGGCCACCTACTCGTCCACGGGCTCGGGCTGCGGCGAGACCCGCGTTCACGCGATCTCGGATGAGGTCGCGCTCGAAATCTCCGATGGCGCCGAACATGTGGACGACCAAGCGGCCGCCGGCCGTGGTGGTGTCGATGTTCTCCGTCAGCGACCGGAACCCAACACCGCGACTCTCAAGCTCCTGCACTACGTCAATGAGCCCTTCTCAGTAGCGACTCGGCGGTGACGTTCGGTCACGTGGTGCGGTTGTGCTCCCAGTGCAGCAGCACGAGAGCAGCGGCCGCGATGGCCCCAATGCGCCAGGGGTCCACGCTGACGTGACGCAGCGCCTCGAAGGTCACCTTCAACCGGGCGTTGCCCTGCTCGGCGCGTGACCGCAACCGGGCGTGCAGGGTGTTGATGACCTTCTGCGCCTCGCTCAGCGGCAGCTTCTTGCGTTTGGTCGAGCCCTTCCGCTTGGGGACGGTCTTCTGTTTGTACGGCGTGGCCAGCCGGATGTCCTCGCCTTCGTAGCCCAGATCCGCCAGGACGAACCTCCCGTCGACGCTGAAGGCGTCGACGGCGTCGAGCAGGTCGGGGTGGGTGCGCGCGCAGGTGACGTCATGCTCGCGACCCGGGCGCACCGGTGAGACCCAGATCGGCCACCCATCAGGAGCGGTGTCGATCAACTGAGGACCTGGATGTTCCCGCCGTGCCATCGACCGGGCGGTGGTGCTTGCCGGACCACCACAGATCGACACCCTGGGTGGGGCCGGGCTGTCGACGGCGCGGAGCAGCGGCCGGTGGGGATGAGGGTGCCGTCGAGCATCACGTACGGGTAGCCGGCGATCTTCGCGGCCAGCAGGGCCCCGCGCAGACCTGGCGCCTGCTCGGCGAGGACGTCGAGGACTTCAGCGAGGTAGCGATAGGCAGTGCTCAGGGACAGGTGGTGGTCGGCGGCGAGCTGGCGGACGCGGGTGGCGTGCAGCATCCATCGGCAGAAGAGCACGGCCTGTGTGAAGCAGCCCAGCGAGCGGCGCCGGCTGCGGGTGCGTAGCGCGCGGCGGTGCTCGTGCAGGAGGACCGCGATGCGTTCCACCGTCGGGCGGCTGATGGGGAGGGTGGCGGTGTAGGTGACAGGATCGGCCACGGCAGGACTGCGGGGGAAGAAGCCGGCTTGTGAGAGGGCCGTGTGATCTTCCGGGGTCCTGCTTCACCCTGTCTGGGAGCCCTCACCGAGCGTCACCGTCGACGTGCTACTGAGAAAGGCTCAATGAGGTGGCGCAAGGACCCCCCAGGCGGTCGAGTCGCCAGACCACCAGGACGTCTCCCTCACGCAGGTGATCGAGTGCTGCGTCTAGGGCGTGTCTGAGCGATCACGCTGCGTTGTGGGTACTACCCGGGCATGGCAGCTGACCGCCATGACCTCCCCGACGCCCAGTGGCGCCTGCTCGAACCACTTCTGCCTGACCGCACCCCACGCCGCGGTGGCCTCTGGGCCGACCACCGCCCCGTCATCGACGGAGTGATCTGGCGGGTGCGCACCGGCCGTCCCTGGCGGGACCTACCCGCCGCCTACGGCCCCTGGCAGACCGTCTACGACCGCCATCGACGCTGGTCAGCCGACGGCACCTGGGATAAATTCCTGGACGCGCTGCGCACCGAGTGCGACCTGGACCTCACCGCCGAAGAAGGTGAGTGGGCGGTGTCCATCGACTCCTCGATCATGCGTGCCCACCACGACGCCGCAGGTGCTCGCGGTGAGCCACCCCGCGACGTCCCACCCGAGCGCCTGGCCGCGCAGGTCCCACCCAGCCCCCGAGAACGGGGGCGATCGGGGGGTCAACAACGGTCACCTCGACCTTGACGGCGCCCGGCGCCAAGCCAGCCGCGACCGCGAAGGGCTGGGCCGCTCCCGCGGCGGTCTGAGCAGCAAGGTGCACCTGCTCGCCGACGCCCGATGCCGGCCGCTGGTCGCTGCGGTCAGTCCGGGGCAGCGCGGGGACACCCTGGCGTACCCGGTGTTGATGGGCCGGCTTCGCATCGCCCGGCGCGGGTGCGGACGCCCACGGACCAGGCCGGACCGGGTGCTGGGTGACAAGGCCTACTCCAGCCGGCCGCTGCGTGCTGACCTGCGCCGTCGTCACATCACCGCAACGATCCCGGTTTCTGATGACCAGGCCGGGCACCGCAGGAAGCGGGGCTCACGTGGTGGTCGTCCGTACGTCTTCGATGCCGAGCGCTACAAGGGCCGCAACGTGGTGGAGCGGACCTTCAGCAAGCTCAAGGACAACCGGGCGTTCGCGATGCGGACGGACAAGCGCGGGTACATCTTCGCCGGCACGGTCGCGGTGGCAGCGCTGAGGATCTGGCTGAGGGACCTCGCTAGGCGAGATCCGTCAGACACGCCCTAGTTGCGGTCGCGAGGTAGTCGACCCCGACAGTCCAGTGTCTTCCCAGATCCGGATGCAGCCCGCCGCGTTGAGCGCGTCGAGCTGAAGCGCTGTCGTCTGGCGGTCGGTGCTGGTCCGGGCGTACCCCAGGAGTGCCATGGACACAGTGTCGAGAATCATGTGTATGTGAGACAAGGGCCACTGCCCCATCTATGTCGCCGGACAGTCGCTCGCAGTTGTCTCATAAGTCGTCCCGCTTGTGTTGTCCTGGAACCGCGAGTCAGTGAGGTTACTGAGATGCGACGAAGACTCATCGTCCAGCGAGTCACCACGGCGGATGCGGCGGACTAGCTGGCTCGAAGGCTGAGGTGTCTCCTTAGTGAGGCAGAGGATCGAGGCGGACCGCGTCAGGAGGTCGACAGGATGCGCCGCGAAAAGACATAAATTAGGTCATGCTCTTGATTATATCTGTGACGATGCGGGCGAGCGGTTCACCCACCTTTCCAGCCCGTTCAGCGACATCGAGAATTTTGTCGAGGCCTCTCCGGCGATCGACCACTGCTTCTTGATTACTTAGCACCTCTAATCCCTGATCCAGCTTTTCGACATCCGCGCTTGGAACGTCGACCTGTAGGTTTCGGATAGCTTGGATTAGCTGCTTAGGTACTCGGCCTTCGCCTAGATTGATATTGATTGGATTATTATTGGTTCCTGCACTGCCGTAAACATCTCCATAAAAGTAATTCACCGGCTCCTCACGCACCTCTCGCTGACTGTGTCGCTTTTCGACCTTCTTGCGCCCCTTGCGCGTCAGTGCCACCTCATAGTCCCATGCTTCCTTCTTGTATGGACCCTCCAGGGCCTTGCGGTCGATGAGTCGAAGATAGTCCGCAGCTTGCAATCGGCGGACGCTTGGCATCAGTTCCGCGGGGTCCATGCCGCGACGGCTGGCCATCTCTGCTAGGTGGACGCGATGCTCGGGTATCCCATTGCTCTGACTCCATAGTTGGTCTAAGGTTACGCTGTCCAATTTGACCAAGGTCTGTGGATCGACTCGAAGCTCGGCTGATCTCACCGCGGCTTCCTCGGTTTCTTCTAGTGCAACAATCTGCGCATGGCGCTTCTGCTGCGCTTGCACCCGTTCATTGTGCGCTGCGAGGGATGCGGCTGCTTCAGCTTCCTTACGCGCTGCTTCAGCAGCTGCCGCTTGTGCCCGTTTGGTGGCGTCGGCTTCCTTTATGAGTCTCTCGGCCTCCAGCTCCATAAGCCTGGAGACATCGCGATTGATGGCGCGCCTAGCCAATAGCACGGACGACCCGAGAGTCACTGACGAAGTGGCGACGATTATGCCTCCGTGAGGTAACCAGGGGGTGCTTGTGGATAGCCATAGCCACACCCCCATCAGTACCGAGAGGCCGCAAGCTACGCACAATGAGGCGCGCCACTTTGCGCGCTCCCCAAAATGACGACCTCTTCTCACCTGGTATGCGGCAGCGGATCCGAAACCCGCCACCGCAAGAGCATTTCCATATAAAGCCTCCAGGGTGAATCCTGTCAGCCCTCCGATGGTTATGAGCAAAGCACTGAGAACCAGTGTGGTAATGGCAGCCGTTCGAAAGGGATGCTCTACGATAGGCAAGCCGAAGATGTAGAATGCAAAAACAATGGCCACTGCCGCAAATACTGGAAAAATCAGCGTTAGAACGACCGGCACGACGGGATTCATCAGCCACTCCGTGCCCATCCGGGCCAGATTACCCGTAGTCACGTGACCTCGGCTCTGTGCGACGCACTGCGGGAGGGCTGCTTGCTGGTTAGGGACCTGCCGTGCTAGTCGAGAGGCCTGTGTCCGACCGGCGCGTCCTCCACGGGCTGGCGCAGCCCCTGGGGGAGGGGGCATCACCGCCCTCGAGCGCGAGACGCACTCACCGTCGGTCGTGTCTTGTAACGCGAGGCCGTGTCCTTGTCGTGTCCTCACGGAGTCCTCGTCGCAGGCACTTCGGCTCATCAACCTTCATCAGCCTTCACTGGACGATCCTTCAAGTCAGGTAGCCAGCAGGCGGGATCTCTGCTGGCAGGCTGTGAGGCCATCGAAGTTCCGCTTCAACGTCTAGCGGGGGTCCTCGACCGGCGGCGTGGTGGTCCGGCAGGTCGCTGAGCTGCGGGGGCGTCACCGATCCGTGACGGCGGGTGGCGTCGGCCGCCTCCCGGCTGTCCCGCGGACCACGTGCGGACCCCGTGGACCGGGGGGCGGCCTGCGCGCCTCCCCGGCAGCGGCCTCGGGCCGGCGTCAGGCGAAGGCGGACAGGCCTGTGATCGCGCGTCCGAGGATCAGCGCCTGCACCGACTCGGTGCCCTCGTAGGTGTGGATCGCCTCGACGTCGGCGAAGTGCCGCGCCACCCGGTGCTCGAGGAGGATGCCGTTGCCGCCCAGGAGGTCACGGGCGTCAGCAGCCATCCGGCGCGCGGTGCGCGTGGCGGTGTACTTGGCCATCGAGGCCTGCGGGCCGGTCAGCTGGCCACTGGCCTGGAGCGCTGTGAAGGCGACCAGCAGCGACTGCAGGGACGTGAGGTCGGAGGCAGCCCGGGCCAGGCGCTCCTGCACCAGCTGCGAGGCGCCCAGCGGACGGCCGAACTGGGTGCGGGTCCTGGCGTAGTGCACCGACGCCTCGTAGCAGGCGGTGGCGTGACCCAGCGCGTCCCACGCCACGCCCAGCCGGGTGGCCTGCAGCACCCGGGAGGTGTCCCGGAAGCTGCGGGCTCCGGGCAGCGCGCACTCGTTGGGGACGAACACGCCGTCGAGGTGGATGTGGGCCTGCCAGATGGCGCGCTGGGAGACCTTGCCCGTGATCGTGGTGGCCTCGTACCCGGGAGACTCCTGCGGGACGACGTAGCCGTGGACCTGGTCGTCGTCCCCGCGGGCCCACACGACGGTGACGCCACCGGCGGAGCCGTTGCCGATCCACTTCTTCTCCCCGTCGAGCAGGTACCCGCCGGGCACGCGGGTGGCCCGGGTCTCCAGGGACACCGAGTCCGACCCGTGGGCGGGCTCGGTCAGGGCGAAGGCGCCCAGGAGCTCTCCGCGCGCCAGGGGCCCGAGCCAGCGCTCGCGCTGCTCGTCCGAGCCCAGCAGGGCGATCGAGCGCATCGCGAGACCACCCTGCACCGCGAGCATCGTCGCGACCGACCCGTCCCCGCGTGCCAGCTCCAGGTGGACGAGCCCGGCGGCCAGGTCCGACACCGGCGGCGCGCCGGGGACGCCGAGACCGTCACGCAGCAGGTCCAGCTCGCCGAGGCGTCGCAGGAGGTGGAGGGGGTAGTCGGCGCGGTCCCAGAAGTCATCGATGACGGGGAGGACCTCGTCCTGGACGAAGGTGCGCGCCCTGCGCCGGTGGGCCTCGTCAGCCTCGGGCAGGTGGGTGAGCACCCCCGCGAAGTCGGGGTCCAGCGGCTCGCGCAGTCCGTAGTCGCCCTCGGAAGACCGCGTCGTCGTCGTCATCTCCACCACTGGCTCCCCTCGTGGGACTGAGTACCAGACCGATGGTACTCAGTTCCAGGGGTGGCGTCACCGCAGCGCGCGGCGCACGACCTCGGCGATCTGGTCGGCGCTCTCCTCGCCCTCCACGCCGAGGACCACCACGCGCCTGCGCCCGGACCGGGGGACCGTCAGCAGTCCGCTCACCCGTCGCAGCCGCTCCAGCAGCGAGGCCGGATCGGCGTGCGCGCCGGCGCCGTCCTCCAGCCAGGTGCGCAGCGCCAGGTTGTGCACCGTCACGACCGCGGCCGCGCAGCTCCGCGCGACGTCGCGGTCCTCGACCGCACCCGCCAGGTGGCGCGCGAAGAGCACCTCGTAGCGGTGGGCCATGACCAGCTCCCGGTCGCGCAGCACCGGATGGGCGCGCACCAGGCGGTACCTGGCCCGCGAGACCTCGCCCAGCCCGACGTGGTGGTCGAAGACCGCGACCGCTGCCGCGCAGACCGCCTCCACCGCGTCGGCACGGGAGGCGGCGGAGGCCGCGAGCTGCTCCTGCACCTGCTGCAGGAGCAGCTCGTGGTCGGAGAAGACGACCTCCTCCTTGGACCGGTACCTGCGGAAGAAGGTGCTGCGGCTGATGCCCGCCGCCTCGGCGATGTCCTCCACGGAGGCCTCGTCGTAACCGCGCCGGGCGAAGACGGCGACGGCCGCCGCCATGGGCGAGGGGGTGGGCTCGACCTCGGACGACACCAGGTGAGGCTACGGCGCCGGGAGCGCGGGGCAGTCGGGCGCGAGCCCCGCGACCGCCCGCTCCTCAGCGGAGCGGCTGGTGCGGACCGGAGCGCAGGGTCCCCTTGACGAGCTTGCCCACGGAGTTCTTGGGGAGGCTGGGGTGCAGGAGCACCTCGGTGGGCACCTTGTACCTGGCGAGGTGCTCGGCGCAGTGCTGGCGGAGCACCTCGCCGTCGACGTCCTCGTTCCCGGGGCGCAGGGCGACGTGCGCCACCGGCACCTCGCCGTAGGTCGCGTCCTGAACCCCGACCACCGCTGCCTCGAGCACCGCAGGGTGCTCGTAGAGCACCTGCTCGATCTCCTTGGGGTAGATGTTCTCCCCACCCCTGATGATCATGTCCTTGAGCCTGTCGACCAGCGTCAGGTAGCCGTCGTCGTCGAGCCGTCCCACGTCCCCGGTCTGCAGCCAGCCGTCCACGAGCACCTCGGCGGTCTCCTCCGGGCGGCCCAGGTAGCCGCGCATCACCGTGGCCCCTCGGACGAGCACCTGCCCGACCTCACCCGGAGGCAGGTGCGTGCCGTCAGGCGCCGCCACGACGACCTCGACACCGGGCAGCGCCGGTCCCACGGTGCCGGGCTTGCGGGGACCGTCCAGGGGGTTGATGGTCGCGGCGACGCTGCACTCCGACAGGCCGTAGCCCTCGAGCAGCACCACGCCGAACCGCTCCTCGAACCTGGTGATGAGCTCGGCCGGTGCGGGCGCGGCACCGCAGATCGCGAAGCGCAGCGAGGAGGTGTCGACGGGACGCGTGGTGTGCGCCTCCACCAGGGCGTACATCGTGGGGACGGCCGAGAAGTAGGTGGGGCGCTCCCACTCCACCAGGTCCCAGAACGTCGTCGGCTGGAAGCGGGGGGCCACCACCACGCTGCCTCCCGCGAGCAGTGGCGACAGCACGCCCACCAGGAGGCCGTTCACGTGGAAGAGGGGGAGCACGAGCAGGCTGCGGTCGGTCGGGTCCAGCCGCAGGTGCCTGACGATGGCGGTGGCCATGGCGTCGACGTTGGCGTGCGTCAGCACGCAGCCCTTGGGGCGTCCCGTCGTCCCGGAGGTGTAGATGACGAACGCCGCGTCCTGCTCCGCCGCCCCCTCTCCGCCGGGGGCGTCAGCCCAGGCGCTGGCCCCGGGGTCACCAGCAGGGATGACGTCAGCCACGCTGAGGAAGTCGATGCCGCTGGCGCTGGCGAGGGCAGCGCCCCGCTCGTCGCCGACGAGCACCCGCGCTCGTGAGTCCTGCAGCTGGTGCGCCACCTCCGTGTCGGTGAGCACCGGGTTGACGGGTGTCAGGGCGGCCCCGCACCACCACGCGGCGAACATCGTCACCACCAGCTCGATGCGGTTGTGCAGGGCGACCGCCACCACGTCACCGGGACCGACGCCCAGACGTGAGAGGTGACCCGAGGTGTGGGCCACGGCTGCGGCGAGGGCGCGGTTGTCGAGACGACGCTCGCTGTCGACCAGGCACGCGCCGCCCGGGTCGTCGAAAGCCCGTGCCGCCGGGATGTCGGCGGCAGTGCGGATGAACGTCGTCGAGGCAGCGCCTTCGGTGCTCACGGGCAGAGGTTCGGGCCATCGGGGCCTTGTTGTCAAACCCCCTTCTCGGCCTCCCCGGATTTCGGCGGATAAAAGGCCCCGAGGAAGTCGAGACCGGCTCCGCGCCGGAAGTGCCGCGTGCGCGCGCCGACTCCACGGCGACACCGGGAGCCGGACCGGCACCGGTGTGCCGCCACGGGGGGCTCGTGCGCGGCACCTACCCTTCGACGGTGTCCGAGAGCAGCGCCGCGACGTCGAGCCACGACCTCGTCGTCCGCATCGGTACCGTCCTCAACGGACAACTGGCGGACCTCGTCCGCCAGATGCGCACGGCCCTGGTCGAGCAGGTCCAGGGGCTGGACGGCGACCCGGTGCTCGTCGACCTCCTGGGCGCCAGCATCGAGGGCAACGTCGACACGATCCTCCACGCGCTGGTGCACGACATCGGACGCGACGGCTTCGAGCCTCCGACGGCCGCCGTCGAGTACGCCCGCCGCCTGGCCCAGCGGGGCGTGCCCATCAGCGCGCTGCTGCGGGCGTACCGCCTCGGGCACCAGCTGCTCCTGCGCCGCGCGTTCCAGGTGGGCAACGCCGAGGGGTCGCCGGGGACCCGCGACCGGGCCTACGAGGTGCTCACCGAGCGGATGTTCACCTACATCGACTGGATCTCCGAACGGGTGACCACCGTCTACGAGGCCGAGCGCGACGCGTGGCTGACCTCCCAGCGCACGGGCAGGGAGTCGGTGGTGCGACGGCTGCTGGCGGAGCAGGAGGTCGACGCCGCAGCGGCCGAGGCCGCCCTGGGCTACCGCCTGCGGGGGGACCACGTCGCCGCCGTCGTGTGGGCCGACCGCCACGACGTCCTGCTGTCGGCGTCGCCCCAGCTCAGGCGCCTGGCCGGACGCTTCCGCTCCTCCCAGCCGCCCCTGGTGGTGGAGCACGACGAGACGACGTCCTGGGTGTGGTTCCACCTGCCGGACGGCCCACCGCGCCCGCGGGAGTGGTGGCGGGAGCTCCTCTCGGCCGCCCCGGAGGGGCTCTCGCTGGCCCTGGGCGGGGTGCACCGGGGGCTCGATGGCTTCCGCACCAGCCACCTCGAGGCGCGGGCCCTGCAGCGCCTGGCCCAGCTGCGCCGACGGCCGGGCAGGCAGGTGGTCGCCCACGACCAGCCCGGGGCGGCCCTCGCGGGTCTGCTCGCGGCGGACGTGCCCGCGGCTCGGTCCTGGGTGCGGCACCAGCTCGGGGGGCTCGCCGGCCCCGGTGAGGCCACCCAGCGCCACCGAGACGCGCTCCTGGTCTTCCTGCAGCACGACAGGTCCTTCACGGCCACCGCCCAGAGCACCTCGATGCACCCCAACTCGATCAAGTACCGGGTCGCCTCGGCGGAGCGGGCGCTGGGCCGGCCGGTCACGGACGGCCGCTTCGACCTGGAGGTGGCGCTCGTCCTGGCCTCGATGATGGGAGCCGCGGTGCTGGACGACGGGGCACCGGAAGCTCCCTGACGCGCACGCCGCCTTCGTCCTCCCAGGACGAAGGCGACGCGGATGTTCGGCTTCCGCCGACGTAGGGCGCGGAGGTGGAGCGCCCGTAGCGTCCTCCCCACGAGGCCACCACCCGTCGAAGCAGCGGGGTGGGCTCGGTCGACCCGGATGTGCGCCGTCGCTCTCCGAGAAGTCCGCGGATGTCACGGAGCGCGCCGGTCCCACGCACTGCTGCGAATTCCGCTGAGGCGCACCGTGGTGGTGGCGTCATCAGCTCACGCGAATTCCCGGAACGGGTCGTGGTGACCCCCCGGGGAATTCGCCGACTTCTTCAGGGTGAGAAAAGCCGTCGCACGGAGGACGGAAGTCCGGAAGGCGACCACGGAGAGCGAGAGAGGAACCGCGACGATGGGGTTCAAGACTGGGAACTTCCCTCCCGTGGACGTCGAGACCTTCCTCGACCGTCCCCTCATGGAGCGCGTCCGCGCCCTGGCGCTCCACTGGGTCGACCACGGCTTCGGCTCACCCAAGATCATCCCCGCCACCTACGTGGTGAAGCTCGCGGTGCTCTACCTCGGGGTCGGGCTGACCCTCGTGACGCTCACCTCGGGCGTGGGCGCCCCCTGGGCCGTGACCTCGTGGTGGGACGAGCTGGTCGTGTACCAGAAGCTCATCTTCTGGACCATGCTGCTGGAGGCGGTGGGCGTCGCCGGGTCCTGGGGTCCGATCGCGGGCAAGTTCAAGCCCATGACCGGCGGGATCCTCTTCTGGCTCCGCCCCCGCACGGTGCGGATGCCCCCGTGGCCGCACCGGGTTCCCGGGACCGCGGGTGATGAGCGCACCGTGCTCGACGTCGTCCTGTACGCCGCGCTGCTGGTCTCCCTGCTGGTGCCCGTGGTGCTGCCCGGGGTGCCGGTGCCCGGACTGGACGCCGCCCTGCCGGGGAACACCTCCGGCCTGGTCGACCCGGCCCTCGCGGTGCCGCCGCTGGTGCTCGTGGCCCTGCTGGGCCTGCGCGACAAGACGATCTTCATCGCCGCACGGACCGAGCAGTACGCACCGGCTCTGGTCGCCTTCGCGCTGGTGCCCGTCCTCGGGGGGAGCGGAGGGAACGCCGTCGTCGACCTGGTCGTCCTGCTGAAGCTGGCGGTGGCCTCGGTGTGGATCGCCGCCGGCTGCTCCAAGCTCGGCCGCCACTTCGAGAACGTCATCCCTCCGATGGTCTCCAACAACCCCTGCATCCCCGGCACGGCGGTCAAGCGGCTGCACTACCGCGACGCACCTCACGACCTGCGCCCGTCCTGGCTGGCCAGGTCGATCGCCCACGGGCTGGGAACGGTGGTCGAGATCGGCGTGCCCGTGGTGCTGCTGCTCTCCCACGACCCGTTGCTCACCCTCCTGGGCGTCATCGTCCTGGTGGGCCTGCACTCCGTGATCATCTCGATGTTCCCGCTGGCGGTCCCCCTGGAGTGGAACCTGCTGTTCGGCTGGGCGGCCGTCGTGCTCTTCCTCGGGTTCCCGGCGTGGCAGGGCTTCGGCCTGGGCGACGCCAGCAGCCCGTGGCTGGTGGTCGGCGCCCTGGCCTGCCTCTTCTTCTTCCCCGTGCTGGGCAACCTGCGCCCTGACCTGGTCGCCTTCACCCCCGCGATGCGCCAGTACGCCGGCAACTGGGCGGCCTCGCTGTGGGCGTTCGCGCCCGGCTGCGAGGACAAGCTGGACGCCCTGGTGCGCCCCACCCGCAACCAGGTGCGCCAGCTGGAGTCCCTCGGCTACCCCTCCGCCGTCGCCGAGATCACCATGCAGCAGACGATCGCCTGGCGCTCGATGCACAGCCAGGGCCGCGGGCTGTTCTCCCTGCTGCTCCGGCACGTCCCTGACGTCGACCGCGCGACCGTCCGCGAGGGGGAGTTCACCTGCAACTCGATCATCGGCTTCAACTTCGGTGACGGCCACCTCCACAACCACCGGCTCATCGAGGCGGTGCAGCGCCGCTGCAGCTTCGCACCCGGTGAGCTGGTCGTGGCGTGGGTGGAGTCCCAGCCGATCCACCGCGGGACGCAGCAGTACAAGGTCATCGACGCCGCACTCGGCGTCATCGAGGAAGGCACCTGGCGCGTCCAGGACGCGGTGACCACCCAGCCCTGGCTGCCCGACGGCCCCATCCCCACCCAGGTGACGTGGCGGCGGGAGCAGCCCGAGCCGGGCCCGGCGCCCCGGCAGACCCCCCGGACGCTCGACGTGCGCCAGCCGGAGCAGCGCGAGAGGCGCAAGGCCAGCGCATGAGCAGAGCCGTGGTGGTGGGCAGCGGGCCCAACGGGCTCGCTGCCGCCCTCACCCTGGCCGATGCGGGGGTGGAGGTCGTGGTCTACGAGGCCGCCGACACCCCCGGCGGCGGGGCGCGGTCAGCGGAGCTGACCCTGCCCGGGCTGCTGCACGACGAGTGCTCCGGGTTCCACCCCTTCGCCACCTCCTCGGTCTTCGCCAAGGCCTTCGACCTCCAGGCGGCGGGGCTGCGGTGGGCCTGGCCGCAGGTGCAGTACGCCCACCCGCTGGACGGCGGATCAGGAGCGGCCGCTGTGCGCTCCGTGCCGGAGACCGCCGCGGGGCTGGGGGACGACGCCCGCCGCTGGCAGCGGTTCCTCGGCCCGGTGGTGGAGGACTTCGACACCATCAGCGAGGAGTTCCTCCAGCCCCTGCTGCACCTGCCCCGGCACCCCCTGCACCTGGCTCGCCTGGGCCTGCGCGCCCCAGCGCCCGCGGCGCTCACCGCGCACCTGTTCCGCACCCGCGAGGCCCGGGCGCTGTGGGGCGGCCTGGCCGCCCACGGCTTCACCGCGTTCTCCCTGCCGCTGTCGTCAGCGATCGGCGTCTCGCTGGGGGCAGCCGCCCACCGGTTCGGCTGGCCCGTGGCCGTGGGAGGGTCGGGGCAGATCACGGCGGCCCTCGTCCGGCTGCTGGAGCAGCGCGGTGGGACGGTGGTCACCGGCACCCGCGTCCGGGACGTGCGCGACCTGGGCCGGTTCGACGCGCTGCTGCTCGACACCTCGCCCGGCGGGGCCGCTGACATCGCGGGCAGCCTGCTGCCGGAGCGCACTGTCCGCGCCTACCGCCGGTTCCGCCACGGCGCAGCAGCGTTCCAGCTGGCCCTCGCCGTCGACGGCGGCATCCCGTGGAGCTACGAGCCCGCCAGGCGCGCCGGCACGGTGCACGTCTCGGGCAGCTTCGAGCAGACCGCCGCTGCGGAGCGCGAGGTCGCGCGCGGGCGCATGCCGCGGCGCCCGTTCGTGCTGCTGGGCCAGCAGCACCTGGCCGACCCCGGCCGGGCGAAGGGGAGCGTGGTCCCGATCGACTGCTACGCCCACGTCCCGGCCGGGTACGACGGCGACGCCACCGAGGCGGTGCTCGCCCAGCTCGAGCGCTACGCGCCGGGGCTGCGGGAGCGGCTCCTGGCGGTCGTCTCGCGCCCTACGCGCCAGATCGCCGCCGACAACCCCAACTTCGTGGGCGGCGACATCGTCACCGGCCACAAGCGGGCCGACCAGCTGCTGCTGGGACCCCGGGCCGGCTCGAGCCCGTACGACACCGGCGCGCGCGGCATCTACCTGTGCTCGGCCGCCGTCCCCCCGGGTCCTGGCGCCCACGGCGTCGGAGGCCACCTCGCAGCGCTGAGAGCCCTGTCGCGCCTCTGAAGCGCCGGTGCCGGCCCAGCCCTCGACCACCCACCCCACCCCACGCCCCGTCCCACCACACCGAGGAGCACCACCGTGGCTGTGCTGTCCGACCGCGTCGCCGTCATCACCGGATCCGCCCGAGGCATCGGAGCCGCCATCGCCGAGCGGTTCGTCGCCGAGGGCGCGAGGGTCGTGGTCTCCGACCTCGACGAGACCGCCGCTCGCGCCACCGCCGACCGCATCGGAGCCGTCGACGCCCTCGGCGCCGACGTGCGCGACGAGGAGCAGGTGCGCTCGCTCTTCGCCACGGTCGCCCAGCGCCACGGAGGAGTGCACGTCGTGGTCGCCAACGCCGGGGTCGGAGCTCCGGTGCCCCTGCTCGGCATGGACCTCGCGGCGTGGCGCGCCGTGACCAGCGTCAACCTGGACGGGGTGTTCCTCACCGTCAGGTACGGAGGCGAGGCGGTGGCCGCCTCCGGCGGCGGGTCGGTGCTCACGCTGTCCTCCGTGACGGCGACCACGGGGTCTCCCCTCATCGCCCACTACGCCGCTGCCAAGGCCGGGGTGCTGAACCTGACCAAGACCGCAGCCGTGGAGCTCCGCTCCCACGGCGTCCGCGTCAACGCGCTGGTCCCCGGCTTCATCGGCACCGAGCTGGTCACCCGCGCAGCGCCGGAGTTCGAGGAGCTCCTCGGCCTTCCCGAGGGGGGCTTCCACTCGGTGCTCGAGCAGAAGCAGGGACGGATGGGAGCTGTGGAGGACCTCGTGTCGGCCGCCGTCTACCTGTCCTCGGACGCCGACGCGTCATGGGTCACCGGCGCCGGCCTCGTCCTGGACGGTGGCCTGACGAGCTCCCTGCTGTGACCCGTGGCCGCACCGCCCGGGTGTCCCACGGGCGCGGCGGCCGTCGTCCCGACCAGCGCTGCCGCTGCGGTGCCGGTGCAGGTGCCGGCGCGGTCGCTCGCGGCTGAGGCCTCCTGAGCAGCGTCGGCGTCAGGCAGCCGCCTCGCGGGTGCCCGGCGGCCCCGGCGGAGACTCCGCCGGGGCCGGTCGGGGGCACCGGATCGCCCGTGCGGGGGGTGACCCCCACCTGCGGCGTTGCCGCTCCCAGGTCCGTGTGGTCACCTGATCTCACGATCCGAGGGGGGTCATCGATGGCCGATCAGCCGTCAGCACCGCAGGGGCCGAGGGCCTCCGCGTCGCAGCAGGTCCAGGAGCCGGACCAGGAGCCGGGCGCCGAGGGCCCGCAGCACGCTGCGCCGAAGCGCACCGGGCCGAGCCGGCGCACCGTCCTGGGCACCGCTGCGGGCGTGGTCGCCGCCGGCGGCCTGGCCACCTGGGTAGCCCTGCGCACGGGCGGTGGGGCGGCGTCACCCGGTGGTGGCGGCACGCCGTCGACCGCGCCGTCGACGAGCGCCACGACGGCCTTCACGCCGCGCCAGTGGATCTCCGGTGCCTCCGGGGAGGGCGTGGCCGACGGCTCGTACGCGGCGGCCCGCGGCACCGAGGTGGGGGTCTCGGCCACCTGGTTCGACAACAACGAGGCGATGCTGAAGCTGTACACGCTCCAGCCCGGCGAGGAGTTCGACGGCTGGGACAAGCCGCTGGACGTCTCCCTTGGTGCCATCGACATGGACGACGAGGGCGAGAGCTGGGCCGAGGCCGCCGCCGGCGCCTACGACGACCGCTGGCGGCAGTCCCTCACCCTGCTGCGGGACGTCTGGGGGAGCAGGCAGGCCACCTGCTACATCCGGTTCGCCCACGAGATGAACGGCAACTGGTACCGCTGGAAGGTGGTCGCCAGCGACGTCGACGCGTTCAAGACCGCCTGGGGCCGCTACCGGGCGATCCAGCAGCAGGTGTTCCCCGCGTCCAAGCTCGTGCTCTGCTTCAACCGCGAGTCGGTGCAGAGCGGGTACGACTGGCGAGACCTCTACCCCGGCCAGGGGCAGGTGGACGTCATGGGCGTCGACTACTACAACCAGTTCCCGGCGGTCGACACCGCCGAGGAGTGGGACGCCGCGATGACCCTCAAGGACCCGTTCGGCGGTCCCAAGGGCCTGCAGGGCCACCTCGACTTCGCCAAGGAGGTGGGCCTGCCCCTGGCCGTGTCCGAGTGGTCCGGGAACGCGGACGAGGGCGACCACCCCGTGTTCGTGCAGAAGATGCACGAGTTCTTCTCCCGCAACGGCGGCACCGGGCCTGGCGAGGTCCTCTACGAGGTGCAGTTCAACGTGGACATGCAGGGTGCCAACGGCAAGTTCCTGCTCATCAGCCCCCAGACGCGGATGCCCGAGTCGGAGAAGGCCTACACCAGCCTGCGCTGGGGGAACCCCTCCGCCTGACGGCCCCACCGGCGCGGAGCGCTGTCGCCCTCAAGACAGACGCTCCGCGCTCCGATGACCTCGATGACGGGTGCAGAGGGCGCTCGTGGTCGAGGGGGCTCGGACGTGGCGAGGACGAGGTGGGCGGACCTCCGCCTGGGCACCAAGCTGTCGGCGCTGGTCGCGGTCGGCGCTGCCGTGACGCTGACGACGGGCGGCCTCGCGCTGTCGTCGCTGGCGAACGTCGGCGCGCAGGTCGACCAGCTGACCACCACCAACGCCGCCACGCAGCAGGCGCTGCAGGCCGACATGATGCACGACGCCGTCCGCGGCGACCTGCTCCGCATGATCGTCACCGCTGACGCGGCGGAGCGGGCCTCGGCCGCGCAGGAGATGGCCCAGCACCAGAAGGCCCTCACCGACGCCCTCGCCGGCGTCCGCTCCCGCGACCTCGGCCCGGGCGTCACCACCGCGCTGCAGCGGGTCCAGCCCGATGTCGACGCCTACCTGGCCGCGGCCGCGAGCGCCTCGCAGCTCGCTCTCGCGGACCCGCAGGCCGCGCTGGCCCGGTACGGCGACTTCCAGGAGGCGTTCTCCGCCCTCGAGGAGTCGATGCCGACCGTGGGGCAGGCCGTCGACGAGCGCGTCACGGCCGCCGCGGCCGACGTGGCCGCCGAGCGCCGCTCCACGACGGCCCTCCTCGCCGCCAGCGGCGCGGTCGGCCTGGCGCTGCTCGCCGTCCTCGGCGCGGCGGTCACCCGCTCGGTGACGCGCCCCCTGCGCCGGGTCACCGACGTCGTCACGGCCCTCGCCGACGGCGACCTCACCGCCAGCTGTGACCTCGAGCGCCGCGACGAGCTGGGCGTGACCGCGGCTGCCCTCGACCGGGCCCTGGTGGCGCTGCGCCGCGTGCTGTCCGGCGTGGTGGCGGAGGCCGACGCGGTGGCCAGCGCCTCCGAGCAGCTGCGCGGCACCACGGCGCAGATCGCCGCCGCCTCCGAGGAGACCAGCGCGCAGTCCCGCGTGGTGTCCGGCGTGGTGGACGAGGTCTCCGCCGGCGTCCAGACCGTCGCCGCGGGCGCCGGGGAGATGGGGGACGCCATCCGTGAGATCGCCAGGTCCACCGAGGAGGCGAGCCGGGTGGCGGGCACGGCCGTGCAGGCGGCCACCACCGCCACCGAGACCGTCACGGGGCTGGGGGAGGCGAGCCGGCAGATCGGCGACGTCGTCAAGGTCATCACCTCCATCGCCGAGCAGACCAACCTGCTGGCCCTCAACGCAACCATCGAGGCGGCTCGCGCCGGGGAGGCCGGCAAGGGCTTCGCGGTGGTGGCGGCCGAGGTCAAGGAGCTGGCACGGGAGACGGCGGCGGCCACGGAGGACGTGGCGCGCCGCGTGCAGACCATCCAGCAGGGGGCCGGCGGCGCCGTCGAGGCCATCGCCGGGATCTCCGACGTCATCGCCCAGATCTCCGCCCACCAGAGCACCATCGCCTCGGCGGTGGAGGAGCAGACCGCCACCACGCAGGAGATGTCCCGCTCGGCGGCGGAGGCCGCCGGCGGCGCCGGCAGGATCGCGGCCACGGCGTCGACGATGTCGGCCACGGCCGCGTCCACGAGCCAGGCGCTCGGTGAGGCCAGCTCCGCCGTGGACGACCTCGCGGGCCGGGCCGCGGCCCTGCGCCGCGAGGTGGCGGCCTTCCGCTTCTAGGTCCTCCCGCCGGACCCGCCCGGGCCGCCTGGCCCGCCCGGCCCGACGGCGCGGCAGGCGAGCTGCAGCGCGAGGCGCTGCTCGTGGTCGCCCAGGCTGACCTCCAGCAGCCGCTCGATGCGGGCCACGCGCTGCGCCACCGTGTTGCGGTGGATGCCGAGGGTGGTGGCGGTCTCCGACAGCGACGACTCGGCGTCCAGGTAGACCCCCAGCGTCTGCACGAGCGAGGGGTCGGCGAGCAGCGGCTCCAGCAGGCTGCGCGCCGCCGGCTCGAACGTCTCGGTGCGGGTCCACGCCAGCAGCGTCTGGGCCACCCCCAGCTGGTCGACGTGCAGGAACCGGCCCTGCTCGGGCCGGCCCGCGGCCAGCAGCGCCGCGTCCGCCGCCTCCGACAGCGTCCTGGCCACGCCCGCAGGTCCCTGGTGCGGGCGGCCGACGCCGGTGGCGCAGCCCGTCAGCTGCCGCAGCCCCTCGTGGAGGCGGCGGAACCGCTCGGCCAGGTGCCGCACCTCCACGGCGCTGGGGGAGCGGTCGGTGCTCCACCAGCCGCTCCAGCCGTCGCCGTGCTCGGCCAGCACGAGCTGCAGCCCCGCTTCCGCGGAGCGGCGCAGCGCCTCAGCCCGCAGCCCCGCCACGTCGGTGGCGCCACCGGTGCGCACCCGCACCCCCACGTGCCACCCCGCCAGCGGCCACCCCGCCGCCGCGGCCCGCTGGCGCAGCTCGGGGCTGGGCTCCCCGGTGAGGCGCAGGACGTCGGTGAGCAGCGCCGCCCGTCCGCGCGCGTCCCGCTCCACCGCCGTCCGCTCGGCGGCCAGCCACCCGGCCACGGCGGTGCTCGCGGCGCAGAGCAGGTCCTCCGCGGCCCCGACCGCCACCGGCCCGGAGTCTGCGGGCACCCGCGCCACGAGCCAGCGCTGCACGCTGCGCAGGCCCGGCAGCAGCACGGGGCGCGCCGTCACCGCGCCCGCCGCCGTGCGGTCGCGCTGCACCACCGGCTCCGCGGGCCGGGGCACCACCAGCGCGAGGTCGCCGTGGAGCACCGAGCCCGACGCGTCCGCCAGCGCCACCGGCGCACCCAGCAGCCGCGCGCACAGGGCCACCAGCGGTCCGGGTCCGCTGACCCGCCCGTCGGCGACGGCGCGCGAGACGTCGAGCACGGCCCGGGCGGACGCGACCTCCGGCGCGGCCAGGTGCACCGCCGCGGCGGTCGCCAGGTCGAGCAGCGCCGCCTCCCCACCGAGCACGCACAGCTCGAGGCGCGTGCACAGCAGGCGCGTGGGCCCCGGCAGCGGGTCGGTGCCGGCCAGCAGCACGGCGCGGGCACCGGCGTCGGCGGCGCGACGCAGCAGCGCGTCGAGCTGCCAGGCCGGGGCCGACCGCCAGGACGGGCCCGCCAGCACGACCAGGGCCTCCCGCGCCCCGCTCGCGCCGAGCTGGTCCGGCGCGTCGAGGAGGACGACGGTGCGCAGCGAGACCCCGCCGGGCTCGCCGGCCAGCACCGCGGTGCCGCGCCACGCCGGCAGCGCGAGCAGCCCTCCCAGCCCGGTCACCACGGGGACCCCGCGGGCTGCAGCGCGAGCACGGGGTCCACGTCGAGCCCGAACGCCCGCGGCGCGACCTGAGCAGCGTGCTCGGGGTGGCCCCAGAAGGCTGCAGCGGGCAGCTGCAGCACCACCACGTCGTCGCCGCGTCGGATCCTGTCGCAGGCCACCACGCGCGCGGTGCGCCGCTCCAGCACCACGAGCAGGTCCGGTGTGGTGGCGACCGGCGCGCCGTCCTCGAAGGCCACGAGGTACTCGTTCTCCATCTCCAGCCGCAGCAGCGCGCTGGTCCGCTGGTCCCGCACGCACGCTGAGCCGCGCCCGAACCCGGCCCCCGCGCGCCGGGCCACCTCCACCACGCGGCCCGCACCGAGCAGCCTCGCCCCCAGGGCGGCGGTGACGTCGTCGTTGCTCACCGAGGCGCCGAGCGCCTCCAGGCGCGCCCCGAGCTCCAGGCACCGCCGGGTGGTCCGCACCGGGCCGACCCGCGCCCAGTCAGCGCGCCGCACCGGCGCGGTGGCCATGGCCGCCCACCCGCCCTCGGCGGCGAGCACCGCGCGCACCACGCGCTCGCAGCGCGGGCCGTCCCCGCCCTCCACCACCAGCACGTGGCCGCCCGGCAGCGCCAGGGCCAGCGGCGGCAGCGCGCCGTCGACCACGGCCAGCGAGAACTGCTCCAGCCGCGGCAGCGCGCGGCCGCACAGGTCGACGTCCACCACCGGCAGCGCGCAGGAGACGGCGGTGGCCAGCGCCGTCAGGCCGTTGAGCCCAGCGGCCTCGAGGGAGGCCAGCGCGGTGGCCCGCGCACCGGTCCACCGCTCCACCGCGCGCAGCGCCCGTGCGAACTCCCCACCGCCGGGCAGCTCCTCGGTGAAGGCGCTCGCAGCCCCCACCATGCCCACGAAGGAGACGGCGTGGTCCGTGGCGCCGTCGGGGTCGAGCAGCTGCACCGCACCCGCGCCGACGGCGTGGGCGAACAGGAGGCCCGCGGGGCGCGCGTCGCCGCCGCCACCGGAGCCGAGGACGTCGGCCCCGCGCACGAGCGCGGGCGCGTCAGCCGCGCTCACGGCCCGCACGGCCCAGCCGTCGTCGTCGTCGATCGTGTCGGGCACGACGCACACCCTGGCACCGCCCGCGCCCCCTGTGGAGGGGCGGGCGGTGCCAGGGAGCGGCAGGAGGTGGCAGGTGGCGTCGTGCTCAGACCGCCGCGGGCACGTCGAGGCGCTCGGTGACCAGCTCCTCGACCGGCACGAACGGCTGGTCCAGCCCGAAGGCCGCCGGACCGAAGACGGCCAGGGCCTCCGGCGTGCGCATGATGTCCGGGGTGGAGATGCCGAGCACCACCACGCGCTGCCCGTAGCGCAGGCCCTCGGTGGTGATGGGCTCGGCGGTGGTGTCGTCGACCACGCAGATGAGGTCGGGCACCACGCAGACCGGCACCCCGTCGCGCAGGGCGAGCAGGTGCTCGTTCTGGAACCGCAGCTCCAGCACGCCGTCGTCGAAGCCCGCCACCGCGCACCCGCCGCGGGTGAAGCCGCCCTCGGTGCGCCGCTCCACGTCGGTGACCTTCCCGCGGAACAGCGGGCGGACGTTGCGGTAGATGGTCCCGGCGAAGTACTCGGCGAGCGCCGCGAACGGGTCGCGGTGGTCCTCGCGGGCCTCGCGGATGGTCCGGCCCGCGCCGATGCCGAGGGACAGGGTGCGGGGGATGGCGACCCGCTTCACGTCGGCCCCGGTCATGGCGTACTCGGCGATGAGCGCCGCTCCGCCGAACTGGATGGCGCAGGCGCGCGCGAGGCGCTCCATGCGCACGTCGTCGTCGCCGGTGTCGACGACGACGGTCTCGTGGCGGTCGCCGGCCACCACCATGGGGGAGGCGTGCACCCCGTAGACCCCGAAGGTCTCCATCTGGAGCTCGGGAAAGGCGCGGCCCATGCCGTCCGCGTCGATGATCGGCAGGCCCGCGCGGGCGGCCACGAGCAGCGGGATCATCGAGTTCAGCCCGCCGCACTCGATGGGCATCGTGGCCTGGGCGGTGCGGCCGAGGCGCTGCTCGAGGGTGCGCAGCGCCACGACCGGCTCGGTGCCGCGCGGCACCTTCTCCACCATGACCGTGGGGGCGCCCATCATCGCGGTGGGGATGACGAAGAGGTCGTCGTCCACCTCCTCGGGGTCCAGCACGGTGATGGGCCCGTGCTCCTTGATGGCCTCGGCCACCAGCAGGCGCCCGATGTAGGGGTCGCCGCCGCCGCCGGTGCCCAGCAGGGTGGCGCCGCGGGCGAGGTCGGCCAGGTGGGACTCGTCGAGCAACCAGCTCATGCGGGGACTCCTTCGAGGAGGACGGCGTCGTCGGGGTAGCCGAAGGCGGCGGGCCCGGCCAGCGCCAGGCCCTCGGGGGTGCGCCAGCGGGGGTCGCAGGGCGCCACCACCGCGCTGACGCGGTGGCCGAAGCGGAGCTGCTCGGTGGTGATGGCCGCGCCGGTGGCGGTGTCGAGCAGGCAGATGAGGTCCGGGGCGGTGGCGAGCACGCGCCCGCCCGCGCGCAGGACCAGGTTCTCGTTCTGGAAGTCGACGGTCATGGTGCTCCCCGCGTGCTCGCCGGAGCCCTCCAGCACCGCGGTGCCGCGGGCGAAGCCCGTGGTGGTGCGCCGCTCGACGTCCACCACCTTGGCCGTCGCCAGCACGCGCCCGCCGAGGTGCTCCGCGACGGCCCCGGCGGGGTCGTCACCGGCGGCGCCGGGCTCCAGCAGCGCGCCGAGGGAGGCCGCCAGCGAGATGGTCCCCGGCACGAGTCCGCGGCGGGCCGCCGCGCCGTCCATGGCGTAGTTGGAGATCATCGCCGAGCAGCCCATGTCGATGGTCACCGAGCGGGCCAGCCGCTCCGCCCACCGGTTGTCCACCGTGTCGAGGACGGCGCAGTTGCCCTTCTCGTCCACCACGGCCATGGGGGTCGCCCGGACCCCGGTGAGGGTGAGGAGCACCTGCTGGAGCTCGGGGAAGGCGCGGCCCATGCCGTCGCCGTCCACCAGCGGCAGCCCCAGCTCGGCCGCCGCGGCCACCGGCACGAGGGAGTTGACCCCGCCGGCCTCGATGCACGCGACGTGCGTGACGCGCAGGCCCAGGTGGCGGGTGAGGACGTCGACGGCCCGGCCGACCTGGTCGGCCGAGGGGATCTTCTCCACCATGACGGTGGGGGCGCCCATCATCGCCACGGGCAGCACCACGGCGTCGTCGGGCAGCTCGGCCAGCGGGGTGAGCGCCACCGGCCCGTGCGCCCTGACGGCCGCGGCGGCCATGAGGGCGCCGATGTGCGGGTCGCCGCCGCCGCCGGTCCCCAGCACCGCCGCGCCGCGGGAGATGGCGCGGACCTCGTCCAGCCCCACCTCCCGCAGCTGGCGCGAGGCGACGGCCGAGCTCATCCCCGGGTCCCGACCGCGGCCGGCTCGCGCCGGTCCGACGCGGCCCCGGGGGCCAGCGACAGGTCCCCGACGGCCTTGACGCGGATGCGGGTGGCGCCGCCGGGCAGGTAGGGCAGCGGCACCTCGTCGATCTCGAGCACCTCCACGCTGGAGGGGACCGCACCGTTGGCGACGGCGCGCTCGACGGCCTCGGCGCGGGCAGCCTCGAGCACGTCGCCGCGGCGGCCGGGCTCGATGGTGAAGACCCGGTCCACCTCGCCGCCGACCTGGGCGATGGCGGCGCCGATGGCGTTGGCGACGGCGAAGTTCTCCGGCCGCAGCACCTCCCCGCTGCCCGCGAGGTGGTCCGGCAGCAGCACCGACCCGCCACCCACCGCGACCACGGGCAGCGGCTGGGAGGAGGTGCGCATCCGGTCCACGGCGTCTGCGACGTCCGCCGCGATGCGGGCCAGCGCCGCCTTCACCACGGACGGGTCCAGGTGGGCCACGAGCGAGGCGTCACCGATGTCCGCACGTCCGGCGGCCACGGCGATGTCGGTGGCGGTGACGGTGTCGCCTCCGAAGACGAGCGCGCGCTCGGTGAGGCGGTAGCCGACGGAGTCCGGTCCCACGGTCACCGAGGAGCCGCCGCCGCGGACCAGGGAGCCGCCGCCGATGCCGATGGAGAGCACGTCGGGCATGCGGAAGTTGGTGCGGATGCCGGCCACGGACACCTCCGTGGTCGCCTCCCGGGGGAACCCGCGGGTGAGGACGCCGACGTCCGACGTCGTCCCGCCCACGTCCACCACGGCGCACGTGGTGACCCCGGAGAGCACCGCGGCCCCGCGCATGGAGTTGGTGGGCCCGGAGGCGAACGTGGAGACGGGGTAGCGGCGGGCGTGCTCGACGTCCATGAGCGTGCCGTCGTTCTGGCTGAGGTAGATCGGCGCGTCGATCCCGGCGCCGGCCACCGCGGCGAAGAGGCCGCCCACGATGTCGGAGGCCAGCTCGCGCAGCGCCGCGTTGACGATGGTGGCGTTCTCGCGCTCCAGCAGCCCGATCCGGCCGATCTGGTGGGACAGGGAGATCGCGACGTCGGGCAGCTCCTGCGCGAGCACCTCCGCCGCCCGCAGCTCGAACTCGGTGTTGACGGGGGAGAACACCGAGGTGATGGCCACGCTGCGCACGCCGTGGGCGGCCATGTCGGCCGCGTGGCGGCGCAGCTCGTCGGGGTCGAGGGCGGAGATGGTGCGGCCGTCGAACTCGTGGCCGCCGTGCGCCAGGTAGGCGCGTCCGGAGACCGCGGTCACCAGGCGCTGCGGCCAGTCGACCATCGGCGGCAGCGCCGCGGTGGCCGGCAGGCCCAGCCGCAGCGCCGCCGTCGGGGCGAGGCGGTTCGCCTCGACGAGGGCGTTGATGAAGTGGGTGGTGCCGATCATCACGGCCCGCACCCCGCTGGGGTCGAAGGCGCGCACGCCCTGCAGGGCCGCCAGCGAGGCGGTGATGCCGCTGGAGACGTCGGAGGTGGTGGGGCTCTTGACGGCCGCCAGCACCGCGTCGTCGTCGCCCAGGAGGACGGCGTCGGTGTTGGTGCCGCCCACGTCGATGCCGATGCGCACGGAGTCTCTCCTCGTTCTCGTCGGTGGGGGTGCTCAGCGCGCCGCGGTCGGGGCGGGGGCGCTGCTGTCGGCGCCGGTCACGTCCACGACGTCGGCGGAGGCGTCGGTGGTCCGGGAGAGGCCGAACTCCTTGAGCAGGCCCGCCTTGCCGGCCACGACGTAGAGGACGAAGGCGATGACCAGGGAGTTGATGGAGCCCAGGCCCACGGTGAGGAAGTAGCCGCTCACCGAGGCCACGGCCCAGACCGCGAGGGTGGCCGGCACCCAGGTGGGGGAGCTGGCGGGCACGGCGCCGCCGTCGGCGCGGGAGGCCTCCAGCTCACCGCGCCAGCGCTTCACCACGAAGTACTCGGCCACCATGATCCCGGCGACCGGCGGGAAGACGACGCCCAGGATGATGAGGAAGTCGGTGAACCGGGTGAGGATGCCCGCCGCGGCGAGCAGGCTGCCGGCCAGGCCGAGGAGCCCGGTGACCAGCGCGCGGTTCACGGTGCGGCCGGTGACGGTGCCGATGAAGTTCACCACCGCGAGGCCCGCGGAGTACAGGTTCCAGTCGTTGATCTTCACGGTGCCGAGCAGGACGACGAGCACGGCCACCCAGCCCACCGAGGAGGTGAGGATGGCGGTGATGTCGCTGGAGCCGACGGCGTGGGCGAGCAGCACGCCGGACATCCCGATGAGGTACTCGCCGACGGTGAAGCCGACCACGGTCTGCTTGACGACGTCGGCGCCGGTGCGGTTGTAGCGGGACATGTCCGGCGTGATGACGGCGCCCACGATGAACCCGCCGGCCACGAGGGTGGTGCCGGTGGCCAGGTCGATCTGCGGGCCGGGCGGCGCCGAGGCCATGAGTGCGGTGACGTCGGTCTTCGACAGCTCGGAGATGATCGCCCAGCCGACGAGCACGAGGAACGACGGCACGGTGATGTACGCGGTCCAGGCCATCGACCCGAAGCCGAAGACGCAGATGGCCGTCACCACGAGGCCGAAGACGATGGACCAGCCCCACACCGGCAGGACGCCGACCGTCGAGGCCAGGCCCTGGGCGGACACCGCCGACTGCACGCCGAACCAGCCGATGAGGCTCATGCCGATGGCCAGGCCCATGAGGGCGGAGCCGCCCCGGCCGAACCCGAGCCAGCGGGCGACCAGCGACGTCGACATGCCCTCGCGGCAGCCGATGACCCCGACGAAGATCGAGACCACCTCGAGGATGACGGCTCCGAGCGTGAAGGCGAGGAACGCCTGCCAGAAGCCCATGCCGAAGCCGAGCGCGGCCCCCAGGAGGAACTGGCTCAGCGCGGACACCTGCCCGAAGCGCTGCACCGCCACCGAGAACCACGAGTAGCGGGCCTCCAGCGGCACCCGCCCCATCGCGAAGTCGTCTGCACCGTGCGATCCACCGGCCACGTCCCTGCCTCCTTCTCCACCGACGAGCGATGGGGCGTGACCGTAGGGTCGCGCTCGGGAGGTCGTCAGTGGGCGACGTGCACGGGTCGCGGGCCGAGGCAGTGCACAGTGCAGCGCCCGTCAGACGACGCGGCGGAACTGCACGTCGTCGGTCCACAGGGTGCGGACGGAGACGCTCTCGCCGGTGCGCGGCGAGTCGATGATCTTGCCGTTGCCGGCGTAGAGCGCCACGTGGCCGTAGGAGTTGAAGACGACGAGGTCCCCGACCTGCGGCTGGGACACGGAGTAGCCGGACGAGCGCATCGCCTCGGCGGTGCGCGGCAGCGCCACGCCCACCTTGGCGTAGGCGTACTGCACCAGGCCGGAGCAGTCGAAGCCGCTGGTCGGGCTCGTGCCGCCGTACCGGTAGGCGAGCCCCACGTGCTTCTCGGCCTCGGCCAGCGCGCTCTCGGCGGCGCTCGACCGGCGCGCGGGCGCCGGTGCTGCCGCCGGGGCGGCCGGCGAGGAGGCCGTGCGGGCGCTGCCGCCGCTGGGGATGGACAGGACCTGCCCGGGGTAGATGGTGGAGCTCCAGGCCAGCCCGTTGGCCGCCAGCACCGCCTGGGTGCTGACCCCCGCCGCCCGCGCGATCGCCGAGACGGTGTCCCCGGCCCGGACGGTGACCCTGCCGCCGGCCGCCGCCGCGCTGGCGGGCACGGGCGAGGCCGCCACCGACAGGTGGGCGGCGGCCTTCACCGCGGGCGTGCCCGCGTGGGAGGTGCCGGGGACGTGGGCGGAGGCCGCGCCCGCCGTTGCCACCACGGGGACGGCCGCCAGCGCTCCGGTGGTGACCACGGCGCGGGTCACGGCGCTGACGTCGACGAGGGGGCGCACCGGTGCGCGGTGTCGTGCAGTTCGAGCCACGGCAGCGACGCTAGGTGATCGTCTCGTCACCGTCCGGGAAATCGCAGAACCTCAGGAACTTCCCACCACCGGCCACAGCGGGCACAGCGGACACCTCCCGTCATCTCCCGCCACTTACGGCGGGCAGGTGACCCGCGCGGTGGGGACGCAAGTCCGTGCCGGAGCCGCCGATGCTGGAGGTGTGGGAGGAGCACGCGCGACGACGCCGGCCGGCAGGGCCGCCGTCCCCTCCGGCGCGCTCGACGTCTCCGCAGCGGCCCGCGGCGCCTTCGCCGACCTCGCCGCGCGCACCGGGCTCGGCCAGTGGTGGCTGGTGCGGCGCCGCGGTGACGAGCAGGTGGTGCTGGCCGACCTCGCCGGTGCCGGAGCGCGCAGCGCCGCGGTCCCGTGGCGTTCCGGCGTGCCCGCCGCGGCCCTCGACCACGGTGCACCACCGGCGGTGGTCCGCGTCGCGGACGTCCCCGCCTACGCCGCCGCGTGCGCGGCCAGCGGGGTGGAGGTGGCCTCCCTGCTCGTCGTCCCGGTCCGCAGCGCCGACGGGGTGGTCGTCGGTGCGCTGTGCGGCGCCAGCGAGCTGCCCCACCCCGACGTCGCCGCCCACCTGCCCGGTGCCCGCGCGGCCGCGGAGCTGCTGGGCCTGCTGCTCGAGCAGGCCCTGCTCCTGGACGACGTGGTGCGGCGCGCCGAGCACGCCGAGGCCGCGGCGCAGACCGACCCGCTGACGGGCCTGGGCAACCGCCGCGCCTGGGACGCCGCGGTCGCCGCGGAGGAGGACCGGGCCGCCCGGCACGGCACCCCCACCGCCGTGGTGGTGCTCGACCTCGACGGGCTCAAGCAGCTCAACGACAGCGCCGGTCACGACGCCGGCGACGACGTGCTCCGCCAGGCGGGCGCCGCGCTGCGCGCGCAGGTCCGCGGGCAGGACGCCGTGGTGCGCCTGGGCGGCGACGAGTTCGGTCTGCTGCTGCCGGACACCGAGCGCGCGGTCGCCGTCGCGGTCGCCGCCCGCGTGCGCGCCGCGCTGGCGCAGGCCGGCATCGGCGTCTCCTGCGGCGTGGCCACCCGGACCGACCGGGACGGGCTCCTGGGCGCCTGGCGCGCCGCGGACGAGGCCATGTACGCGGACAAGCGCGCCCGCCGGGGCCGGCGCAGCGCGCCGGTGGCGAGGACGGGGGCGTGGTCCTCGGGGCCGCCGCCGGTCGCCCCGGCGCCTGTCGTGCCGGCACCCGCAGCACCCGCAGCACCCGCAGCACCAGCGGCGGCGGCCGAGCGCGGGGTGGACGCGCTGCTGGAGGTGGCGCGGGCCCAGGTGGGCGCCGACGTGGCCTTCATCAGCGTGGTCGAGGGTGGGCAGCGCCGGTTCCGCAACGTGGTCGCTCGCGTGCGGGTCCCGTTCGCCGTCGGCACCGCGGAGCCGCGGGACGGCACGGTCTGCGAGCTGCTGGTGCGCGGCGAGCTGCCCCCGGTGGTCCCCGACGCCGCGGTCTCGGCCGTGGCCGACCACCCCGACGTGCGCGCGCTGGCGATCGGCAGCCACGTCGGCGTGGTGCTGCGGCGCGCCGACGGGACCACCTACGGGACGCTGTGCGCGTACTCCCAGCGCCCCGACCCGCACCTGCGCCCCCGGGACGCCGAGGCGCTGGCAGCCCTCGGCCGGGCCGTCATGCGGCTGGTGGAGACCGAGGACGCGGCCGAGGCGACGGCGCGGGCGGTGCGGGCGCGCCTGGAGGGGCTGGACGCCCAGGGGGGCCTGCGGACCGCGTTCCGCCCGGTGGTGTCCCTGGCCGACGGCGCCCGGGTGGGGCACGACGCCGAGACGCACTTCCCCCGGGGCACCGCACCGCGGGCCACGTGGTTCTCCGAGGCGCGGGCCGTGGGCGCCTCCGCACCGCTGGAGACGGCGGCGCTGCACCACGCGCTGGAGGCCTCACCGGACCTCGAGCCGCGCGACGGCTGGCTGCTCGTGGGCGCCAGCGCCCCCACGGTCGCCGCCCCGGCCTTCGCCCGGCGCCTGGCAGCCGCCGACCCGTCCCGCCTGGTCCTGCAGGTGCTCGGCGACGTCGACCCGCTCGAGCTGCGCGTGCTGCGCGCCGCGCTGGCCCCGCTGCGCCGCGAGGGCCTGCGGCTGGCCGTCGCGGCCGCCGGCACGGCCCGCAACGGCGGGGAGCACCTGCTGGCCCTCGAACCCGAGCTCGTCGGGGTGCACCGGCGCGTGGTGGTGGGGGTGGCGAGCAGCCGCTCCCAGCAGGCGCTGGTCAACGGACTGCTGGGCTTCACCGCCACCCTCGGGGCGCAGCTGCTGGCACGCGGTCCCGCCTCCGCCGACGACCTCGCCTGGCTGCGCCGCGCGGGGGTGCCGCTCGCCCACGGCCCGGCCACCGCCGCCTACGAAGCGGCTCCGGAGCACGTCAGCGGCCCCTAGCCTGGCTGCCGTGACCCCCGTCCTCGCGCTCGGCCCGTCGTGGCTCGACCCCGGCACGCTGCTCGACACGCTGGGCTTCCCCGGGCTGCTGGCCATCGTCTTCATCGAGTCGGGCCTGCTGGTGGGCTTCTTCCTGCCCGGTGACTCGCTGCTGTTCACCGGCGGCCTGCTCATCGCGACCGGGGTGCTCCACGTGCCGCTGTGGCTCGCGCTGGTGCTGGTGCCGCTGGCGGCGGTGCTGGGTGACCAGTGCGGCTACCTCATCGGCCGGCGCCTCGGGCCCGCGGTCTTCAAGCGGGCGGACGCCCGGTTCTTCAAGCCCCGGTACGTCGAGGACGCCTTCGCCTTCTTCGAGAAGTACGGGGGGCGCGCCGTGCTGCTGGCGCGGTTCGTGCCGGTCGTGCGCACCTTCGTGCCGGTCGTCGCGGGCGTCGGGCGGATGGACTACCGCCACTTCGCCGCCTGGAACGTGCTGGGCGGGGTGCTCTGGGGAGCCGGTGTCACCACCCTGGGCTACCTGCTGGGCGGCATCTCGTTCGTGCGGGACAACATCGAGGTCATCCTCATCCTCATCGTGCTCGTCTCGGTGCTGCCGGTGCTGGTGGAGGTCCTCCGGGCGCGGCGGCGTCCCCGGTCGGAGGCTGTTCCCGCAGGTCGATCGCGCGGCAGAGGCGCTCACCGCGCGTGATCATGCGGTGAACGGCGGGTGTGACGCGCTGACCCGTCTGGTTGCGAATCGGTAACGGCCACGTGCTCGAGGCACCCACCCGCTTGCGTGATCGTCCTTCGGCGGGGTGGAGTGAGCCGTCCAACGGGCCGGGCGGCACGACCTGCCGCGCTGCCCGAACCGAGACGCCCGACGAAGGGTCCTCCCCGCGTGATCACCTCTCGCAGAGCCTCTGCTGCTCTCGCCGTCCTGGCCGGCGGCGCCCTGCTCATCTCCGGCTGCTCCGCGGACCGCGGTGGCGGTGGCGCCAGTGCCAGCGGGAGCGGCACCAGCTCGGCTGCCACGAGCAACGCCACCATCACCGTGGCGCACGAGGCGGAGTTCAACTCGTACAACAACAACACGGCCGACCAGAACGCCGTGCAGAACGCCGTCGTGCTCAACAACGTGCTCGACGGCTTCTGGGACTACGGGCAGGACGGCGGGGTGCGACCCACCACCGAGTTCGGCACCTACGAGAAGACCAGCGACAACCCGCTGACCGTGAAGTACACGATCAACGACAAGGCCGTCTGGTCCGACGGCACGCCGATCGAGTGCTCCGACATGGTCCTCACGTGGGCCGCCAACTCGGGCAAGTTCGCCAGCAAGGAGACCGACGAGAACGGGAACCCGCTGACGGGCTTCTCCTCGGCCGGCACCACCGGCTACGAGGACGCGAACATCCCCCAGTGCAACGCCGGGGACAAGACGGTGACGGTCACCTACAACAAGACCTTCGCCGACTGGAACTCGCTGTTCGCCGCCGGGTCGATCCTCCCGGCGCACATCGTCGGCAAGAACGCGGGCGTCTCCGACGTCATCAGCGCCATCAAGAACAACACCACCGACCAGGTCAACGCGCTCGCGAAGTTCTACAACACCGGCTTCATCGGCAAGCCGGGCACGGTGGACAAGGACAACTGGCTCTCTGCCGGTCCGTACATGATCGACTCCTGGCAGGCCGGGCAGTCGATCACCCTGAAGGCCAACCCCAAGTGGTGGGGCACGCCGGCCAAGACGGGCACCATCGTCATCCGCTTCATCGACGCCACCGCCCAGGCGCAGGCGCTCGCCAACGGCGAGATCCAGGTGGCCAAGCCCCAGCCCGCCGCTGACATCCTCAAGCAGCTGCAGGCCATCGGCAGCTCGGTCAAGATCGACCAGGGCGACGAGTACACGTTCGAGCACGCGGACTTCAACTTCCAGGGCGAGTTCAAGGACGCGAACCTGCGCAAGGCCTTCGCCCTGTGCATGCCGCGCCAGCAGATCGTCGACAAGCTCATCAAGCCGGTCAACCAGAACGCCACCGTGCTGAACTCGCGCTGGAAGCTGCAGTTCCAGCAGGGTTACCAGCAGGTGGTCCAGGCCTCCTACGCCGGCCAGTACGACCAGGCGAACATCGACCAGGCCAAGCAGCTGCTGGGCGGCAAGACCGGCATCACGGTGCGCATCGGGTACAAGACCCCGAACCAGCGCCGCACCGACGAGGTCTCCCTCATCAAGGCCTCGTGCGACCAGGCCGGCTTCAACGTGCAGGACGCCGGGCAGTCCGACTTCTTCGGCAACGGCCTGGCCAACGGCAACTTCGACGTCGCCCTGTTCGCCTGGTCCGGCTCGCCGCTGGTCTCCTCCTCCGCCTCGACCTACGTCACCGGCGGCGGCAACAACAACGGCAAGTACTCCAACCCCCAGGTCGACCAGCTGACCGCCACCCTGCTGTCCGAGACGGACGCGTCGAAGCAGGACCAGACGATCGGCCAGATCGAGAAGATCCTCTGGGACGACGTGGCGACCGTGCCGCTGTTCACCTTCCCGGGCATCCAGGCGAACGACACCAAGGTCACCGGACCCCAGTTCCAGCCGGCGCAGAGCCAGCAGACGTGGAACGACAACGAGTGGGCGGTCGCGAAGGCCTCCTGACCCCTCCCGCCGGCCGGCCCCTTCCTCGTCGGGGGGCCGGCCGACGGCCGTCCCCGTCCGCGTCAGACGGGCACCGAGGGGCTTCCGACCACCCCCGCCCTCGCGCACCGCGCAGGGCAGGAGCAACCTAGGTCGCCGAGGGGCGCGCACCTGCGCGCCCCTCGGGCTGACCTGGCCCTGCGCCGGGACCGCCAGAGTGCTCGTCCGGACCGTCCGTCCGCAAAGGGGTTTCCACCCGTGGTCGCTTTCGTCCTGAGGCGCCTGCTGATCTCGATCGGCGTCTTCTTCGTCGCCACGTTCCTCATGTACATGCTGGTCGCCAACTCCGGCGACCCCCTCGAGGATCTGTACAACATCTCCAACCCCGGTGACCGGGCGTCGCGCATCGCCGCGCGGACGGAGATCATGCAGCTCAACACCCCTGTGGTGCTGCGCTACTTCGACTGGCTCGGCCAGCTCGCCGGCTACCTCTGGGGGCACGGCAGCCTGGGCGTGAACCGCACCGGCCAGGCCGTGGCGCCGCTGCTCGGCCTCGCGCTCGGGAGCACGCTGCGCCTGGTGCTGCTGTCGACGGTGCTCGCCATCGTCACCGGCATCGCCGTGGGCATCGTCTCGGCGCTGCGCCAGTACTCGAGCTTCGACTACACGCTGACGTTCTTCTCGTTCGTCTTCTACTCGCTGCCCATCTTCTGGGCAGCGGTGCTGCTCAAGCAGTTCGGCGCCATCGCCTTCAACACGTGGCTCGGAGACCCCGTGGTCCCGCTGCCGGTGCTGCTGGTCCTCGCCGTGATCGGCGGTCTCTTCGCGATCAGCCTCGTGGGGGGCCGCACGTGGCTGCGGCGCGGCGCGGCCTTCGCCGTCGGGTTCGTCGTCGTCGCGGCCCTGCTGCTGGTGGTCTCGCAGACGGACTTCCTCGCGCGCCCCTCGCTGGGGCCCGCCGGCGTCTCCGTGCTGGGCCTGGCCGCCGCCGTGGGCATCACCGCGCTGGTGTCCGGGCTCGCCGCCCGCCGCGTGCTCATCGCCTCGCTGGTCGGCGCCGTGGTCGGGATCGTCATCTACGTGGCCACGCTCAGCGTGCTCGTGGAGCCGACCTGGCCGCTGCTCATCGGCCTCTTCCTGGTGACCCTGGTCGTGGCCGGGGGAGCCGGGGCGGGCATCGGGGGCATCGACAGGAGCCGCGCCGCCCGCGCCGCGGTGCTGTCGGCCGCCGTCGTGGCCGCGCTCGGGTTCGTCGACTGGCTCATGTACGCCTGGCCCGACTACGTGGCCGGCACCTTCGGGCGCCCCATCGCCACCATCGGCTCCAACACGCCGAACTACACGGGCACCCTCTGGCAAACGACGCTCGACACGCTCACGCACCTGGTGCTGCCGAGCATCACGCTGGTCCTCATCTCGTTCGCCCAGTACACGCGCTACACGCGCTCGAGCATGCTCGAGACGATGAACCAGGACTACGTGCGCACGGCGCGGGCCAAGGGCCTCACCGAGCGCACGGTGATCATGCGCCACGCGTTCCGCAACGCGCTCATCCCGGTGACCACGCTCGTGGCGCTCGACTTCGCGGCCGTCGTGGGCGGCGCGGTCATCACCGAGCGCATCTTCGGCTGGCAGGGCATGGGGACCCTCTTCCTCTCCGGCGTCAACACCACCGACCCGCCGCCGGTCATGGCCTTCTTCGTCGTCGCAGCCGCCGCGGTGCTCCTGCTGAACATCGTGGCCGACCTCGTCTACGCCTACCTCGACCCGAGGATCCGCCTCTCATGACCACCACCGACCCCCGCACCACCGCCGGTGAGCCCGGCGGTCCCGGCGCCAGCGGAGACTCCGGGGACGCCTCCGGCCTCGCCGTCGTCGCCCTGTCCCAGGGGCAGCTGGTCCGCCGGCGGTTCTTCCGCCACCGCGGCGCCCTGGCCGGCATGGCCGTGCTGCTCATCGTCATCGTGCTGTCGTTCACCTCGATCGGCTTCGCCGGGATCCCGGGGTGGTGGCACTACACGTACACGCAGCCGGCGCCGATCGAGAACGGCGGACGGCCCACGCTCGACCTCCTCCCGTGGCTCGACGGCGACGGGCTGTCGCTGGGCGACCACCCGTTCGGGCAGGACAACATCGGCGTCGACTACTTCGCGCTGACCATGCGCGGAGCGCAGCGCTCGCTGATCATCGCCTTCGTGGTCGGGATCGTCGCCACCGCCATCGGCACCCTCGTCGGCGCGCTGGCCGGCTTCTACCGCGGCTGGGTCGACGCGGTGCTCATGCGCATCACCGACGTCTTCATCACCATCCCGGTGATCGTCATCGGCGCGGTGCTCGGACGGAAGTTCGGCGCCATCAACATCTTCCTCTTCAGCGCGGTGCTGGGACTGGTCCTGTGGACCTCTCTGGCCCGCCTGGTCCGCGGCAGCTTCCTGTCGCTGCGCGAGAAGGAGTTCGTGGAGGCCGCGCGCGCCATGGGCGCCTCGAGCAGCCGCATCATCTTCAAGCACATCCTGCCCAACAGCCTCGGCGTCATCATCGTGTCCGCCACGCTGACCATCGCCGTCGCGATCCTCACGGAGAGCGCCTTGAGCTACCTCGGCCTCGGAGTGCGGCCGCCGGAGACCTCCCTCGGCCTGCTCATCAGCAACTACGAGTCAGCGTTCAGCACCCGGCCCTGGCTGTTCTGGTGGCCCGGCATCTTCATCGTGCTCATCGCGCTGAGCGTCAACTTCATCGGCGACGGCCTGCGCGACGCGTTCGACCCGCGCCAGGCGAGGGTGCGCTCGTGAGCGCCGACCAGCGGGCGGCCGAGCAGCCGGTCCTGCAGGTCCAGGACCTCACCGTCGCCTTCCCCACGGAGGACGGCCTGGTGCGCGCCGTGCGCGGCATGGACTACTCCGTGGCGCCGCGCGAGGTGCTCGGCATCGTCGGCGAGTCGGGCTCGGGCAAGTCGGTGTCGTCCATGGCCGTCATGGGCCTGCTGCCGCGCAGCGCGCGGATCACCGGGCGGATCCTCTTCCGCGGTGAGGACGTGCTGACCATGAGCGCGCGCCAGCAGCGCGGTCTGCGCGGCCGGCGCGTCAGCATGATCTTCCAGGATCCGATGACGGCGATGAACCCCGTCTTCACCGTCGGCGACCAGCTGGCCGAGGCGGTGCGCTCCCACAGCGCGGTGCCGCAGAAGGTGGCCATGAAGCGGGCCAAGGAGATGCTCGACCTGGTCGGCATCCCCCAGGCCGAGGCGCGGCTGCGCGCGTACCCGCACGAGTTCTCCGGCGGCATGCGCCAGCGGGCGATGATCGCGATGGCGATCATCAACGACCCCGACGTCATCATCGCCGACGAGCCGACCACCGCCCTGGACGTGACCGTCCAGGCGCAGGTGCTCGACACCCTCATGTCGGTCAAGGACGCCGTGGGCGCCGCCATCGTCTTCATCACCCACGACCTGGGCGTCATCGCGCAGGTCGCCGACCGGGTGCTGGTGATGTACGCGGGCAAGCCGGTGGAGATCGGCACCACCGCCGAGGTCTTCAGCAAGCCGCTGATGCCCTACACGGTGGGCCTGCTGGGCTCGACGCCCTCGGCCGAGGGCACGCGCGCGGGGGAGCGGCTGCGGCCGATCTCCGGGGCGCCGCCGTCGCTCATCTCGCTGCCTCGGGGCTGCCCCTTCGGGCCGCGCTGCCCGCTGGTCCGCGACGACTGCCGCGCCCAGGAGCCGGACCTGCGCCACCGCAGCCCCGCCGCCGGCGCCACGGCGACGGGCGGCCTGCAGCTGCCGGTGGTCAGCCCCGACCACCTCGCGGCGTGCCACCACAGCGACGAGCTGCTGGCCGCCGAGGACCCCACCCGCTTCTTCCGCGCTGAGAGCGAGGTCTCCTCGTGAGCACGCAGCAGCCCAACCCCCAGAGCCCGACCCGCCCGTCGGACGGCGAGCGCGACCGCCACCTGCTCGACGTCCGCGACCTCGTCATGAACTTCCCCGTGCGCGGGGGCGGGGTCATCCAGCGCGTGGTCAACCACGTGCAGGCGGTCTCCGGCGTCAGCTTCAGCCTGGACGCCGGGGAGACCCTCGGCGTGGTCGGGGAGTCGGGGTGCGGCAAGTCGACGACGGGCCGCGCGCTGCTGCAGCTGCACAAGCCGACGTCGGGCTCGGTGCGCTTCGACGGCAAGGAGCTCATCGGCCTGTCCGAGAAGGACCTGCGCCCGGTCCGCCGCGACCTGCAGATCGTCTTCCAGGACCCTTACGCCTCGCTCAACCCCCGGCTCCCGGTGAACGACATCATCGGCGAGCCGCTGGTCATCCACGGCACCGTCAAGGACAAGGCCGCCCGCAAGGAGCGCGTCCGCGAGCTGCTGCAGCTGGTGGGCCTGTCGCCCGAGCACGGCAACCGCTACCCGCACGAGTTCTCGGGCGGCCAGCGCCAGCGCATCGGCATCGCCCGCGCGCTCGCGCTGGGACCGAAGCTGCTGGTGCTCGACGAGCCGGTCTCCGCCCTCGACGTGTCGGTCCAGGCAGGCATCGTCAACCTCCTCGAGGACCTGCAGACCGAGCTGGGCATCGCCTACATGTTCATCGCCCACGACCTGTCGGTGGTGCGCCACATCTCCGACCGCGTGGCGGTGATGTACCTCGGCAAGGTCGTGGAGATCGGTCCCAAGGACGACATCTACGACCGGCCGATGCACCCCTACACCCAGGCGCTGCTCTCGGCGGCGCCGTCGGCCGACCCGGAGGTCGCGCGCACCGCGGCCAAGGAGCGGATCGTGCTCGAGGGCGACGTGCCCTCGCCGCTCAACCCGCCGTCCGGCTGCCGCTTCCGCACGCGCTGCTGGAAGGCGCAGGACGTCTGCGCCACCACCGAGCCGCCGCTGGTGGAGAAGGACGGCGGCGGGGCGGGCCACCAGATCGCCTGCCACTTCGCCTCCACCGACGTCGGCCACCCCGGTGGTCGCACGTCCCTGCCCCTCGCCGGCGGCACCGCCGGAGAGGCGGCCTGACGCCCGCCCCGCTGCTCGTGGTGGGCGCCGCGCTGGTCGACGACCTCGCGGCGCCCACCCGGCTGCTGGCCGCCCGCCGCAGCAGCCCCTCGGCGCTGGCCGGCGGGTGGGAGCTGCCCGGCGGCAAGGTCGAGCCGGGCGAGACCCCGCAGGAGGCGCTGCGGCGGGAGCTGCGCGAGGAGCTCGGCGTGGAGGCGGAGCTCGGCGGCGAGCTGGTGCCCCACCGCGGTGAGGGCGGCGGCGGTCCGTACGCCGAGGACGGCGTCTGGCCGCTGCCCGGCGTCGGCGTCCTGCGGGTCTGGTGGGCCCGCGTGCTCTCCGGCGAGCCGGCACCCCTGGAGGACCACGACGCCTTGCGCTGGCTCGACCTCGACGACTGGGTGGGCGGGGTCGCCTGGCTGCCCGCGGACATGCCCGTGGTGACGGCGCTGCGCGCCGCGCTCCGCTGACTCCCGCCGGCTCCTCCGGCTCCCGCTGGCTGCGTCCGGGTCAGCCGGCGGTCTCGGAGGCCTCTCCCGCGGCGCGCTCGGCGGCGGGGGAGGCGTCGAGCTGCCCGACGGCGAGGTCCTCGAGGCGGGCGAGCAGCTCCTTGTTGCGCAGCCCGATGACCACGCTGCGCAGCGGCTTCGGCACCCAGCTGCCCGGACCCGAGACGGCGTCCTCCTCGATGGTCACCACCGTGCCGTCCCGCTGCCCCCGCAGGGAGATCACCACGCTCGCCTCGCCCAGCGGCCAGCCCTTCGCCGTCAGGCGCAGGCTCCTCCCGGGCTCCACGGCGTCCAGGGTCGACGTGCCGCGCCGCATGAGCGGCCAGGAGCCGAAGGAGTGGTGCAGCACGGCGCCGACCGTGGGCCAGTCGCCCTCCACGGCGCGCATGTGGGCCGTCCCCACCACGAAGACCGGGTAGTTCCACGGGTCGCTCAGCACCTCCCAGACCAGCGGGGAGGGGACCGGGACCCAGTGGTGCCGCGTGCTCACCCGACCAGCCTGGCCCCTCGGGCGTCACCCGCCAGCGGAGACCGAGCCGCCCGACGGGCTCGCAGGAGGACGACGGCGGTGGCGGCCGCGCCGGCCACGGCCACCGCGGCGCCGGCGCCGAGCACCGCGCCGGCGGGCGCCACCACGGACTGCCCGGCCAGCGCCTGCCACGTCAGCAGCGCCAGCGCCGCTGCCCAGCCCGCGCTGGCGAGGGCCACCAGCTGCAGCCGGACCCGCGGGGTCAGGAGGGCGGCCGCCGCGGGCCAGCGACGCGCCACCAGCTGCAGCGCGAGCACGAGCAGCGGGAGGCCCTGCAGGGCGTGCATGCCCACGAAGTGCGGGACGCGCAGGTCGCCGGCCGCGGTGCTCCAGCCGAGCAGCGGCAGGCCGGGACCGCCATCGGCGGCACCGACCGTGTGGGCGCCGGCGATGCCGCGGAAGTCGGCCAGCTGCGCGGGCGTGGGGGAGGTCATGAGGAAGGCCACCGCCATGCCCGCCAGTGCGAGGACCACCCCGGCGCGCACCGAGAGGTCGAACGCCGCGTCCCCGGACGGGCTGCGCCACAGCAGCACGCCCACCACGGCCGTGATGACCCAGACGACGGCGATGCTCAGGCCCATCACGGCGAACGCCGCCGCGTGGCCGGGGGTGGAGACGTTGAAGTGGCTCGTGGTCCCCAGCGCCGCCGCGCCCAGGATGATGACCATCTCGACCACCAGCAGCGCTCCGGCCACCGCTCCCAGGGCGCCCGCGAGGCGCCGCCCGCGGCGCAGCCGGGTCAGCAGCCACGCGAGCGTCACCGCGTAGAGCGCGATCGACAGCTCGAACTTCAGCGGCTTGAGCCAGCCGTCCACCCCGGTGATGCGGACCGGGTCGGCCGCGGCGAGGACGGTGGTGGGGACCACCAGCACGAGCGTCGCCGCGCCCACCCAGAGCAGGGGAGAGCGGCGCAGGTCGGACGCGGTCATGACGGCTCCTCGGTGGGCGGGCTGGTCGGGTCGGGCGGGCTGGCCGGGCGGCTGAGGTCGGTCGGGCGGGTGGTGCGTGCGACGTGCTCCTGGGCGATGCGGCGCAGCCCCGCCACCAGGGCGTCTCCCAGGACGGTCCCGACCACCACGGTCTCGGCGCTGCGGTCCCGGTCCGCGGCGTCGGGCCAGACCCGCGCCAGGTCGGCGCGGGCGATGGTGTCGGCGGCGCGGGCGTACTCGGGCAGGCCGTCGAAGAGGTCCTTGCGGCCGAGGCCCACCCAGCTGTCGAGCACCGCGGCGGCCTGGTGCACGCCGGGGTTGCCGTCCTCCACCACCCAGCCCTGCGCCTGCGCCACCTCGGCGACGGCCGCGAGGGAGGACGCCGACGGCGGCGACGCCGCGTCCCTGCCGGGCAGGGCCCGCTGGGCGGCGCCCATCACCTCCCGCAGGTCGACGGCGGGGTCGTCGACGGCGGCGACGACGGCGCGCACGCGGGCGATCGGCAGCCCGCCGACCTCGACCAGGGCCCGCACGAGGTGCAGGCGGCGCACGTGCTCCTCGCCGTAGGAGACCTGGTTGTAGCCGGTCTTCTCGGCGGACGGGAGCAGTCCCTCCCGCACGTAGAACTTGATGGTGGCCGGCGCGGTGCCGCTGCGCTCGGCCAGCTCGGAGATGCGCACGGCGGAGACGCTAGCCGATGGAGAGCGACACTGTCGATAGTGTTGCTACCGATAGTGGCGCGGCTGCTGCGAGCGGGCTCCAGCCGGGCCGGGACCCCCGTGGTGGGCGCTGCCGCAGGTGACCGCGGTCAGTCCCGGGGGTGACCGCGGTCAGGTGTGGTGGGGCGTTCCTGGGGCGACGCCGCCGCAGGTGACCGCGGTCAGTGCTGGAGGTGACCGCGGTCAGTGCCGCAGGTGACCTCGGTCGGTCCCGGAGGTGACCGCGGTCAGCTGCCGTGGCCTCCGGGGCCCGGCGTGCGGCGGGTCGACTCCCGTTCCACCACCGCGAACGGGCTCACGAAGCGCTCCGGCGCGGCGGTGGGGTCGGCGATGCGGCGCAGCAGCAGGCGCGCGGTCTCCTCGACCATGACGTCGTGCCCGGGGGTGACCGTGGTCAGGGACGGCACCGTGAAGGCGCCGTCGGCGACGTCGTCGAACCCGGCCACCAGCACGTCGTCCGGCACGCGCCGGCCCGCGTCCGCCAGGGCGCGCAGCGCCCCGATGGCCAGGGTGTCGGTGGCGCAGACGAGGCCGTCCAGCCGCGGCTCCCGGACCAGCGCCTCCCGCGTGAGCGCCGCGCCGCTGGCCAGCGTGCTCGCTCCGCCGTGCACGGCCACGGCGCGGGCGCCCGGGACCGCCGCCACGGCGTCCCTCACCCCCAGCGCCCGCAGCCGGAAGGCGTCACCGTGGTGGCCGGGGCCCTGCGGGCGCGGCCGCGCGTCGTCGTCCGGGAGGTGCAGGGAGTCCAGGGAGGTGAGGTCCGGCATCCCGAGGGCCACCAGGTGGCGGCAGCCCCGGTCCAGCAGCAGACGGGTCGCCGCGGCGGCGCCCTCGGTGTTGGCCATCTCCACGTGGTCGAAGCGGCGGACGTCCTGCCGTTCGCCGAGGACGACGACGGGCAGGTCCCCGGCGATGGCCAGCACGTCGTCGGGGTCGAGGCCGACCGCCGAGAGCACCAGGCCGTCGTAGGCGCTGACCCGCGAGGCGGTGATGGCCGCCAGCTCGCCCTCGCGGCTGGCGCCGGTCTGCTCGACCACCACCCGCAGGCCCTCGGGGGCGAGGCGGGCGATGAGGCGCGCGGCCAGCAGGCCGAAGTAGTGGCTGTGGACCTCGGGCACGGCGAGCCCCACGATGCCCGTGCGGCCGCGCCGCAGGCTCTGCGCCGCGGTGTTGACGCGGTACCCGGTGCGCTCGACGACGTCGAGCACGCGGCGGCGCGTCTCCTCGCTGACGTTGCTGCGGCCGGCGAGCACGTTGGAGACGGTCATGGGCGAGACGCCGGCCGCCGCCGCGACGTCGCGCATCGTCGTCATCCGCCACCTCCTGGTCCGTCGAGTCTGCCCGCGGCCTGCCTTGACAGCCCGCGCACCCCTTGGTTGTATCGATAAACCACTTCCCGTGCAACGCCGCCCCGAGGAGTCCCGTGAGCGCCACCCCCAGCACGTCCGCGTCCACCACCGTCGAGGGCGTCATCGACCTCGACCTGCCGGGCCACACCATCAGCCGGCACGTCTACGGCCACTTCGCCGAGCACCTGGGGCGCTGCATCTACGGCGGCTTCTACGTGGGGGAGGACTCCGACCTCCCCAACGAGGGCGGCATCCGCCTCGACGTGGTGGAGGCGCTGCGCGCGCTCGACATCCCCAACCTGCGCTGGCCGGGCGGCTGCTTCGCCGACGACTACCACTGGAAGGACGGCATCGGCCCGCGCGAGCAGCGCCCGCGCATGGTCAACAGCCACTGGGGCGACGTGGTGGAGGACAACTCCTTCGGCACCCACGAGTTCATGCACCTGTGCGAGCTGCTCGGCACCGAGCCGTACATCTCCGCCAACGTCGGCTCCGGCACCGTAGCCGAGTCCAGCGACTGGGTGCAGTACCTCACCCGCGCCGACGACTCGCCGATGGCGGCGCTGCGCCGCGCCAACGGCCGCGACGAGCCGTGGAAGGTCACCTACTGGGGCCTGGGCAACGAGCCGTGGGGCTGCGGCGGCAACATGAGCGCGGAGGCCTACGCCGCGCTGGCCCGCCAGTTCGCGACGTACAGCCGCGACATGGGGGACAACAAGCTCTACCGGATCGCCGCCGGGGCCACCAACGCCGACTACCGCTGGACCGAGGTGCTCATGAAGGCCCTCGGCCGGGCCCTCGGCGACGGCGAGGTGCTCGGGCACGGCAACTCCAGCTTCCAGGCGATCTCCTTCCACTGCTACACGGTGGCCGGCCCCTGGGAGCACAAGGGCAGCGCCACCGAGTTCGACACCGACGAGTACTACGCGACGATGGCGCAGGCCCAGCGCGTGGAGGCCGTGCTGGCGGGGCACGCGAAGGTCATGGACGCGTACGACCCCGACAAGCGCGTCGGCCTGGTGCTGGACGAGTGGGGCACGTGGTTCGACGTCGAGCCGGGCACCAACCCGGGCTTCCTGTACCAGCAGAACGCCCTGCGCGACGCGCTCGTGGCGTCGGTCCACTTCGACGGCTTCCACCGCCACGCGGACCGCCTGGTGATGGCGAACATCGCGCAGACGGTCAACGTGCTGCAGGCGATGATCCTCACCGACGAGGAGACCGGGGCGCTGGTGCTCACGCCGAGCTACCACGTCTTCGAGATGAACAAGGCCCACCAGGACGCCGCGCACCTGCCGGTGCACCTGCGCGGCGCGGTGCCCAGCCGCACGGTCGCCGACGTCGTCGGCATCGGTGGCCACGCCCTCGACCGCAGCTCCGTCGACCTGACCACGGTGTCGGTCTCCGCGAGCACCTCCGGCGGCGCGGCGCTGGTCTCGCTGACCAACCTCGACGCCGAGGCGCCCGTCACGGTCCGGCTGGACCTGCGCGGTGCCGCGGTGGGGGAGCCGACGGCCCGTCTGCTCACCGCGGACGCACTGCAGGCGCACAACACGCCCCAGCAGGGCGACGCCGTGGCGCCGCGGGCCTTCGACGGCGCGACGGTCTCGGACGGGGTGCTCACCGTCGAGCTGCCGCCGCACTCCTTCGCGACCGTCTCCCTGCCCCTGGTCTGACGGGGCCCGCCCCTCGCCCAGGTGGCCGATCGCCCATGATCACCGTGATCACGGGCGATCGGCCACCTGGCGTCGGGGGAGCCGTCAGCCGCCGCCCTCGCCCTCCGGCAGCAGCAGGGCGCGGGGCGCCGGGGCCGCAGGGTCGGGCAGCACGAGCTTCAGCGCGAAGCCCGGGACCGCCTCCACCGCCGCCGGCAGGGGCGAGGGCAGCACCACCTCGAGGGCGTCGTCGGTGCGGCGCACCTCCAGCGCCCCCGCGTGTCCCAGCAGCGTGACGTCCCCCAGGTCGCGCACGGCCAGCGACGACGCCCCGCCCAGGGAGCGGATCCGGACCACGCCGTCCTCGGGGCGCACCATGCCCATGGCGTACAGCGACGTCTGGCCCACCTCCTCGCGCTGGGTGAAGCGCAGGTCCGCGGAGGTGAACGGCAGCGAGGCGGCATCGGTGAAGGAGCCCTCCGGCACCGCCGTCGGCCCCTCGCCGGGCACGCGCCACGGGCGGGTGCCGTACACGGCCTCGCCGTTGAGCGTCAGCCACGCGCCCAGGCCCTCCAGCAGCGCCGCCTCCTCCGGCGGGATGGTGCCGTCGGGCTTGGGCCCGATGTTGAGGAGCAGGCAGCCGTTCTTGGCGACGACGTCGACGAGCTCGCCCACCAGGTCGACGGGGCTCTTCCACTCGTGGCCCTCGATCCACCCCCACGAGGTGCGCGAGACCGAGGTGTCGTTCTGCCAGGGGCGCTCCTGCACGTCGGCCATGCCGCCGCGCTCCACGTCGAGCACCGCGGTGCCCGGCCTGAACGCCTCCCACTTGTACTGGACCACCACACCGCGGCCCCACTGCGCTGCGCGGTTGTAGTAGTACGCCGCGAGCATCCGCCGGTACGGCTCGAACGCCGGGTGCTCGATCCACCAGTCGAACCACAGCACCTGCGGCCGGTAGCCGTCGATGATCCGCACCGTGCGCAGCAGCCAGTCCTCGAGGTAGGCCTCGGTGGGCCCGGTGGCCTGCGGCATCGCCGGGCCGTACAGGTCGGCGAACTCGGCGTCGTCGCGGACGTCGGAGGCGAACGCGCGCCCCGGGTGGAAGAAGAACCAGTGCTCCGCGCGGTGGCTGGAGGCTCCGCGGACGATCCACTGGTCGTCGCACGCGCCCAGGACGTCGCCCAGCACGTCGCGCTTCGGCCCCACCTTCGTGGCGTTCCACCGGGTGCGCGGCTCGTCGTACATCGGGAAGCCGTCGTGGTGCTCGGCCACCGGGACCACGAACTGCGCGCCCGCCCGCCGGAACAGCTGCGCCATGCCCGCCGGGTCGAAGGCGTCCATGGTGAAGCGGGGCAGGAAGTCCTTGTACCCGACCTCGGCGTGGTCGCCGTGGACCTCGCGGTGGTGGGCGTGCTCGGGCGTGCCCTGCTGGTACATGCGCCGCGGGTACCACTCGTTGCCGAAGGCGGGCACCGAGTACGCGCCCCAGTGCATGAAGATCCCGAACTTGGCGTCGCGGAACCAGTCCGGCACCTCGTAGGCGGCCAGCGACTCCCAGGTGTCGGTGAACGGACCGGCGTCGATCACCTCCCGCACCGCGGCCAGCGCCGCCTGCGTGTCGGGGACCTCGACGGGCTCGGGGACCCAGCTGCGGTCGGTGGTCATGCGCGTGCTCCTCGGTCGGTGGTCAGGTCGAAGGCGACGACGGCGGGTCCGTGCTGCGCGGCGGTCCGGGGGACGTCGACGACGACGGAGGCGCCGTCACCGGAGCCCTCGCGCACCGTCACGGGCGTGCCGTCGAGCAGGCGGGCGCTGGAGGTGTCCACGGCGGCGGCGGTGAGCGGCAGCGCCACCTCCCCGGAGGCGTCGACCACGGCGTGGACGACGTCGCCGGCGCGCGTCCAGCGCACCCACGTCGCGCCGCTGCCGTCGTCGTCGTGGCCCTGGTGCCCGCTGGGGCGTGCGACGGAGGCGTCGACCGTCGTGGTGCCGTGGACCGCCGCGCCGTTCACGGACATCCAGTCCGCCAGCCCCTCCAGGCAGCGGCGCTGCAGCTCGGGGACCTGCCCCGACGCTGTGGGCCCGACGTCCAGCAGCAGGTTGCCCCCGCGGGCGACGACGTCGAGCAGGTGCTTCACGGCCTGCGGGCCGGTGAGGTGGTGCTCGGGCCCCTCGACCTGGTTGTAGCCGAAGGAGTAGCCGATGCCGCGGCAGTTCTCCCACGCGCCGGACTCCAGGTCGCGGCCCTGCTGGTACTCGCTGGTGCGGAAGTCCCAGTGGGTCTGCCCGAACCTGTCGTTGACCACGCCGTCGGGCACGGCCGCGTAGTACTCGTCCAGCACGTGGGCGAAGGACAGCGGCCCGTCGGGCTTGCCCGCGTCGGGCCAGTTGATGTCACCCCACAGCAGGTCGGGGGCGTAGCGGGTGATGAGGTCGCGCACGTGGGCGTTGGCGTAGGCCGTGTACCCCTCGTCCTGGGGCCGCTTCTCCTCGCCGATGTCGGAGGTGATCGGACCGAAGTCGGCCACGTCCCAGTCGAGACCGCCGGAGTAGTAGGTGCCGAAGCGCATCCCGGCGCGGCGCGTGGCGGCGGCGAGGTCTCCGACCAGGTCGCGCTGCGGGCCGCGTGCCACGGTGTTGCGGGGGGTGCCGGGGGCGTCCCACAGGCAGATGCCGTCGTGGTGCTTGGTGGTGGGCACCACGTACCGCGCGCCGGCGCGGGCGAACAGCGAGGCCCACGCGTCGGGGTCGAACTCCTCGGCCTTCCAGGCGTCGAGGAAGTCGTCGTAGGGGGCGCCGCCGTAGGTCTCGCGGTGGTGCTCCGCCGCGGGGGAGCCCTCGATGCGGATGGTGTTGTAGTACCACTCGGCGTACGGGTTGTGCTTCATCCAGGTGGTGCGCTCGATGGTGCCCAGCTCGCCGATGGGCTCGGCCCAGGCGGGCACCGAGTAGGCGCCCCAGTGGATGAAGATGCCGAGCTTGGCCTCGGAGAACCAGGCGGGAACGGGCCGCTCGAAGCGCTGGTAGAGCTCCGTGCGGGCGTCGTCGGAGAACACGGGGTGGAACCTCCGGGTGGTGGTGCGGGATCCGGTCTGGTCATCGGGCGAGGTGCCGCGGGCCCGGAGCCGCGGGGGCTGCGAGGGCGGTCAGCGGCCGCCGAGCCCCGACAGGGCGATGCCCTTGACGAGGTAGCGCTGCAGCAGCAGCACCAGCAGGGCCGTGGGGGCCATGGAGATGGTGGCCGCGGCCATGAGCAGGTTCCAGGCCTGCCCGTTCTGGCCGAGGAAGAGGTTCAGGCCCAACGGCACCGTGGTGGTGCTGACGTCGTTGGTGACGATCAGCGGCCACAGGAAGCTGTTCCAGTAGGTGATGAACGTGAACACGGCGAGCACCGCGAACGCCGGTGCGGCGATCGGCACGATGATCTGCGTGAGGATGCGCCAGTGCCCGGCGCCGTCGATGCGCGCCGACTCCTCCAGCTCCTTGGGGATGGTGAGGAAGAACTGGCGCAGCAGGAACGTGCCGAAAGCGGTGAACGCCCAGGGGAGGATCAGCGCCTGGAAGGTGTTGATCCACCCCAGCTGGTTCATGATCAGGAACATCGGGACGACGACGACCTCCTGCGGCACCATGAGCGTGCCCAGGTAGACGAGGAAGAGCGAGTCGCGCCCCTTGAACCGGAGGCGGGCGAAGGCGTAGGCCGACAGTGCCGAGGTCACCAGCGTGATGACGGTGCCCGTGACGGCCACGAAGGCCGTGTTGATCATGAACCGGCCGAACGGCAGGAAGTCGAGAGCGTCGCTGTAGTTGCTGAAGAGCAGGCTCTCCCCGAACAGCTTCGGGGGCGTGGTGAAGATCTCCCCGGCGCTCTTGAGGCTGGACAGCACCATCCACGCCAGCGGCGCCAAGAACAGCAGCAGCGCCAGGGTCAGCAGCAGCTGGGAGACCACCGGCGGGCCCTTGCGGCGCCGCTGCGTGACCACCCCGCCGGTCCCGCCGGCGGCTGCGGACCCCCCGGCGGAGCCGGTGGTGTCGGACGCCGACAGGGCGTCGCGCCGGGACCCGAGGGCCTCACTGGTCATAGTGCACCCACTTCTTCTGGCCGAGGAACTGGATCGCCGTGAGCGCCATGATGATCACGAACAGCACCCACGCGATCGCTGACGCGAACCCGAGCCGGAAGTTCTGGAAGCCGGACTGGTACAGGTACATGACCAGCGTGGTGGTGCTGTTGCCCGGACCCCCGCCGGTGAGGATGTAGGGCTGCACGAAGACCTGGAACGAGCTGATGAGCGTCAGCACGGTCGCGAAGAACAGGGACGGGCTCATCAGCGGCAGCACCACCGAGAAGAACTGCCGCACCGGGCCGGCGCCGTCGATGGCGGCCGCCTCGGTGAGCGAGGGCGGCACCGCGTCCAGCGCGGCGGAGAAGACGAGGAGGTTGTACCCGAAGCCCTGCCAGACCGACATGAGGACGACGGCGGGCAGCGCCCACGAGCTCGACCCCAGGAAGTTCGGCGCGCTGACCCCGAAGAGGGTCTGGAAGGTGCTGTCGATGAGCCCGCGCGGGGTGTACAGCAGCCCGAAGACCACCGCGTTGCCCACCATCGGGGTCACCGCGGGCACGAAGAACAGCACGCGGTAGTACCGCCGACCGATGATGCGCGGCGAGATCCAGACCGCCAGGCCCATCGACACCACGATGTTGATCGGCACGTAGAGCAGCACGAACACGGCCGTGTTGAGCAGCGCGGTCTTGAAGACCGGGTCGGTGGTGAAGAGCTCGACGAAGTTCTGGAAGCCGACGAAGCTGGGGTCTCCCAGCACGGGCCAGTCGAAGAAGCTCATCACCAGCGAGGCGACGATCGGGAACGCCGTGAAGGCGACGAACCCGATCGCGCCCGGCAGCAGGAAGGCCGAGGCGGCTCGACCGTCGCCCCGCCTCGTCCCTCGCGGCGGCGCGGGGGACGCTGTCGGGTCGGTGGCGTCGGTGACGCGGACGGCGCCGGTCAGCGCCATGGGACCTCCTCGGGCCGTGACATCGCGGGGGGCTGCGCCGTCGGGGCCGTCAGGCCTGGGCCATGACCTGCTGGATGAAGGAGTCGACGTCCGAGTCGCCGTTGAAGCACGGCACGGCGTACTTGTTCCACTCGTTGTTGACCTGGGTCCACTTGGCGGTGGTGCGGTACCCCTCAGCGGCCTTGATCATGGCGTCCATGACCTCCTGGGCGTCCTGGAGCTTGTTGCCCTCGTACCAGGCGCTCTGCTGGGCGGTGCGGGCCGGGAAGGCGCGCCCGGACTGGCCCAGGTAGGTCTCGGACTCCACGTTGACCAGGCCCGCCGTGGCCTTGGCGGCCAGGTCCTGGTTCTTCGCCTTCGCGGAGACGCCGAAGCCGGAGCCGGCGGTGACGGTCTTGGAGCCGCTCCCACCGACGGGCATCGGGGCGATGCCCACCTCGAACTTCGCCGTCGCCTTGGCGTTGATGAGGCTCCAGGGCCCGTCGATGTTCATGGCGGCGTTGCCGGCGAGGAACTGGTTGGTGGAGGCGGCCTGGGAGCCGGCCGAGGGCAGCGGTGAGGCGACCTTCTCGGTGGTGATGAGGCTCCGGTACCAGGTGAGCGTGTCGCGCCACTCGCTGGTGTCGATGTCGAGCTTGCCGTCGGAGGTGACGGCCTGCACCCCGTGCTGGCTCATGGCCCACGGGATGACGCTGTCCGGCACGGCGCCGGCGAAGAAGCCGTAGGTGTTGCCGCTGGTCAGCTTCTTGGCCGCGGCCAGGAAGTCGTCCTGGGTCCACCCGATGGCGGGCATCGGCAGCCCCGCCTGCTGGAAGGCGGTCTTGTTGTAGAAGACCACCAGGGGGCCGAAGTCGTAGGGCAGCGCCAGCAGCTTCCCGTCCACCTTGAGGGCGTCCAGGATGCTGGAGTCGAAGTCGGACTCGGTGACGCCCATCGCCGACAGCTTCGGGGTGAGGTCGGTGAACAGCTGGGCGAACTGCGGGGCGCGCAGCGACTGCACGCTGACGATGTCAGCGGTCTGGCCGCTGGCGGCCTGCGAGGTCAGCTTGGTCCAGTAGTCGTTCCAGGCGGCGGTCTGGAAGGCGATGGTGGAGCCGGAGGCCTTGCCGGCGATGTCGGCGACCTTCTTCCAGGCGTCCACCTCGGCGGTGGAGGCGCTCCACATCTGCCAGGTCAGGTCGGTGCCGCCCGAACCGCCCGAGCCGGAGCCGGACGAACCGCCGCCGCAGGCGGACAGGGCGAGCGCGGCGGCAGCGCCGCCACCGAGGCCGAGCAGCTGCCGGCGCGAGAGGGTGGGTGCCATCGGGGGCCTCCGTGACGTCGTCGTCGAGCCTTGACGGGGGATGGTGCTGCACCGGATGCGCACGCTGCGGAGCACCAGCGCTCCGCAGGGCCATACATCCGATGACTGCGCACTCTTGTCTGGACTCGACTGGCCTGTCAAGGGTTTCGCGGGTGTTGTGGCGCGAGGGTGCGCCGCATCCACGTCTCGACGTTCGCCACGTGCAGCAGCGCCGCCGCCTCCGCGCGCGGCGCGTCGCCGTCGCGCACGGCGTCGTAGATGGCCCGGTGCTCGTCGATGGTGTGGCGCGAGGAGTCCGCCTCGGTGAGGGCGCGCCACACCCGGGCGCGCAGGGTCACCCCGGAGATGCCCCGCAGGATGGCGGCGAGGGCTGCGTTGCCGCTGGCCGCGGCGATGGCCGCGTGGAAGTCGGCGTCGTGCGCGATGAGGTCCTGCTCGTCGCTGGCCGCCTCCATGAGCTCGAGGTGCCGGTGGATCTCGGCGAGGTCCTCGTCCTCGCAGCGCGTCGCGGCCAGGGCTGTGACCTGCGGTTCCACGACGCGACGGCACTCCATGAGCTCCAGCAGCGACTCGTCGCGCATGAGGTCGACGGCCTCGCCGATGCCGGTGAACAGCTGCTCCGGCCGCAGCGCCGTGACGAACGTGCCGTCGCCGCGCCTGACGTCCAGCACCCCGGCCGTGGCCAGTGCCCGCACGGCCTCGCGCAGGCTGGACCGGCTCACCCCGAGCTGGGCCGAGAGCGCCGCCTCCGCGGGCAGCCGCTGGCCGGGGCCCAGGTCGCCGCTGCGGATGAGGTCGCGCACCTTCTCGATCGCGGCCTCCGTGAGCGGAGCTGCCACCTCGTCACCTCCGGGGCTGGGGTCGTGTCTCCCGGACGGGTGCCCGGTCCCCCCACCATGCACGTCTGATGTTTGCTGCGTCTAGACATCGGATGACTGACTCGCTAGCGTCACTGGTGCGTCGAGGGCGACGCCGAGCCGCCCCCGCGGGGACCGGCAGGTGCGAGGACCTCGACGACCTGCGCCCGCACCGCACCCGCCGTGCAGCCGGTCCAGCACCGCGCCCACCCGACCGCCCAGGAGGTCCCCGTGCCGTCCGACCCGCTCCCCGCCGCCGCGCGGTTCACCGCGCTCGAGGTCCACGACGTGCGCTTCCCCACCTCCGAGCACCTCGACGGCTCGGACGCGATGAACCCCGAGCCCGACTACTCTGCCGCCTACGCGGTGCTGCACACCGACGCCGGTGACGGGCACGAGGGCCACGCGCTGGCCTTCACCACCGGCCGCGGGAACGACATCCAGTCCGCCGCCATCAGGGCGCTCGAGCAGTGGGTGGTCGGCCGCCGCGTCGACGAGGTGCTCGGCGACCTGGGCGCCTTCTCCCGCGAGATGGTCCACGAGCCGCAGCTGCGCTGGCTCGGGCCCGAGAAGGGCGTCGTGCAGATGGCGGTGGGCGCCGTCCTCAACGCCGCCTGGGACCTGCGCGCCAAGCGGGCCGGCCAGCCGCTGTGGCAGCACCTGGCCCACCTCGACGTCGAGGAGCTGCTGGACCTCGTCGACTTCCGCTGGCTGACGGACGCCATGACGCGCGCCGAGGCGAAGGCGGTGCTGGACCGCGCCCTGCCGGGCCGCGCCGAGCGCGAGGCGCTCCTGCTGGAGCAGGGCTACCCCGCGTACACCACCACCCCGGGCTGGCTGGGGTACTCCGACGACAAGCTGGAGCGCCTGGCCCACGAGGCCGTCGCGGACGGGTTCACCCAGATCAAGCTCAAGGTGGGCGCCGACCTCACCGACGACGTGCGCCGCATGAAGGTGGCCCGCGCCGCCGTCGGCGACGACATCCGCATCGCCGTGGACGCCAACCAGCGCTGGGACGTGGGGCAGGCCATCGCCTGGATGCACGCCCTGGCCCCCTACGACCCGTACTGGATCGAGGAGCCGACCAGCCCGGACGACGTGCTGGGCCACGCCACGGTGCGGCGGGCGGTGCACCCGACCAAGGTGGCCACCGGCGAGCACGTCGCCAACCGCGTGGTCTTCAAGCAGCTGCTGCAGCTGCGCGCGGTGGACGTGGTCCAGATCGACGCCGCCCGCGTGGCCGGGGTCAACGAGAACCTCGCGATCCTGCTCATGGCCGCCCACCACGGCGTCCCCGTCTGCCCGCACGCGGGCGGGGTCGGGCTGTGCGAGATGGTCCAGCACCTGTCGATGCTCGACTTCGTGTCCGTCTCCGGCACCTGGACCGACCGCGTGGTGGAGCACGTCGACCACCTGCACGAGCACTTCGTCACGCCCGTCCGCCTGGAGCGCGGGCGCTACCGCGCTCCGCTGGCCCCCGGTGGCGGCGGGCAGATGCACGCCGCCTCGGTGGCGGACTACACCTTCCCCGGCGGCCCCCAGTGGAGGGCGCGTGGCGCCCGCTGAGCCGGCGGGCGTCCGCGGCGGCGAGGGCGGCAGCTTCCAGCGGCTCCCGCAGACCCCCGCCGTGGACGCCCACCACCACCTGTGGGACCCGGCCGACCCCGGCCAGGACTGGCTGGCGGCTCCCGAGCACGCGGCCATCGACAGGACCTTCACCGCCGCCGACCTGCGCGAGGCCGCCGGCGGCGGCGTGGACGGCAGGCCGCTGGGCGCCGCCGTGGTGGTGCAGTCCGTGTGCACCCTCCAGGAGAGCCGTGCGCTGCTCGCCACGGCCGCCGCCGACCCGCTGCTGGCCGGCGTCGTCGGGTGGGTGGACCTCACCGCGGACGTGGCCGGCCAGCTCGACCTGCTGCGCTCTGGGCCGGGGGGTGACCTGCTCGTGGGCGTGAGACACCTCGTCCAGGGCGAGCCCGACCCGGGCTGGGTGCTGCGCGAGGACGTGCAGCGCGGCCTGCGGGTGCTCGCGGAGGAGGGCCTGGCCTTCGACCTGCTCGTGCGCGCGCCGCAGCGCGCCGCCGGCGTCGAGGGCGCGCGCCGCGCCGCCGAGCACGGCCTGGTGGTGGTGCTCGACCACGCCGGCAAGCCCGACGTGCGCCGCGGCGCCCCCGCCGGCGCCCTGGAGGCGTGGGCCGAGCAGGTGCGCGCGCTGGCCGCCGTCGACGGGTCGGTCTGCAAGGCCTCCGGCGCGCTCAGCGAGGTCGGCGCCGCCGGCTGGGACGACGACGCCGTGCGGCGCGTCCTGGACGTGCTGCTCGACGCCTTCGGCCCGAGGCGCCTGGCCTTCGGCTCCGACTGGCCCGTCTGCCTGCTCACCTCCTCCTGGCGGGAGTGGGCCGACCTCGTGACCGCGCACGTCCAGCACCTGTCGCAGGACGAGCGGGACGCCCTCTTCGGCGGCGCCGCCCGCGCCGCCTACCGCCTCGCCACCAGCACCGACCCCGTCGAGGAGACCCCGTGATCGCCGGACGGCTCGTCCACCCGCCCCTGCTCGCCGCGCTCGCCGCCGCCGGTCACGGCGCAGGAGTGCTGCTGTGCGACGGGCACTACCCCGCCACCACCGCCGCCGGCCCGAACGCGCAGCGGGTGCACCTCAACCTCGCGCCCGGCCTGCTCGACACCTCCACGGTCCTCGACGTCCTGCTCGACGCGCTGCCCGTGGAGGCCGCCGCGGTCATGGTGCCCCCCGACGGCTCGGACTCCGCCGCCGTCACCGCCCACCGCGAGCGCCTGGGGCGGCTCGGAGGGGTGCCCGTGACGGCGCTGGACCGGCACGGCTTCTACGCCGCGGCGAAGGGCGAGGACCTCGCCGTCGTCGTCGTGACGGGTGACGTGCGGCAGTACGCCAACCTGCTGCTGACCGTGGGCGTGCAGGGCGTCTCGGCGGCCGACTCCGCGGCCGGCACGGCCGTCCTGTGAGCTCCCCGGAGAGGACGACGACGATGAGGGCTGCGCAGTACCGAGGTGGCGGCGTGGTGGCCGCCGGAGACGTCGAGCGCGTCGCGCCCGGACCGGGGGAGGTGGAGGTCGCTCCCGCGTACACGGGCATCTGCGGCACCGACCTGCACATCGCGGCCGGGCACATGGACGCCCGCGTGAGCGTCCCGGCGGTGATCGGCCACGAGACCGCCGGGCGCGTCAGCGCCGTCGGCGAGGGCGTGACCGGCTGGTCGGTGGGCGACGCCGTGACGGTGGTGCCGCTGCGACCGGACGGCACCTGCGCGGCGTGCCGCGCCGGGCACGGGCACGTGTGCGAGGCGATGGACTTCATCGGCATCGACTCGCCGGGCGCGCTGGCGCAGCGCTGGACGGTGCCCGAGCACGCGCTCATCGCCCTGCCCGAGGGCCTGGACCTGCGCACGGCCGCCCTCTTGGAGCCGACCGCCGTCGCCGTCCACGACGTGCGCCGCTCGCGCCTGGTCGCGGGGGAGTGCGCCGTCGTCGTCGGCGGGGGGCCGGTGGGCATCCTCATCGCGCTGGTCGCCGCGCAGGTGGGCGCGGACGTGCTGCTGGTGGAGCTGGACCCGGCGCGCCGGGCGCTGGCCGAGCAGCTGGACCTGGCCGCGGTGGACCCGCGCGAGGTGGACGTGGCGGAGCTGGCGCGGGCCCGCTCCGGCGGGTCCGGCGCCCACGTGGCGTTCGAGGTGTCGGGGTCCCAGGGCGGCCTGGACACCGCGGTGTCGGTGCTGGCGGTGCGCGGGCGGCTGTGCCAGGTGGGCATCCACGCCGAGAGGCGCAGCATCGACCTGCACCGCTTCTTCTGGCGCGAGCTGGAGCTGCTGGGCGCGCGGCTGTACCAGCGGGCGGACTTCACCGAGGCGGTGCGCCTGGTGGCCTCCGGCGAGGTGCCCGCCGCCCGGCTGATCAGCGACGTGGTCCCCCTGGAGCGGGTGGCCGAGGCCTTCGCGACCCTCGCCGGTGGCGGCGCGGTGAAGGTGCTCGTCGACTGCCAGGGAGGGCAGGCGTGAGCCCGGCCCCACCGTCCGGCTCCCCGTTCGACCTGACCGGGAGGGTCGCGGCGGTCACCGGCGCCAGCCGGGGGATCGGCGCGGCGGTCGCCGTGGCCCTGGCCCGCGCGGGAGCGGACGTCATCGGGGTGTCCACGACGGGCCCCGGGGACGACGTCGCTGACGCCGTGCGCGCCACCGGGCGGCAGTTCACCTCCCTGGGGTGCGACCTGGCCGACCGGGCCGCGGTGCAGGCCCTCGGCGCCGACCTGGTCGAGCGCGGGGTCGACCTGCTCGTGGCCAACGGGGGGACCATCCGGCGCACTCCCGCGGCCCAGCACTCCCTGGCCGACTGGGACCACGTGCTCGAGGTCGACCTGTCCGCCCAGTTCGTGCTGGCGCAGGCCGTCGGCGGCGCGATGGTCGAGCGGGGCAGCGGCCGCATCGTCTTCACGGCGTCGCTGCTGAGCTTCCAGGGCGGCATCAACGTCCCCGGCTACACCGCCGCCAAGCACGGCCTGGCGGGGCTGACCAAGGCCCTGGCCAACGAGTGGAGCAGCAAGGGCGTGGGCGTCAACGCCGTGGCTCCGGGCTACATCGCCACCGACAACACCGCCGCGCTGCGCGACGACGAAGACCGTTCGAGGGCGATCCTGGAGCGCATCCCGGCGGGGCGGTGGGGCCGCGCGGACGACATCGCGGGCGCGGTGGTCTACCTGTGCAGTCCGGCGGCGGAGTACGTCCACGGCGTGGTGCTGCCGGTCGACGGTGGTTGGCTCGGCCGATGACCGAGCACACGACCGAGCAGACGACCGCCCCGGCCGGCCCGGCCCCCGGCACCGAGGACCTCCTCAGCGCGCTGGCGCGCTGCCCGCTGCTGCCCGTCGTCGTCGTGGGGGAGCGCACCGACGGCGCGGCCCTCGGCGCGGCGCTGGCCGAGGGCGGCCTGACCGCGGCTGAGGTGGTGCTGCGCACGCCGGCGGCGCTGCGGGTGCTCGCCGAGATGGCCCCCACCGCCGGGCTGGTGGTGGGCGCCGGGACGGTGGTGGACCCCGACCAGGTCGACGCCGTGGTGGACGCCGGCGCGGCGTTCGTGGTCAGCCCCGGGCACGACCCGGACGTCGTCGCGCGCGCCCGGTCGCGCGGGGTGCCAGCGGTGCCGGGGGTGTCCACGGCCAGCGAGGTGCAGCTGGCCCGCCGGTCCGGCCTGCGCCTGCTCAAGCTCTTCCCGGCCGGTGCGGTCGGGGGGACGGCGCTGCTGTCCGGGCTGGCCGGGCCCTTCCCGGACGTGGCGTTCGTGCCCACCGGGGGCATCGGCGAGGCCGAGCTGGGCGCCTACCTGGCGCTGCGCTCGGTGGCCGGGGTCGGGGGCAGCTGGTGCGTGCCGGCGGCGCTGGTCGCCGACGTCACCGGCCGGGGCGTGCCCGCCTGGGACGACCTGGTGGAGGGCGTCGCCGCGGCGGTCGCGGCGTGCCGCGCCGCCCGCCCGTGAGCACGCCCGCTCCGGTGGAGATGCTGGCCTTGGGGGAGGTGATGCTGCGCCTGGACCCGGGGGAGGGTCGCATCGCCACCGCGCGCTCGTTCACCGTCTGGGAGGGAGGGGGCGAGTACAACGCCGCCCGCGCCCTGGCCACGACCTTCGGGCGGCGCGCCGGGGTGGTCACCGCCCTGGTCGACGACCCGGTCGGCCACCTCGTGGAGCACCTGGTCCGCGCCGGTGGCGTGGACGCCTCCCGCGTCGTCTGGAGCGACCCCGCGGCGGGCGGCAGGACGGGGCTCAACTTCGTCGAGCGCGGCTTCGGGGTGCGCGGCGCGCTCGGCGTCTCCGACCGGGCAGGGTCCGCCGCCTCGCGCCTGGCCACCGGCGACGTCGACTGGGACGCCGCCCTGGCCGGGGTGGAGCACCTGCACACCGGCGGCGTCTTCGCGGGGCTGTCCACGACGACGACGGCGCTGGCCGAGGAGGCGCTGCGCGCGGCGCGGCGCCGCGGCGTGAGCACCTCCTACGACGTCAACCACCGCCCCAGCCTGTGGCGCCACCGCGGGGGACCCGCCGCGGCCCGCGAGGTGGACCTGCACCTGGCGGGCCTGGCCGACGTGGTGCTGGGCGCCCTGCAGCTGGCTCCGGCCGAGCAGACCCGCGCTGAGCTGGACACCCCCGAGGCGGTGGGCGAGGTCCTCGCCGACCTCGGCGCGGGCTGGCCGCGCCTGACCGGAGGCGCCGACCCGCCGCTGCTGGTGAGCTCCTGGCGCCGCGTGGTCTCCGCCGGCGTCAACGACTGGGGCGCCGCCGCGTGGAGCGCGCCCACCGGCGTCGTCGTCGGTCCCCGCCTGGACGGGGTGGGGGTGCTGGACCGCATCGGCAGCGGGGACGCCCTGTCCGCCGGGGTGCTGGACGGCCTCCTCGCGGCCCGCGCCGCCGGGGCCCGGCTCGACGCGGCCGGGCTCGCCGGCGCTCTGGCCCTCGGCGTGGCCGCCGGGGCCCTGACCATGACCACGCCCGGTGACACCTGCGCCGCCACGCTCGCCGAGGTGCGCGCGCTGGCCGCCGGCGGCACCGCCCACGTCCAGCGATGACCTGCTGACCACCAGCCGCACGGAGGACCGACGACATGACCACCACCACCGCAGGGCGCGCCACCCCGGGGGAGCCGCGATGAGGCTCGTGCGCTTCGGAGAGCACGGCGCGGAGGTGCCCGGCGTGCTCGACGCCGACGGCGTGCTGCGCGACGCGTCCTCGCTCGTCACCGACTGGGACGGCGGTTCCCTGGCCCCCGAGCGCCTCGCCGCCCTGGACGGGCGCGTGGCCGACCTGCCCGCCGTCCCCGGCTGGGCCCCCGAGCACGCGGTGGACGGTGGCGGGGTGCGCCTCGGGTCGCCGGTGGCCCGCCCCGGCAAGGTGGTCTGCATCGGCGTCAACTACGCCGACCACGCCGCCGAGTCGGGCATGGACACCCCGCCCGAGCCGGTGGTGTTCATGAAGGACCCGTGGACCGTCATCGGCCACCGCGACACCGTGCTCGTGCCCCGGGGCTCGGTCAAGACCGACTACGAGGTGGAGCTGGCCGTGGTCATCGGCTCGACCGCCCGCTACCTCGACTCCCCGGACGACGCCCTCGCCTGCGTGGCCGGCTACGCCGTCAGCCACGACGTCTCCGAGCGGCACCTCCAGCTGGAGGGCACCGGCACCTGGGACAAGGGCAAGAGCTGCGAGACCTTCAACCCGCTCGGCCCGTGGCTGCTCACCGCCGACGAGGTGCCCGACCCGCAGGACCTGCGGCTGCGCCTGTCCGTCAACGGCGAGCAGCGCCAGGACGGCTCGACCGCGCAGATGGTCTTCGGCGTCGCGGCGCTGGTCCACTACCTGAGCCAGGTGATGGTGCTGCACCCCGGGGACGTCATCAACAGCGGCACGCCCGCCGGCGTCGCGCTCGGCTTCCCCGACCCCAAGCCGTACCTGCGCGAGGGCGACGTCGTGGAGTGCTCCATCTCCGGCTCGGGGACCGATCTGGGCACCCAGCGCACGGTCATGGGGCAGGCGTGAGCGAGTCCTCGCCGGAGTTCGCGGGCGTCCGCGCCGTCGTCACGGGAGGCGCCAGCGGCATCGGCCGCGCCGTCGCCCGGGCCCTGGCCGAGCGCGGCGCCGCTGTCGCCTCCCTCGACCTGCGCCCGCTGGAGCAGCCCGAGACCGGTATCGCCGAGGTCAGCTGCGACGTCGGCGACGACGCTTCCGTGCGCGCCGCGGTGGGGCGGGCCGTGGAGCTGCTCGGCGGGCTGGACGTGGTGGTCTCCAACGCCGGCATCGGCTCGGTCGGCACCGTGGAGGACGTCGACGACGACGAGTGGCACCGGGTCCTCGACGTCAACGTGGTGGGCACCGCGCGCCTGGTGCGCGCCGCCCTGCCGCACCTGCGCGCCAGCGCCGCCGCGGCCCTCGCCGACGGGCGGCCCAGCCCGGCCGCGGTGGTGTGCACCGGGTCGATCGGCGGCTGGACCGGCCTGGTGCAGCGCGCCGCCTACAACGCCAGCAAGGGCGCGCTGCACGCCCTGGTCCAGGCGATGGCCGCCGACCTGGTGCGCGAGGGCGTGCGCGTCAACGCCGTCGCCCCGGGCACCGCCGACACCCCGTGGGTGGGCCGGTTGCTCTCCCAGGCCGACGACCCCGACGCCGCCCGCGCGGCGCTCATGGCCCGCCAGCCCACCGGGCGCCTCGTGGCCCCCGAGCAGGTGGCCCACGCGATCTGCTACCTCGCCAGCCCGCTGGCCGGTGCCACCACCGGCGGCGTGCTGCAGGTGGACGGCGGCGCCCACAGCCTCGTCCTGCCCCCTCGCCAGCCCGTCCAGGAGACCTCATGACCCCAGCTCCGGCCGCCCAGCCGCTGCCCACCCGGCAGATCCGCGCCACCGGCGTGCACCTGTCCACCCTCGGCTTCGGCGCCGCCGTCATCGGCAACCTGTTCCGGGCGGTGGACGACGCGACCGCCCGCGGCGCCGTCGACGCCGCCTGGGACGCCGGCATCCGCTACTTCGACACCGCCCCCCACTACGGGGTGGGCCTGTCCGAGCGGCGCCTGGGGGAGGCGCTGCGCGGGCGCCCCCGCGCCGAGCTCGTCGTCTCGTCCAAGGTCGGCCGCCTGCTGCGCCCCCGCGAGGTGCCCCTGGACCGCGACGACGACGGCTTCGACGTCCCCGGCGACGTCGGCCGCGTCCGCGACTACTCCCGCGACGGCGTGCTCCGCTCGATCGAGGAGACCCTGGAGCGCACCGGGCTGGACCGGCTCGACGTGGTCTACGTCCACGACCCCGACGAGGAGCTCGGCCACCTCCAGACCGCGCTCACCGAGGCGATCCCCGCCCTGGTGGAGCTGCGCGAACAGGGCGTGGTGGGCGCGGTGGGCGCCGGCATGAACTTCTCCGCGCCGCTGGCGCGCGTGCTGCGCGAGACCGACGCCGACGTGGTCATGCTGGCCGGGCGCTACACGCTGCTGGAGCAGGGGGCCCTGGACGACGTGCTGCCCGCCGCCGTCGAGCTCGGCAGGGCCGTGGTGGCCGTCGGGGTGTTCAACTCCGGGCTGCTGGCCCGGCAGGAGGTCCCTGACGACGCGAACTGGAACTACGAGCAGGCACCGCCGCACCTCATCGCCCGGGCCCGGCAGCTGGCCGCGGCCTGCGCCGAGCACGGGACCACGCTGCCGGCGGCGGCGGTCGCCTTCGCGCTGGCCCACCCCGCCGTCGTCGACGTCACCCTGGGGATGCGCACCGCCGAGCAGGTGGCCCGCAACGCCGCCCTGCTCACCGAGCAGCCCCCCGGCGGCTGGCAGCCGCTGTGGACGGACCTGCGTGAGCGCGGCCTCCTGCGGGCCGACGCGCCCCTCGGCTGACGGGACACCCGCCGCCCGTCTGCCGGGGGAGGGTCACCCGTCCGCCTCCTCACGCGCGAGGCAGCCCCTGTCGATGTGACAGGGGTGACCCGGGCCGACGCACCGCCGCGGGCGGACGACGCCCCGCCGCGCGCTGCCGCCGGCCGTCCGCTGTGGCAGGCGCTGGTGGTGCTCGTCCTGCTGCCGGTCCTCGCCGCCTCCGCCCTGGCCGGCGTGTCGGTGGCGGGGTCGGTGGACCGGGCCCGCAGCGCCGCGCAGGCGCAGCGGGAGGTGGAGGCCGTCGCGGCCCTCGACGACGTGCGGCGCTGCGTGGACGCCGAGCTGCTGCCCGCCCTGCTGCTGGTGGTGCTGCGCGACCCCGACCTGGCGGCCCGGCAGGGCCTGGCCGGCGAGGCCGCCGCGGCGCTGCTCGAGTCCCAGCCGGTGCGCCTGGCGCAGCTGCGGGCCGCGTCCGACAGCGCCCTGGCGCGGCTGCAGCGGCTCCCGTCCCCCTCCGACACCGGCCAGGGCCTGGCCCTGGACGTCTCCTCCACGGCCACGGACACCGCCAACCGGCTCACCGCGGTCCGCGCGCTCACCGCGGCCCCGCGCCCCGACCCGGCCCGCGTGGCCGCCTCCTACCAGCGCATCTCCAACGGCCTCGGTGGCGCGCAGGGCCGGGCCACCGGGCGGGCCCTGTCCGGCGGGCTCGGCCCCCGCACCACCGCGGCGCTGCTCGACCTCCAGCAGGTCCTGCGCCTGGGGCAGCTCGCCAGCCGGCAGCTGCCGCTGCTCCTGGCCTCCCGCGTCACCGACGGCGAGGCGGCGGCCTCGGACCGCCGCGACTGGCTGGCGGCGTGGGGCGGGTACGAGGAGCTGGTCGGTGACGGCGCCGCGGCGGACACCAGCGTCCGGTGGGCCGTCCTCCAGACGCCCTCGCTGCAGACCGCGTGGGACGCCGCGCTCGCACGCCCCCAGGTCACCGCGGTCAGCGGGCTGCTGGACCGGGAGGCGCTGGGCGGTGCCGCCGACGCGCTGCCGACCGCCTCGGTGGCAGGCGCGGCCCTCGCCAGCGCCGCCCGCGACCAGGTGGTGGCCGACCTGCTGACGACCACGGCGCAGGAGGTGGCCACCTCCGCCGCCGACGACGCCGCTGCCGCGCGGGGCCGCGTCAGCAGCCTCGTGCAGGCCTGCGCGGTCCTGCTGCTGGTGAGCCTCGCCTCGGCGCTGCTCGTGGGCCGCTGGCTGGCGGGCTCCTCGGCGCGCCTGGCGCAGGTGGCGGGCCGCATCAGCCGCGGGGAGCTGGTGGAGGTCCCCGCCACGGGGCCCCGTGAGCTGCGCGCCGCCTCCCTGGCGCTGTCCGCCGCCGTCGCCGCCCTGCGCCACGTGCAGCACCAGGCGCGCCTGGTGGTGGCCGGGCGCCACGCCGACGCGCTGGCGCTGCCGGCGCTGCCGGGACCGCTGGGCCGCGACGTGCACGCCTGGACGGTCCAGGTGGCGCGCTCGGCCCAGGCGCGCGAGCAGCTCCAGCAGCAGGTCAGCCACCAGGCCGACCACGACGGGCTGACCGGCCTGGCGGTGCGCGCCCGCGTGCTCGCCGACCTTGAGGCGGCGCTCGTGGCCGACCGCGCCGCCGGCCGGCGCACGGGCCTGCTCTTCGTGGACCTGGACGGGTTCAAGGCCGTCAACGACACGCACGGTCACGCCGCCGGCGACGAGCTGCTCCGGGTGGTCGCGGCGCGGCTGCGGGAGGCGGTGCGCGCGGGCGACGTGGTGGGACGACTGGGCGGTGACGAGTTCGTGGTGGTGGTGCCGGACTCCCCGGACGCCGAGGCCCTGGTCCGGCGCGCCGGCCGGCTGGTGCGCGCGGTCAGCGAGCCGGTCGCCCTGGGCGGCTTCGGGGTGGTGGTGGGCGCCAGCGTGGGCGTGGCCACCACCTCCGCGGTCGTCGTCCCCGGCGAGGACGGGGGTGGCGAGGCGCTCGACGCGGCGGGAGCGGCGCGGGCGCTGCTGGCGGAGGCGGACACCGCCGCCTACCGGGCCAAGGCCGCCGGGCGCGGCCGCGTGGAGCTCTTCGACGACCGGCTGCGCGCCCAGCTGACCGGCGCCGCGCAGGACGAGCACGCCCTGCGCACCGCCCTGGCGCTGGGGCAGCTGCGGGTCGTCTACCAGCCGGTGGTGCCCCTGGGGGCCCAGGACGACGGCGACGGGCGGCTGCTCGGCGTGGAGGCGCTGCTGCGCTGGGACCGGCCCGGTCACGGGCCGGTGGACCCGGCTCAGTTCATCGCCGTGGCCGAGCGCAGCTCGCTGGTGCGCGACCTCGGCTGCTTCGTGCTGGCCGAGGCCGCGCTGCAGCTGGTCCGCTGGAGGGTGCGGGGACGCGACGTGCCGTCCGTCTCGGTGAACGTCTCGGGCCGCCACCTCGCCGACCCGCGCGTCGTCACCGACGTGCTGGAGGCGCTCGCCACCTCCGGGCTCGCACCCGAGAGGCTGCTGCTGGAGATCACCGAGACGGTGCTCGTGGACGACCCGCGCGCCACCGCCAACCTCCGGGCGCTGCGCGCGCACGGGGTGCGGGTGGCCATCGACGACTTCGGCACCGGCTTCACGTCGATCTCCGCGCTCGCGACCACCCCCGCCGACCAGCTCAAGGTGGGCCGCGGCTTCGTGGTGGCCGAGGCCGCCGCGGACGCGGCGCTGCTGGAGCTCATGGCCCGCGCGGGCGCCGCCTTCGGGCTGGAGGTGGTGGCCGAGGGGGTGGAGACCGCGGAGCAGGCGGCGCGCGCCGTGCGGGCCGGCTGCACCGGCGGCCAGGGGTGGCACTTCGCCCCCGCGCTGGCCGCGGACGAGCTCGAGCACCGGCTGCCGCTGCTGCGCGACAGCCGGGTGGAGGTCCGCGCGCCGGTACGCTGAGGGCCTCCACCCCACGACGGATCGAGTGCACACCCATGTCCGCTGGCACCTCCAGCAAGACCGCGACCCGCGCCGACCTGCGCAACATCGCGATCGTCGCCCACGTCGACCACGGCAAGACCACCCTGGTCGACGCGATGCTCAAGCAGTCCGGCGCCTTCGGCGACCACCAGCACGTGGACGACCGCGTCATGGACTCCGGCGACCTGGAGCGCGAGAAGGGCATCACCATCCTCGCCAAGAACACGGCGGTCCGGTACACCGGCCCGTCGGCGGCGGCGGTGGGCGCTCCCGAGGGCGTGACCATCAACATCATCGACACCCCGGGCCACGCCGACTTCGGCGGCGAGGTGGAGCGCGGCCTGTCGATGGTCGACGCCATCGCCCTGCTCGTGGACGCCAGCGAGGGCCCGCTGCCCCAGACGCGCTTCGTGCTGCGCAAGGCGCTGGCCGCGAAGCTGCCCGTGATCCTCGTGGTGAACAAGGTCGACCGCCCCGACGCGCGCATCTCCGAGGTCGTCGAGGAGACCGGTGACCTCTTCCTCGACCTCGCCGGCGACATGCCCGACGCCGACGACCTGCTCGACTTCCCGGTGGTCTACGCGTCCGCGCGCGCCGGACGGGCCTCGCTGAACCAGCCCGCCGACGGCGGCATGCCCGACGAGGACAACCTCGAGCCGCTGTTCCGCACCATCCTCGAGACGGTGCCCGCGCCCTCCTACACGCCGGGCGCGCCGCTGCAGGCGCACGTCACCAACCTCGACGCCTCCCCGTTCCTGGGCCGCATCGCCCTGTGCCGCATCCACGAGGGCGAGCTCCACAAGGGCGACTCCGTCATGTGGTGCCGCGCCGACGGCACGCAGCAGCGCGTCAAGCTCACCGAGCTGCTCATGACCGAGGCGCTCGAGCGCAAGCCCGCCGACTCCGCGGGCCCCGGCGACATCTGCGCCGTCGCCGGCATCCCCGAGATCACCATCGGTGAGACCCTCGCGGACGCCGAGAACCCCCTCCCGCTGCCGCTCATCACGGTGGACGAGCCCGCCATCTCCATGACCATCGGCACCAACACCGCGCCCACCGCCGGCAAGGTCAAGGGCGCCAAGGTCACCGCGCGCCTGGTCAAGGACCGCCTCGACCGCGAGCTGGTCGGCAACGTGTCCATGCGCGTGCTGCCCACTGAGCGCCCCGACGCGTGGGAGGTGCAGGGCCGCGGCGAGCTGGCGCTGGCCATCCTCGTGGAGCAGATGCGCCGCGAGAACTTCGAGCTCACCGTCGGCAAGCCGCAGGTGGTCACCAAGGAGATCGGCGGCAAGGTCCACGAGCCCGTCGAGCGCCTCACCATCGACGTCCCGCAGGACTACCTCGGCGCCGTCACGCAGCTGCTCGCCGTCCGCAAGGGCCGCATGGAGCAGATGACCAACCACGGCACCGGCTGGGTGCGCATGGAGTTCCTCGTGCCCTCGCGCGGGCTCATCGGCTTCCGCACGGAGTTCCTCACCGAGACCCGCGGCACCGGCATCGCCCACGCGACCTTCGAGAAGTACGAGCCGTGGTTCGGCGAGCTGCGCACGCGCCCGTCCGGCTCGATGGTGGCCGACCGCGCCGGCGCCGCCACCTCCTACGCGATGACCTCGCTGCAGGAGCGCGGCACGCTGTTCGTGGAGCCCTCCACGGAGGTCTACGAGGGCATGGTGGTGGGGGAGAACTCCCGCTCTGACGACATGGACGTCAACATCACCAAGGAGAAGAAGATGACCAACGTCCGCTCCAACGCGGACGAGCTGGAGCGCCTCGTGCCGGCCCGCAAGCTGTCGCTGGAGCAGAGCCTGGAGTTCTGCCGCGAGGACGAGTGCGTCGAGGTCACCCACGACGCCGTCCGCATCCGCAAGGTGGTCCTGGACCAGACCGAGCGCAGCAAGGTCGCCCGCGCCCGCCGCTGAGGCGCAGCCGCACCGCGAGGGCGGAGGACAGGGTCAGGAACGCGCTGTTCCTGGCCCTGTCCTCCGCCCTCGCGGGGTCGAGGGGCGCCCCGCTGCGGGGACCGCGGTCACCAGCGCGGCCAGGGCCGCGGTGAACGCGACGCCGCTGGCGGTCGTCCGGACCGCGAACCACCGCTCCCAGTCCGCCCGCACCGCCTCCCACCCGGCGGGCGGCGCGAGCGGGTCCCACCCGGCCACCTGCTCGTTGAGCGGCAGGTCTCCGCGCAGGACCGCGACGAGGACGACGACGCCGGCGGCCAGCGCGACACCGCTGCTCGCCGCCGTCCCGCGGCGCTCCGCCAGGGCCTGGGCGGCCAGGGACGCGGCGAGCAGGGCCAGCGAGGCGAGCAGCAGGGGCTTCATGAGCTTCGGGTAGCTGACGTCGAGCGCTCGCTTGGTGGTGGTGTAGTCCGCCGGGCCGAGGGTGCGCAGCGCTTCCGCCAGCGGCAGGCCGCTGAGGTGGACCCCCGCCACGAGCCCGGTGGCGGCGGTGGCGAGGACCGTCAGCCCGGTGCGGCAGGGGACGGCTGCGGGTGCGCTCACGGGGTGCCTCCAGCGGGGGTGTGAGACTCCGTCGCCAGGCAACAGTTCAGATCCAGTTGCCTGTATTCGATACAGGAGTGTGGAACCGAACGTGGGTGAGGTCAAGGCGCGGCGCGCGTACGACGCCAGCGGCCGCCGGGCGCGCGCCGCGCAGAACCGCGCCCGCGTGCTGGGCGCCGCCCGTGACCTGCTGCTGGCCGAGGGGTTCGCGGAGTTCTCCGTGGCGAGGGTGGCCGCTGCCGCGGAGGTCTCGGTGGAGCTCGTCTACAAGGCGGTCGGCGGCCGGGCGGCGCTGCTGTCGACCCTGCTCGACGTCGCTGTCGGTGGTGACGACGAGCCCGTCGCCCTCGCCGAGCGCGAGGCCCTCCAGGCGCTGCGGCCCCTCACCGACGCCCGCGAGGTGCTGCACGGCTACACCGCCGTCGCCGTCGCGGTCCAGGAGCGCACCGCGCCGCTGCTGCTGCTGGCGCTGCGCGCCACCGGCGACCCTGGCGCCGCGGCGCTGCTCGCCAAGGCGGACGGAGAGCGGCTGGTGGGCATGACGGGTCTGGCGCGGCACCTGGTCGGGACGGGGCAGACCCGGCCCGACCTCGACCTCGACGCGGTGCGCGACGCCCTGTGGGCGCTGAACGGCGTCCAGCTGTGGGACCAGCTGGTGGTGCGGCGGGGGTGGAGCCCGGCCGCCTACGGCGCGGTGCTCGAGCGGCTCTTCGCGGCCGCCGTGCTCGCCTGACCCCGCAGGAGGCACCCGGGCCTCCACCCGCGCTTGCGCCCACCCGGGCTTGCGCCCCATCACCCGGGCTTCCGCCCCATCGACCGCCCCGATGGGGCGCGAGCTCGCGGGATGGGGCAGGAGCTCGCCGGAAGGGGCGCGAGATCGCGGAGACGGCCACGGTCTGGCCAGGACCCAGGGCCTGGTGGCGCGCAGGTGCGTGATCGTCACCGACGAGGGGGGCGTGGCTGGGCCGGTGGGTCGCCGCGGAGCGCGGGTCCGGGGCCGGGTGGCTAGCGTGGCGGGCTGTGACGACGACGCCCGACGCGCCCGAGCCCGGTTCCTCCCCGCAGGCCACCACGCGCCCCGCCGACGACGTGCTGGGGCAGCTGGCCGACGTCGTCGACGACGTCGCCGAGCGCGCCTTCGAGCCGGAGGAGCTGGCGGCGATGGAGTCCCTCGACGTCCCGCGGCGCCTGCTGCTGGTCCACGCGCACCCCGACGACGAGACCATCGGCAACGGCGCCACCATGGCCCGCTACGCCAGCGCCGGTGCCGGCGTCACGCTCGTCACCTGCACCCGCGGGGAGCGCGGGGAGGTGGTGGAGCCCGAGCTCGCGCACCTGGAGGGGGACCACGCCGCGCTGAGCGCGCACCGCGTGCTGGAGCTGGCCGCCGCGATGGAGGCCCTCGGCGTCACCGACCACCGCTTCCTCGACGACGCCCCGCTCGCGGGGGAGGACGCCGCCGCCACGGCGGCCGTGCGCTACGAGGACTCCGGCATGGCGTGGGGGGAGGGCATGCGCGCCGTCGCCGCCCCCGACACCGGGCCGTCGGCCTTCGCCCGCGCCGACCTCGACGAGGCCGCCGCGCGCCTGGCGGGCGTGCTGCGGGAGGTGCGACCGCAGGTGCTGGTGACCTACGAGCCGGGTGGCGGCTACGGCCACCCCGACCACGTCCAGGCCGCCGCGGTGGCGCGCCGCGCCGTGGAGCTGGCCGCCGACCCCTCGGCCTCGCGCGTGGCCGGCGGCGTGCCGTGGGAGGTGGCCAAGTGCTACGAGGGCGTGGTCCCGGCGTCCGTGGCGGAGGAGTCCTTCGGCGGCGACCGCTCGTCGTGGCCGACCATGGTGGTCGACGACGACGAGGTCGCCTGCGTGGTCGAGGCCCCCGAGCAGCTGTCCGCCAAGGCGGCGGCGCTGCGCGCCCACCGCAGCCAGGTCCGCACCCGGCTCGCGGGGGAGGGGGGCGCCGGAGCGCCGGAGTTCATGGTCAGCCAGGACCGCTGGCAGCCGGTGTGGACCACGGAGGCGTACCGGCTGGCGCGCGGCGCCGCCGCTCCCGACACCCGTCGCGGCGACGGCCTGGAGACCGACCTCTTCGCGGGGATCGCACCCCCAGCGTGACCTCGTGTCACGCAGGGTAGTGATTGCCACCCCTGCGTCGAGGTTCGGTTGCAGAGAGTGGCGGACTGTCGCTGTGATGAGCCGTAGCCGACACGGGGAGTGAGCATGGAGTCACAGCAGGGTGCCCGCCGCGACAGCGCCGACGTCGGCCGCAACCGCGAGCGGCGCCGTCAGCGGCGCCTGCTCCGCCTCGCCGTCGTCCTCGCGCCCGTGGCCGGCTACCTCTGGTACCGGCTGCTGACGGGCGACCCGGTCTCCTCGGCCGACCTCGCGCTGCCGGCGGTGGACCCGCTGTACCTCATGGTCGGCCTGTTCTTCCTGGTCATGATCGGGGTGCTGCTGGCGCAGGTGGTCGTCTCCGGCCGCTCGCCCCACCTCGTGTACCGCCCCGAGCAGATCGACGTCTCGATGGACGACGTCAAGGGCCTCGGCCCGGTCAAGGAGGAGGTGCAGCGCTCGCTGGACCTGTTCCTGGCCGGACGCACCTTCCGCCGCGAGATGGGCGGCACGCCGCGCCGCGGCCTCCTCTTCGAAGGCCCTCCCGGCACCGGCAAGACGCACATGGCCAAGGCCATGGCGCGCGAGGCGGGCGTCCCCTTCCTCTACGTGTCCGGCACCAGCTTCCAGTCGATGTACTACGGCGCGACGGCCCGCAAGATCCGCTCCTACTTCCGGGCGCTGCGCAAGGCCGCGCGCGCCGAGGGCGGGGCGATCGGCTTCATCGAGGAGATCGACGCCATCGCCACCGTCCGCCACGGCATGCCGATGGCGCCCGCCCCGTCGGCGAGCAGCCCCGCCAGCAGCGTCACCTGCTGCGGCGGGCTCGAGGGACTGCCGCTCCAGACGGCCCGGGTGGCGGCCGCCCACGACCACGGACGGGTGGTCTCCGCCATGAACGCCGAGGGCGTCGGCGGTGTGGTCAACGAGCTGCTCGTGCAGATGCAGTCCTTCGACGAGCCCACCGGCGCCCAGCAGATGCTCGGCCGCCTGGTCGACGCCGTGAACCTGCTGCTCCCGGCGCACCGCCAGCTGCCGCGCCCGAAGGTCGAGCCCGTCGACGTCCTGCTCATCGCCGCCACCAACCGCGCCGACTCCCTCGACCCCGCGCTCCTGCGCCCGGGCCGCTTCGACCGCCGCCTCACCTTCGACGCGCCCGACCAGCGGGGCCGCCGCGAGGTGCTCGACCACTTCCTGTCCCGCAAGGCCCACGAGGCCGAGCTCGACGACGACGAGCGCCGCGACGCCCTCGCCGGCATCACCGCCGGGTCCACCCCGGTGATGATCGAGAACCTCCTCGACGAGGCCCTGGTCAACGCCGTGCGCCGCGGGGCGTCCGCCATGAGCTGGAAGGACGTCGAGCACGCCCGCCTGGTGACCTCCGTGGGTCTGGGGTCCCCGGTGGGCTACACCGCCCGCGAGGCGCGGCTCATCGCCACCCACGAGGCCGGTCACGCCGTGGTCGCCCACCTCGTGGCGCCGCAGCGCCGGCTGGAGGTGCTCACCATCATCAAGCGCGCCGGCGCGCTGGGCCTGCTCGCCCACGGTGACGCCGAGGAGGTCTGGACCCGCTCGCGCAGCGAGCTCGTCGCGCTGGTGCAGATCGCCTTCGGCGGCCAGGTCGCCGAGGAGCTCGCCTTCGGCGACGTGTCCACCGGACCCAGCTCCGACCTCGCCTACGCCACCCGCATCGGCGCGCAGATGGTCGGCTCGGCCGGCATGGCCGGCTCGCTGGTGTCGTTCGCGGCCGCCGAGGCCTCGCCGGTGGGGGAGGGTCTCGTGGGCCGCGTGCTGGGCGACGCCAGCGCCCGCGGGCAGCTGGAGGAGCTGCTCGGCGCCCAGCGCGAGTCCGTCCGCGCCCTGCTCGGGGCCAACACCCACCTCGTGGCCGCCCTGCGCGACGCCCTGCTCGAGCGCCACGAGCTCATCGGCCACGAGATCACCGACGTGCTCGCCGCCGCCGGCCCGGCCGTGGTGGTGCCGGGGGTCAGCGCGCCGCCGCCGGTCACGGCAGCGGTGGTGCTGCCGGAGACCGCACCTGCCGCTCCTACCGTGGGCGCGTGAGCGAGGACCCCCACCAGCCTGACGGCCAGCCCGACGGCCAGCACGTCGACCCGGACGCCGCCGCGGCGGCGTTCGAGGGCTTCGCGGCCGGGGTCGCCGTCGCCAGCACCCGCTGGCGCGGCCTGGACCACGCCATCACCGTCACCTCGTGCACGTGGGTCAGCCGGGAGCCCCCGCTGCTGCTGGTGTGCGTGCACGAGGACGCGCGCTTCCTCGACGCCGTGGAGGGGGCCGGCACGTGGGGCCTGTCGCTGCTGCCCGCCGGTGCGCGCGCGACGGCCGGGTGGCTCGCGACGCCGGGGCGGCCCGCCGTCGGGCAGCTGGACCGGGTGCCGCACCGGCCCGGCCCCGTGACCGGCGCCCCGCTCCTGGAGGGCGCGCTGGAGGCGTTCGAGTGCCGCACCACGGCCGTGCACCCCGCCGGGGACCACGCCGTGGTGGTGGGCCTCGTGGTCGGCCTCGCCGCGCCGGCGGGCGGGGCGGCGGACGCGCCCCTGGTCAGGTTCCGGCGTTCCTACCACGGGCTGGCCTGAACGTCCTTAGCCTCGCTGGCGTGGGACGGGCTGGTGGGGCGGCGCAGCTGCTGGAGATGCTCGAGCGCGGGGCGACCGCGCCGCCCGGCACGGACGGCAGCGCCCGCGTGCCGGCCCAGCGCCGGCCGCAGCACCGCTCCGACGCGCTCGACGACGGCAGCGAGGGCAGCGACGCCGCCGCCGACGACGGCGACCCCCGCGCGGACGACGCCGGTCCGGCGCCAGCGGCGGGTGGCGCGACCAGCGGCGTCGTCGTCCTGCCCGAGACCGGTGCCGCCGCGGTGGCGGGACCCGCCCGGGCCACCGCGGTGCTCACCCGGCCCGGCGCCGGTGCGCCCGACGAGGCGTCGGTCAGCCGCAGCCAGCGCGTGCGCGTGCTGGCCCTCGTGTCGGCCGCGGGCCTGGTGGCCGCTGCCTGGTCCGGGGCGTCCTTCCGCCTGGCCGACCGGGTGCCCGAGGGCACCACCGTGGCCGGGGTCGCGATCGGCGGCCTCGACCGCGAGGCCGCCGTCCAGCTGCTCGCCCGCACGCTCGAGCCGCGCCTGGACTCGCCGCTGGCGGTGCGCCTGGACGCCCCCGGCCAGGACGGCCGCACCACGACGGTGGACCCGGGCGTCGCCCAGCTGCACCTGGACGCCCCCGCGACGGTGTCGCGGGCCATCGGGCCCGCCGGGCTGCCGACCACCCTGTGGCACCAGCTCCGCGGGCGCGGCGCGGTGGCCCCCGTGCTCGAGGGCACCGACGCGGACCTGGCCGCGGCCCTGGACCGGGCGGCGGTGGCGCTGGACGTGCCCGCCGTGGAGGGCTCGGTCAGCTTCACCTCCGGCCAGCCGGTGGCCGTGGCGCCGGTGCCCGGCACCGGGCTGGACCGCGACGCGGCGACGGCGCTGGTGCGCCGGGCCTGGCTCGCGGCGCCGGGGGAGCCCGGCGGCCAGCGGCCGCTGCCGCTCCCGGCGCACACCGTCCAGCCGAAGGCCACCGTCGACGCCGTCGACGCCGCCCTGCAGACGCAGGCGCGCCCCGCCGTCTCCGCCCCGCTCGCGGTCGAGGTCGCCGGCCGGACCGTGGTGCTGACCCCGGCGCAGGTGGTGCCCGCGCTGTCGGTGGTGCTGGACGGCCCGGCGCTGCGCCTGCACGTGGACGGTGCCGCCCTCGCCGACGCCGTGGCCACCGCCGACCCCGCCACCCGGACCGCGGCGCAGGACGCCCGGGTGGACACCAGCGGCGCTGCCCCCGTGGTGGTCCCCGCCGTCGCCGGCTCCGAGCCGGACCCGGCCTCGCTCGCGCACGCCGCCGCCGCCGCGCTCGTGGCCACGGGCGACGCCCGGACCGCCAGGGCCACCACCCGGTCCGTGGCGCCGGACCTGTCCACCGAGGCGGTCACCGCGATGGGCGTCACCGCGCTGCTGGGGCAGGTCGTCTCGCCGCTGACGGCCGACCCGGCCCGCACGCAGGACGTCACCGCGGCCGCTCGCGCCCTCGACGGAGCCCTGCTGGGCCCGGGGCAGTCGCTCGACGTGGGCGCCCGCACCGGCGCGCCCAGCGCGGAGGCCGGCTGGGTGCCGGCCACCGTGGTGGTCGACGGCCGCGCCACCTCCTCGCTGGCCGCGGGCACCACGCAGGTGGCCTCCGCGGTGCACGCCGCCGCCTACGCCGCGGGGCTCCAGGTGGACTCGCGCACGGCGCCGGTCTCGTGGAACCCCCGCGACCCCGCGGGCCTGGACGCGGTGGTGGGCGCCGGCACCCCGCTGGTGGTCTCCCAGCCCGCCGTGGACGGCGACCCGAAGGGCGCCCTGCTGCGCGCGGAGGTGGTCGACGGCGCGCTGCGGGTGCAGGTGTGGGGAGCACCCGACCGCCAGGTCTCCCTCAGCACGTCACCGGCCTCCGACGTGCGACCCGCGCCCCAGCTGTCCGACCCCTCCCCGCAGTGCGTGGGGCAGCCCGGGCAGGACGGCTTCACCACCACCGTCACGCGCACCACGGCGCCGCGGGCGGGCACCGGGCGCACCGGGGCCCCCGTCACCGACGAGGTGACCACCACCTACGCCCCGCGCGCCGCCGTCACCTGCACCGCGCCCGGTGGCGGGACCTCGACCGGGGTGCCGCTGGCGCTGGACTGACCCCGGTGCGACCTCCGCTCGTCGCGACGGGCGGGCGGGTGGAACACTGGTGGCGTGACCTACGTGATCGCGCAGCCCTGCGTCGACCTGAAGGACCGCGCCTGCGTGGAGGAGTGCCCGGTCGACTGCATCTACGAGGGCAGCCGGTCGCTGTACATCCACCCCGACGAGTGCGTCGACTGCGGCGCCTGCGAGCCGGTGTGCCCGGTCGAGGCGATCTACTACGAGGACGACGTCCCCGCGCAGTGGGCGGACTACACCACGGACAACGCGGCGTTCTTCGACGAGATCGGCTCCCCGGGCGGTGCCGCCAAGCTCGGCGCCATCGCCAAGGACGCGCCGCTCGTCAGGGCGCTGCCGCCGCAGGAGACCGGCCACTGAGCGGCTGGTCCGCGCGCGGCGGCGGGGCCTCCCGGACCGGCGCCCTGCCGGACTTCCCCTGGGACACCATCCGCGCCGCGGCCGACCGCGCCCGCAGCCACCCCGGCGGCATCGTCGACCTGTCGGTCGGCACCCCGGTCGACCCGACGCCCGAGGTGGTGCAGCGCGCCCTGCGGGACGCCGCGGACGCCCCCGGCTACCCGCTGACGGCGGGCACGCCCGCCCTGCGCGAGGCGACCGCCGCGTGGGCGGCCCGCACGCGCGGGGCCGTGGGGCTGGACCCGGCCGCGGTGCTGCCGACCGTGGGCTCCAAGGAGCTCGTGGCCTGGCTGCCCACGCAGCTGGGGCTCGGCCCGGGCGACGTCGTCGTCATCCCCGAGGTCGCCTACCCCACCTACGACGTGGGGGCCCGCCTGGCGGGGGCCCGCGCCGTCGCCGTCCCCCCGGGCGGCTGGCCCACCGAGGAGCAGCTCGCCGGTGACCGGGTGCGGCTGGTGTGGCTGAACAGCCCCTCCAACCCCACCGGCGCCGTGGCGGGCGTGGAGCAGCTGCGCGCCGCGGTGGACCGCGCCCGCGCCGAGGGCGCCGTGGTGGCCTCCGACGAGTGCTACGCCGAGCTGGCGTGGGACGTGCCCGAGGTGCCCAGCGTCCTGGACCCCCGCGTGTGCGGCACCGGCCCCGGCAGCCACGACGGGCTGCTGCTGGTCACCTCGCTGTCCAAGCGCTCCAACCTCGCCGGGTACCGCGGCGCCGTGGTGCTCGGCGACCGCGAGCTGGTGGCCCACCTGCTGGCCGTGCGCAAGCACGCCGGGATGATCGTGCCGGCCCCCGTCCAGGCCGCCGTCGCGGCGGCCTTCGCCGACGACGAGCACGTGGCCGTGCAGCGCGAGCGCTACCGCGAGCGCCGCCGGGTGCTGAGGACCGCGCTGGAGGGCGCCGGCCTGGTGGTGGAGCACTCCGAGGCGGGGCTGTACCTCTGGACCCGCTCCGCCGAGGGCGCCGGCGGGTCCGGTGGCCGTGACCTGCTGGACCGGCTGGCGGGGGTGGGGGTGCTCGTGGCCCCCGGCGACTTCTACGGACCGTCAGCGGGCGCGCACGTGAGGGTCGCGCTGACCGCCACCGACGAGCGGGTCCGGGCCGCCGCTGCACGGCTGGGCTCCCTGGCCGGGTAGCGTCCACCAGGCAACGACCTCGGGGTGACGCTCGTCGCCCCTGTCCGCTGTCCCAGCCCCGCACCACCCCGACGACGAGGAGCCGCGCCATGACCGACCCCGCGACCGGCCCGCTGACCGCCGTGCCCGCGGAATCGCCCGTGGCCCTGGTCCACCCCGGGGGCGTGCTGCCGCTGACCGTGGTGCCCGCGGTCGACGGCAACGACGGGCTGGACGTCTCCGGCCTGCTCAAGCGGACCGACTTCGTCACGCTCGACCCGGGCTTCGTGAACACGGCCTCGTGCCAGAGCGACATCACCTACATCGACGGTGACGCCGGCGTGCTGCGCTACCGCGGCTACCCGATCGAGCAGCTCGCCGAGCACTCCACCTTCGCCGAGGTGAGCTACCTGCTCATCAACGGCGAGCTGCCCACGGCGGACCAGCTGGCCGACTTCACGGCCAGGATCAACCGGCACACGATCCTCCACGAGGACCTCAAGCGGTTCTTCGACGGCTTCCCGCGCGACGCGCACCCGATGCCGGTGCTGAGCTCGGCGGTCTCGACGCTGTCGACCTTCTACCAGGACTCGCTGAACCCCAAGGACGCCGCGCAGGTCGACCTGTCGACGTTCCGGCTGCTGGCCAAGCTCCCGACCATCGCGGCGTACGCGTACTCCAAGTCGACCGGGCGCCCGATGCTCTACCCGGACAACTCCCGGGGCCTGGTGGAGAACTTCCTGCGGATGACGTTCGGCTGGCCCGCCGAGCCGTACGAGCCCGACCCGGAGATGGTCAAGGCGCTCGACCTGCTCTTCGTGCTCCACGCCGACCACGAGCAGAACTGCTCCACCTCCACCGTCCGCATGGTGGGCTCCTCCGGGGCCAACCTCTTCGCGTCCGTCTCGGCCGGCATCCACGCCCTGTCGGGTCCCGCGCACGGCGGCGCCAACTCGGCCGTGCTGGAGATGCTCGAGGCGATCCACCGCGGCGACGACGACGCCGACTCCTTCATGGCCAAGGTCAAGGACAAGCGCGACGGCGTGCGCCTCATGGGCTTCGGGCACCGCGTCTACAAGAACTACGACCCGCGGGCCGCCATCGTGAAGAAGACCGCCGACCAGGTGCTGGCACGGGCCGACAACCCGCTCCTGGACATCGCCAAGCGCCTGGAGGAGATCGCCCTCCAGGACGACTACTTCGTGGAGCGCAAGCTCTACCCCAACGTCGACTTCTACACCGGCCTGATCTACCAGGCGATGGGCTTCCCCACGCGGATGTTCACGGTGCTCTTCGCGCTGGGTCGCCTGCCGGGGTGGATCGCGCAGTGGCGCGAGGGCGTCACGGACCCCGCCATGAAGATCAACCGCCCGCGCCAGGTCTACACCGGTGCCGGCGAGCGCGACTACGTGCCCGTGACGGAGCGCTGACCCGCGGCAGCTGCCGCGCTGACGCCGAGGAGGGCCGCACCCGACACCCGGGGGCGGCCCTCCTGCGCGCCCGGCGTCGTCGTCCTCCCGACCCGCAGCCGAGCGCCTGGTCGCGGGCGCGAGCTCGAGGGCTACTCGGCGCGGCCGCCGGCGACGAGGACGACGGCGGCGCCGGCCGGCGCCAGGCGCGCGCGGTCGGCCTGCGGCACGTCCACCCAGCCGTCGTCCGGGCGGTCCCGGCGCCACTGCCTGCCGTCGGTGCCGACGGCCACCACCTGGGCGTCGGCGGCGTGCGCCACGGCCCACTGCGCCGCCGACCAGCCGGCGCGCCGCTGCGCGTCGTCCGGGGTGGCGCCGGCGGCCACCGGGGTGCCGATCACCGCGCCGGCTCCCTCGTCGGTGGGGGCGACGGGCACGCCCGTGCCGCGCTCGCGCGCGAGGGCGTCGACCAGGGGCTGCGTGCGCGGCCAGTACCCGTTCGCCGCCGCGGTCTCGGCCGAGGAGTCGGTGGCCGGGCGGAGCCGGCAGGTGAGCGCGGCGGGGGAGTACCCGGTGAGCGCGGAGGCGTAGGCCCGGCCCTCCGGCTCGTGGTCGGCGTAGGCGTCGGGGAAGGCCGACCGCTGCACCCGCTGGGCCACCTCGGTGATGGGGGCGTCCGCGTACCCGTCCACCTTCTGCAGCACGTCGAGGAAGGCGTTGGTGGCGTAGACCGGGTCCTGGATCTGCGCCGCGGTGCCCCACCCCTGCGAGGGCCGCTGCTGGAACAGGCCGAGGGAGTCGCGGTCCCCGTAGGTGATGTTGCGCAGCTTGCTCTCCTGCACCGCCGTGGCCAGGGCGATGGTGGCCGCGCGCGGCGGCATGCCCCGCTGCTGCACCACGGCGGTGATGAGCGCGGCGTTGGCGGCCTGGTCGGGGGCGAGGTCGTACGGGGTGGCCGCGTCACCGCTGACCGCCGTGCACCGCTCCACCACCACCGTGCTCGACGGCGCGACCTGCTGCACCGCCACCCAGGCGCCGCCGGCGAGCACCGCGAGCACCGCAGCGGTCCCCACGAGGCGCCCGAGCACGCGGTGGCCGCCACCCGCGCGCCGGCGCGGCGGCGGGGGCGGCGGGCGGCGGCGTCGCTGCTGCACGGTGGCCATGGGGGTGCGGGTGCTCCGGGAGGTGCGGGGAGGGCTGGCCTCAGTTGGCGTGCAGGGCGTCGTTGAGGACGACGGCGGCCTTGGTCAGCGCGACCGCCTCGACGGCGCCGGAGGTGGAGTTGCGGCGGAAGAGCAGCCCGTCCAGGCCCGACAGCTCGCGCGCCTTGACCACGACGGCGTCGTCGCCCGGCTGCCAGCCCTGCGGGGCGTGCGCCCGCGCCAGGTCGCCGGTGAGCACGACCTTGGTGCCCGCGGTGACGTACAGGCCGGCCTCGACCACGCAGTCGTCCCCGAGGGAGATCCCGATGCCGGCGTTGGCGCCCAGCAGGGAGCGCTTCCCGACGGAGACCACCTGCGTGCCACCACCGGACAGCGTCCCCATGATCGAGGCGCCGCCGCCGACGTCGCTGCCGTCCCCGACGACGACGCCCGCGGAGATGCGCCCCTCCACCATCGAGGCGCCGAGCGTGCCGGCGTTGAAGTTCACGAAGCCCTCGTGCATGACCGTGGTGCCCTCGGCCAGGTGCGCGCCCAGGCGCACGCGGTCGGCGTCGGCGATGCGCACGCCCGTGGGGAGCACGTAGTCGACCATGCGCGGGAACTTGTCGACGCCGAAGACCTGCACCGGCCCGTGGGCGCGCAGGCGCAGCCGCGCCTGCTCGAACCCGGCCACCGGGCACGGGCCGCGGTCGGTCCAGACGACGTTGGCGAGCGTGCCGAAGAGCCCGTCGAGGTTGATGGTCCGCGGCGCGGCCAGCCGCGCGGAGAGCAGGTGCAGGCGCAGGTAGGCGTCGGGCGCGTCGGCGGGCGGGGCGTCGAGGTCCACCTCGGTGCGCACCACGTGCGTGCGCACGCCGCGCGCGGGGTCCTCGCCCTCCAGGGCGGCCAGGGCGGCGGGCACGGCGTAGGGGCTGTCGTCCTCGGGTGCCGGTCCGAGCGCCGGGGAGGGGTACCAGGTGTCGAGCACCTGGCCGGCCGCGCCGTCCACGACGGCCGTGGTGGCCAGGCCGTAGCCCCAGGCCCTGCGGGGGCTGGGGGTGCTGGTCGCGTCCGTGCCGGCTCCGGGGCTGACTTCCGTGCTCATGACCCACAGGGTAGGTGCGCCTGGGACGCGTGTGGCGGGGTTGCGCACCCCGGTCCGGCCCGACCGGGGCGACCGGGTGGCCCACCGGCCGCGATCACCGACGAGCGGCCCGGACCGCCGTAGGGTCGTCGCCGTGAGCAGCACCACCGGGAGGAACCCCCAGCCAGCGCCCGAGCGGTCGCTCGACCTCGCCGGGGACGTGGTCGACCTGGCGGCCGCGGTCTGCGACGTCGAGTCGGTGAGCGGGCGGGAGGGGCCCCTGGCCGACCTCGTGGAGGACGCGCTGCGCCGCCTCGGCGCCCGCGAGGGCGGCGCCGCCCACTACGAGGTCCTGCGCGACGGGGACGCCGTGGTGGCCCGCACCCGCCTCGGCCGGGCCGAGCGCGTCGTCGTCGCCGGGCACCTCGACACGGTGCCGCTGGCCGGCGACGACGTGCCCTCGCGCCGCGAGGTGGTGGACGGCGTGGACCGGCTGGTGGCCCGCGGCTCCACGGACATGAAGGGCGGTGTGGCGATGGCGCTGTCGGCGGCCGCGGCCGTGGCGGACGCCCTCGCCACCGAGCCGCGCCGCGTCCCCCGCGACGTCACGTGGGTCTTCTACGACCACGAGGAGGTCGACTCGGCCCTCAACGGCCTGGGCCGCCTCGCGCGCCGCCGCCCGGACTGGCTCGCGGGCGACGTCGCCGTCCTCGGCGAGCCGACGAACGCCAGCATCGAGGGCGGCTGCAACGGCACGCTGCGCGCCGAGGTGCGCCTCACGGGCCGCGCCGCGCACTCGGCGCGCTCGTGGGTGGGCCTCAACGCCGTCCACCTCGCGGCGCCCGTGCTCGCCCGCTTGGCCGCCTACGAGGCGCGCAGCGTCGAGGTGGACGGCCTCGTCTACCGCGAGGGCCTCAACGCGGTCGGCATCAGCGGTGGGGTGGCCGGCAACGTCATCCCCGACGCCTGCACCGTCACCGTGAACCACCGCTTCGCCCCGTGCTTCACCCCGGCGCAGGCCGAGGAGCACGTGCGCGGGGTCTTCGCCGGGCTGGAGGAGGAGGTCGGCGCCGAGGTGGTGGTCGTCGACGCCGCTCCGGGCGCGCGGCCCGGCCTGGACCACCCCGCCGCCCGCGACTTCGTGCGGCAGGTGCTCGCGCGCAGCGGCCGCCAGCCCGTGGCCAAGCTCGGCTGGACCGACGTCGCCCGCTTCTCCGAGCTGGGCGTCCCCGCGGTGAACTTCGGCCCCGGTGACCCGCTGCTCGCGCACACCGCGGGCGAGTGGTGCCCGGTGGAGGAGGTCCGCGAGTGCCGCGAGGCGCTCCTGGCCTGGCTCCTGCCGACGACGACGTCCGCCGCGGCCGGTCGGTAGCCGGGGTCGTGCCCCCGACGCGGCTCGTCGTCAGGCTCCAGGCGCCCGCCCAGCGGACGCCGTGGAGGCTGCGCGGCCGCAACCCCGTGGCGGTGGCCGCGCGGGTGGCCCTGCGGGCCTCCGGGCTGCGCCTGGGCGGGCGCGCCGCGGAGATGTGCTTCTACCTGCTGCTGTCCGCCGTCCCGCTGCTGACCGCGCTGGGCACGGGCCTGGGGCTGCTGGGCCGCTGGCTGGACCCCGAGGCGGTGGGGGACGCCCAGGCCTTCCTCGTGCAGCTCCTGGAGGCCGCGCTCAGCCCGGCGCTGGCGGCCAGCCTCGGGGCGCCGCTGGTGCGCGAGCTGCTCGCGCAGGACTCCAGCGGGTTCACCGCCGGGTCGGCGCTGGTGGCGCTGGTGGTGGCCAGCCGCGTGGTCCGCTCGGCGCTGCGGGTGCTGCGCGAGGGCGAGACGCCCGTGGAGGAGCGCCGCCCCGTGCTGCTGTTCCTGCTGTCGTTCGCGCTGACCTTCGTGGGGGTGGTGGCGGGCTCGCTCATGCTCCTCGTGCTGGTGGTGGGCCCGCTGCTGGGCGGCGGCGAGCGGCTGGCGGCAGCGGTCGGCGGCGGGGAGGTCTTCGCCACGGTGTGGGCGGTGGGCCGGTGGCCCGTGCTGCTGGTGGTGGTGGCCGCCGGGCTCGCCCTGCTCTACCGCGTGGGCGCACCGGTGCGGGTGGCGTGGCGCTCGGTGGTGCCGGGGGCGGTGCTGGCCACGGCGGCGCTCGTGGGCCTGGTGGTGGCCTTCCGGGCCTCGCTGGCGGTGCTGGGCACCCCCGGGCCCGTCACGACCTCCGGGGACGAGGCGGTGCAGGCCGCCGCCACCGTGGTGGGCGCGCTGGTGGCGGTGATGCTGCTGGGCTGGTTCGGCAGCGGCGTGGTGCTGCTGGGCGGCCTCGTCAACGAGGAGTGGGCCGCCGCCTCAGGCGGAGACGCCGGAGGGGCCGCTGGCGAGCACGGCGGCCACCAGCGCCCGGGAGGCCGGGCGGTCGGCGGTGCGCGGGTTGGTGAGGAGCACCAGGTCGATGGTGCCGAGCTCGGGCAGGCGGACCGCGGGGACGTCGCCGCGCCCGTCTGGCCGCCTGTCCGCTCGTCGCTCCGTGCGCAGCGCTGACAGCTGCAGCGGCACCAGGCTGCGCGGGACCGCCGAGACGCCGATGCCCGCGGCGACGGCCGCGATGAGGCCGTTGGTGCCGCGGCACAGCGCCGCCGTGCGGTAGGCGGTGCCGGAGCGCTGCAGCGCCTCCTCCATCGCCGTCCTCGCCAGCGACGGCGGCGGGTAGAGCACCAGTGGCACGGGGGCCGACGGGTCGATGTGCGTGGTCGGTGTGCCGACCCACACCATGCGCTCGCGGCTGACCAGCTGCTCGGGGATCTCGGCGCCGGTGGCGTGGCGGTTGCCGTCGCCCGCGGCCGGGCGGCGCCCCACGTAGACGTCGAGCCGGTCGGCGGCCAGGCGGCGGTGCAGCGTGCCGGACTGGTCCACCGTGAGGTCGAGGTCCACGAGGGGGTTCTCCCGGCGGAACTCGCGCAGGATGGCGGGCAGCCTGGTCAGCGCCAGGTCGTCGGACATGCCCATCCGCAGTCGGCCGTGCGGGCGGTGCCCGCGGAAGTAGGCGGTGGCGCGCTCGTGGGCCGCCACGATCTCCTGAGCCAGGCCGATCATCGCCTCGCCGTCGGGCGTGAGCGAGACCGTGCGGGTGTCCCGCAGCACCAGCACCCGGCCCGTGGCCGCCTCGAGCTTGCGCACGTGCTGGCTCACCGTGGGTTGCCCCACCCCGAGGCGCGCGGCCGCGCGCGTGAAGCTGCGGGCCTGCGCCACGGCGAGGAAGGAGCGCAGCTGCGCCACGTCGTACCCGGCCTGGCCAGCCGCTGCCCGCTCGCTCATCACGGACCATGATGGCAGTCAGAGCACCGATCGGGTCCGATGATGCTGCGTAGCGACCCGTCCGCGCGAGAGGGTGGTTCCCAGCGGCAACAGTGCGTGACGGTCGGTCCGACGCACCGCCGCCGCTGCACCACCCGCCCCCGCCGGAAGAGACCCCGTGGCCCCCCGCGCCCTCGCGCCGCTGTCCAACCGCCCGTACCGCACCTACCTCGCAGGCCACGCCGTCGCCAGCACCGGCGTCTGGATGCAGAACATCGCCACCGACTGGCTCGTGCTCGAGCTCACCGGCAGCCCCGCCGCCGTCGGCGTGACCATGGCGTGCCAGTTCGCCCCCGTGCTCCTGCTCGGCCTCAAGGCCGGGCAGCTGGCCGACAGGTTCCCCAAGCGGACCCTGCTCATGCTCACCCAGGCGGCCTTCCTCACCCTCACCGCCACCCTCGCGGCCATCACCCTCACCGGCGTCGCCACCGCGCCGCTCGTGTGGGTGCTCGCGCTCCTGGCCGGGTGCGTCACCGCCGTCGACGGCCCCGCCCGCCAGGCCTTCGCCGGCGAGCTCGTCCCCGCCGACCACCTGCGCGGCGCCGTCTCCCTGAACTCCGCCGTCTTCCAGACCTCGCGCCTCCTCGGCCCGGCCGTGGCCGCCACGCTCATCAGCACCGCCGGCACCGGGTGGGCCTTCGCCGCCACCGCCGTCTGCTTCACCGCGCCGCTGGTGGCGCTGGCGCTGCTGCGCCCCGCCGACCTGCTCACCCGGCCGGCTGCCGGTGGCCCGCGCGCGCCGGGGGCGCCCCGCGACCGGGGGAGCGTCCGCGACGCGCTGGCCCACGTGCGCCAGCGCCCCCACGTGCTGGTGACGATCGTGCTGGTGGGGGTGGTCGGGACCTTCGGGCTGAACTTCCCGGTGGTGCTCACGGCCATGGCCACGGACGTGCTCCACTCCTCGATGTCTGGGCCGGCGCTCTACGGCGCCTTCAACACCGCCCTCGCCCTGGGCTCCACCGCCGGGGCGCTCGTGGCCGGTACGCGCGCCACCACCCGGCTGCGCCTCATCGTGGCCGCCTGCCTGGGCTTCGGGGCGCTGCAGGCCGGCGCCTCGCTCGCGCCGAACGCCGCGGTCCTGCTGGTGGTGCTCGTGGCCGTGGGACTGGTCAACCTGGCCTTCCAGGCGATGGCCAACTCCTCGGTGCAGCTCTGGGTGGACCCGGACGTCCGCGGCCGCGTCATGGGCCTGTACCTGCTGGCCTTCGTCGGCGGCACGCCCGTCGGCGCGCCCCTGGTCGGCTGGATCACGCAGACCTGGGGCGCCCGGGTGGGGCTCGCGTTCTGCGGGCTCGTGCCGGCCGCGGCGGCCCTCGTGGTGGCCGTCCTGCTCGCCCGGCGGGTGGGCGTCCACCCCGCTCAGAGCGTCGGGAGGGCCGTCGCCGCGCGCGCCGGCGATCTCCGGCTAGCGTCGAGCACATGGCTCCCGGCCGCTCGCGCGTCGTCGTCGTCGGAGGTGACGCAGCCGGCATGGCGGCGGCCTCGCAGGCTCTCCAGCAGGCCGGTCGCCAGCGGCCCCGCGGCCGCGACCTGGAGGTCGTCGCGTTCGAGCGCGGCAGCGCCACGTCGTACTCGGCGTGCGGCATCCCGTACTGGGTGAGCGGGGTGGTCGAGGGCCGTGACGCCCTCGTGGCGCGCACGCCCGAGGAGCACCGCCGTCGCGGGGTCGACCTGCGGATGGGCACCGAGGTGGTGGGCGTCGACCTGGCCGCCCGCACCGTCGCCTGGCGCAGCGCCGACGGCGAGGGCACCGACGGCTTCGACCAGCTGGTCCTCGCCACCGGTGCCGTGCCGCGCCGCCCCGACGCCCCCGGCTTCGACGCCGGGCCGGAGGCCGGCGTGCACGGGGTGCAGACCCTCGACGACGGCTCGGCGCTCATCGCGGACCTGGACGGCGGGGACGTGCGGCGCGTGGTGGTGGTCGGCGGCGGCTACATCGGCCTGGAGGTCGCCGAGGCGTGCGCGGTCCGCGGCCTGCACGTCACGGTGGTGCAGCGCGGCGAGACCCCGCTGGGCACGGTGGACGACGACACGGGCGCCTTCATCGCCGACGCCGTCCGCGGCGAGGGCGTGCACCTGCTCACCGGCGAGGAGGTGTGCGGCCTGGAGCTGGCCCCGGCGGCCGAGGGCGGGCGGGTGCGCGCCGTGCACACCGCCAGCGGCCTCGAGCTCCCGTGCGACCTCGTCGTGCTGGGGCTGGGCGTGGAGCCCTCGGTGGCGCTCGCCCGCCAGGCCGGCGTGCCGCTGGGGGAGTCCGGAGCCATCGCCGTCGACGTCTCCCAGCGCACCCGGGCCGAGGGGGTGTGGGCCGCGGGCGACTGCACCGAGGTGCGCCACCGCGTCTCCGGCCGCGGGGTGCACGTGCCGCTCGGCACGCACGCCAACAAGCAGGGCAGGGTGGCGGGCATCAACCTCGGCGGCGGGTACGCCACCTTCCCGGGCGTGGTCGGCACGGCCATCACCAAGGTCTGCCGCGTCGAGATCGGGCGCACGGGCCTGTCCAGCGACGAGGCCGCCGCGGCCGGGTTCCGCGTGGTGACCGCCGCCGTCGACTCCACCACCACCGCCGGGTACATGCCGGGGTCGGAGCCGGTGCGGGTCAAGCTCATCGCCGACGAGCGCAGCGGGCGCCTGCTCGGCGGCCAGGTGGTGGGGCGGGCGGGAGCCGGCAAGCGCGTGGACGCCCTGGCCATCTGCGTCTGGAACGAGATGACCGTGGAGGAGGTCCTGTCCCTCGACCTCGCCTACGCCCCGCCGTTCGCGCCCGTGTGGGACCCGGTGCTCATCGCCGCGCGCAAGGCCGCGCAGGCCGTGGAGGCGGCCTGCCAGCGCGGCTGACGGCGACACACCGGCGCCACGCGGTGACCGTCCGAGGTGGGGCCGTCCGGGGACTGGCGCGGCGCTGTGAGCAGGGCTGATGATCGGCCATGCGCGTCGTCCCGGCTCCCGCCCGCAGCGCGGTCGTGCGCGACCGCGACCGCTCCTCCCGCGCCCTGCGGGTGACCACCCACCCGGACGCCCCCGGCGGCGGGCTCGTGGTGCTCTCGCTGTGGGACGGCGACGTCTGCGCCACCACGCTGCGGCTCGACCCGGAGGACGCCGCGGACCTGGTGCGCGCCCTCACCGACGCCGCCGTGGCCGCCGCGCCGCGCCGGCCGCGGTCCCCGCACGGTCCGAGCACGGGTGAGGTGGCCGTCGCCGGCTGAGGCCGGTGTGCACGTCCCACACCGGCGGCCCGCCCGCTGTGCAGACCGCCCGGTGACCGCGCCGCCGTCGTCGTCCTAGCCTCGCTGTTCCGCGCAGGACGAGGGGGGACCGGGTGGACGTGCTGTTCCGCGGTGCCCGGGTGGTGGACCCGGACACCGGCACCGACCAGGTGATGACCGTGGGGGTGACCGGTGACCGCATCACCCACGTCGGTCCCGGCGACCCCCCGCCCTCGACGACGACGACGGTGCTCGACGCGTCCGGGCTGGTGCTGGCGCCCGGGTTCATCGACCTGCACAGCCACGCGCAGTCGCCCACCGGGCACCGCCTGCAGGCCCTCGACGGCGTCACCACCGCGCTCGACCTGGAGTCCGGTGCGCTGCCGGTGGCGGCGCACTACGCCGAGGCGGAGGCCGAGGGGCGCCCGCTGAACTTCGGCTTCTCCGCCTCCTGGGCGCTGGCGCGCCTGCACGTCATGGCGCAGGTGCCGCTGCCCCGCTACGCGCCGGGGGAGCGGGCCACCACGCCCCTGGAGGTGTTCCAGCGCCACCAGACCGACCCGCGCTGGCTCGGCCCGGCCACCCCCGCCCAGGTGGACCGCGTGCTCGACCTGCTGGAGGGCGGGGTGGCCGAGGGGGCGCTCGGGATCGGGGTGCTGCTCGGGTACGCACCCGGCTCGGGCCGCGAGGAGTACTTCCGCGTCGCGCAGCGCGCCGAGCAGCTGGGGGTGGGGGTCTCCACGCACGCCCGGCACATGTCGGCCCTGGAGCCAGGCTCGTCCCTGGACGGGGCGCTGGAGGTCATCGCCGCCGCGGCGGGCACCGGCGCGGCGCTGCACCTGTGCCACGTGAACTCCACCTCGCTGCGGCGCGTCGACCAGGTCGGCGCCGCCCTGGTGCGCGCGGCGGAGCTGGGCAACCGCGTCACCACCGAGGCCTACCCGTACGCGATGTTCAGCACCGGCATCGGCGCCGCGTTCCTGGCGCCGGAGCACCTCGGACGCCTCGGGGTGCAGCCCACCGACGTCCTGTTCCTGCCCACCGGCGAGCGCGTCCGCGACGCCGAGCGGCTGCGGGAGCTGCGCGCCACCGACCCCGGCGGCCTGTGCGTGGTGGACTTCCTCGACGCCGGGGACGCCGCCGACCAGACCCTGCTCGCCCGGGCCGTCTCGCTGCCCGGCGCGGTGGTCGCCTCCGACGCGATGCCGCTGGTGCGCGGCACCCGCTACGACGTCCACGACGAGTGGCCGGTGCCACCGGGCGCCGCTGTGCACCCCCGCTCAGCGGGCACGTTCGCGCGGGCGCTGCGCTGGATGGTGCGCGAGCGGGGCGACTGGACGCTGCTGGAGGCCGTGGAGCGCTGCTCCACCGGACCCGCGCGGATCCTCGAGCCGTGGGTGCCGGCGATGCGGCGCAAGGGGCGCGTGGCGGTCGGCTGCGACGCCGACCTCGTGCTGCTCGACCTGGAGGCCACCACCGACAGGGCCTCCGCCGCGGCCGTGCTGCCCAGCTCCGGCGTGCGCCACCTGCTGGTGGGCGGGGAGTTCGTGGTGCGCGACGGGCAGCTGGACCTCACCGCGCTGCCCGGGCGTCCCGTGCGCTCGGGCGGCTGAGCAGCGCCGGCGGGTGAGGCGGGGCGGTCCTCCCGTCCGCGGCGGGGGACGGCTGGCAGGGTGTGGGCCGTGCCCGCGATCGCCGTGTACTGCTCCGCCTCCGAGCGGATCGACCCCGTCCACGTCCAGCTGGCGGCTGACGTCGGCGCGCTCATCGCCGCCCGCGGCCACTCCCTGGTCTCCGGGGGCGGCTCGGTCTCGATGATGGGCGCCGTCGCCAAGGCCGTCCGCGAGGGCGGTGGGCGCACCTACGGCGTGATCCCGCGCGCCCTCCTGGAGAAGGAGGTCGGAGACCGCTACGCCGACGAGCTGGTGGTCACCGACGGCATGCGCGAGCGCAAGGGGCTCATGGACGACGCCGCCGACGCCTTCGTGGTGCTCCCCGGCGGCCTCGGCACCCTTGAGGAGCTGCTGGAGGTGTGGAGCTCCAGGGCCCTGGCCCTGCACGCCAAGCCCGTGGTGGTCTGCGACCCCACCGGCGTCCTCGACCCGCTGCGCCGGGCCGTGGAGGCGCTCGTGGACGGCGGCTTCGTGCAGCGCCCGGCCGCCGACGCCGTGACCTGGACGACGAGCCCGGAGCAGGCGCTCGACGTCGTCGAGGCCGGGCTCGCCGCACGTGGACCCGGCGCGGCCCCGGAGCACGTGCTCACGCAGGAGGGCCTGGAAGCCGGGTCCTGACGGCCCCGGGCCCGCCGGCCGCGGCGTCAGCCGGGCTGCTGCGTCGATCGTCTGGCAGCATCACCGCGTGAGCCTCGTCCTGCTGCTGCTCGCGGTGGTCGTGGTCGGGGTGGTGGTGGCCGTCGCCGCGGGCCGGCTGCCCGCCGGCATGCCCGCCGCCACGCCGAGCAGCCCGCACCGACCCCTCCCGCCGCGCACCCTCGAGCCCGCCGACCTCGACGAGGTCCGCTTCTCGGTGGTGCCCCGCGGCTACCGCATGGACCAGGTCGACGCCGTCCTGGACCGCCTCCGCGAGGAGCTGGCCGAGCGCGACCGCCGGCTCGAGGCGCTCACCGCCGCCGCCCGCACCCCGGTCTCCGACGACGCCGGCCGCTACGGCCCCGCCGTCCCCACCCGAGCCCTGACCCCCGAGGAGGGGAGCTGACGTGGCCCGCTTCACCGCCCACCGCGAGGTGGCCGCACCCGCCGACGTCGTCTGGGAGCTGGTCACCGACTGGTCCCGCCACGGCGACTGGATCCCCCTGACCACCATGTCCGTCGAGCGCGACACCGGCGGCGTCGGCACGCGCTTCACCGGGCGCAGCGGCGTCGGCCGCCTGGCCTTCGACGACCCCATGGAGGTCACCTCCTGGGAGCCGCCGACGCCCACCCGCGCCGGCACCGCCGCCATCGACCACCGCGGCTCGCTGGTCCTCGGGCACGGCGAGGTGCAGGTGGTGCCCCTGCCGGGTGATCGGTGCCGGCTGCGCTGGACCGAGGACATCTCGCTGGTCAACAGGCAGCTGTCGCGGGTCATCACCCTGCCCATCGCCGTCGGCGGGCGGCTGGCCTTCGGCAGCACGCTGAAGAAGGTCGCCGCCGAGGCCGAGGCGCGGTCCTCCCGATGACCCTCCCGATGACCCTGTCGGTGGTGCGGCCGGTGAGCACCGGCGCGTGAGCGCTCTGCTGGAGGGCCTGCTCTCCGGCCGGCAGCGGGCCGGGGCGGCCCTGTCCGGGGCCGGCGCCACCGCCTGGGCCCGGTTCCTGCTCCTGCCCGGGTGGGCCCAGGCCCTGCTCGTCTACGCCGCCACGCGGCTGTTCGCCGCCGTGGTCACGGTGTGCGTCGCGCGGTTCCAGGTGGACTCCGTCTGGACGCCCAGCTCGCCGTCCTACCCGGTGATGGCCGCGGACCTGTGGGACGCCACCTGGTACCGCAGCATCGCCGAGCACGGCTACCCGCTGCCGCTGCCGCGCTCCGACAGCGGTGCTGCCGCGCAGAGCGAGTGGGCCTTCTTCCCCGCCTACCCGATGCTCGTCCGGCTGCTCATGACCGTGACCGGCGGGAGCTGGGAGGCGGTGGCGCCGACCACCGCGCTGCTGGTCGGCGCGGGGGCCGCCGTCGTCCTGAGGCGGCTGTTCGCCCGGGTGGCGGGGGAGTCCGCGGCGCTCGCGGGGCTGCTGCTGGTGCTCTGCGCGCCCGCCGCGCCGGTGCTGCAGTACGCCTACACGGAGTCGCTCGCGCTGCTGGCGCTGGCGTGGGCGCTGCTGGCGCTCGTGGAGCGGCGCTACGGCTGGTGCGTGCTGGCCGTGCTGCTCCTGGGCGCCACACGCGCCGTGGCCCTGCCGTTCGCCCTGGTGGTGCTCGTGCACGCGCTCGCGCGGTGGCGCGCCGAGGGGCGGGCCGTGCCGGTGCGCGACCGGGTGGCGCTGGTCGGGCTGCTGGTCGCCAGCGGCGTCGCGGGCCTGGCGTGGCCGGTGGCGGTGGGCGTGGCGACGGGGATCCCGGACGCGTACACGCAGGTGCAGTCGGCCTGGCGCAGCGGGCAGGTGGTGTGGGTGGAGCCGTGGTTCCGCGCCTCCTCCCAGCTCTTCGGCGACGCCGCCGGCCCGGTGGTGCTCGTCGGCCTGCTGCTCGCGCTCGTGTGGTGGTGCACCGGACCGGCGGCCCGCTCGCTGGGTCCCGAGCTGCCCGCCTGGGTGCTGGCCCAGCAGGCGTACCTGCTGGTGGTGCTCGACCCGTGGACGTCGCTGTTCCGCTACCTCCTGCTGCAGGTGCCGCTGGCGCTGCTCATCGCGGTCCAGGCCCGCTCCGGCCGCGCGGTGGGCGCGTGGGCGGTGGCCGGGCTCGCGCTGCAGGTGGTCTGGGTGGCCTGGCTGTGGCGCTTCTCGCCGCCCTCGGACTGGCCGCCGTGACCGGCGCCGGCGGGCGAGGAGGCGCGAGCCGGCCGCCGGGTGACCTGCGGTCGCGCCCGTCTGGTGGACGCCTCGGTTTCCGCCGGTCGGCAGCCGATGGGATGATGCTCACAGTCCGCGGGCGCAGCTGCGCCCGCTCCACCGATGGCGTGCAGTGCACGTGGAAGGGGTGTGCCGCATGGCTGCCATGAAGCCCAGGACTGGTGACGGTCCCCTGGAGGTCACCAAGGAGGGCCGGGGCATCGTCATGCGCATGCCGCTCGAGGGCGGTGGCCGCCTCGTCGTCGAGATGAACCCCGACGAGGCCAACGCCCTGGGCGACGCCCTCAAGACCGCCGCGGGCTGAGCGTGGCCGGCGCGCCTTCCCCCTCGGCGCCGCCTGCGCCCGCCGCCACCGGCCAGGGGCCCGACCTGCAGGTCGGGCCCCGGCCGGAGCGTCCGCTCCCGCGGTTCGGGGGCGGCTCCGCCCTGCCCAGCGGGGATCCTGAGGACGACGCCGTCACCCTCGACGGCGTCGCGGTCCTCCTGCTCGGCGTGGGTGCAGCGGGCCCCGGTGCTGACGGCGCGGTCGAGCTCGGTGCTGGTGCGGCGGGCGTCGAGGCCGCCACCGGCCTGGACCTCGCGCGGATCTGCGCCGACGCCCCGTGGCGCGCCGCCGCCGGGTCGGTGCTGCCCGTCCACGGTGCCGCGCTGCCCGGCGGCACCCGCCTCGTGCTGCTCGGCACCGGGAAGGGCACCGCGCGCGACCTGCGCCGCGCCGGGGCCGCCCTGGCCCGCGCCTCCCGGGGCTGCGAGCTGGTGGCGACCACCGCGGTCGCGGCCCTCGAGCCGGCGCTGGTGGGCGCCTTCACCGAGGGCGTGCTCCTCGGTGCCTGGACCCCGCCGCGCTCCGGCGTCGAGGAGGGGCCGGAGCCGGCGGTGGAGCACGTGAAGCTCCTGGGGATCACGGGCCGCCCCACGGTGCGCCTGTCCCCGGACGACGAACCCGCCACCGAGCCCGCGTGGACCGGGTACGACGTCGCCAAGGCCTGGTCCGGGGCCGAGACGGCTGCCACCGCCACCTGGCGCGTGCGCGACCTGGCCGCCACGCCGTCGTCCACCAAGACCCCCGCCTGGGTGGCCCAGCAGGCCCAGGCGCTGTGCGCCGGCCGCCCCGGCCTGACCGTCACCGTGCTCGACGAGGAGGACCTCGCCCAGCGCCGCGCCGGAGGGCTGCTCGCTGTGGGCGCCGCCTCGCGGCACCCGCCGTGCCTGGTGCGGGTCGACTGGACGCCCTCCGGCCCGGCGCCCGTCGCCGAGGGCCGCGCGGTGCTGGTGGGCAAGGGCATCACCTACGACACCGGCGGGCTGGCGCTCAAGCCGCGCGAGTCGATGGTGGCCATGAAGACCGACATGGCGGGTGCCGCCGTGGTGCTCGCCACCGTCGTCGCGGCCGCCGAGGCCGACCTGCGCCGGCCCGTCACCGCGCTGCTCCCGCTGGCCGAGAACGCCCTCGGCGCCGCCAGCTACCGCCCCGGAGACGTCATCCGGGTGCTCGACGGCACCACGGTGGAGGTGGACAACCCCGACGCGGAGGGCCGCCTCGTCCTGGCCGACGCCCTCGCGCTCGCCGACGCCGAGCTCGACCCGGCGCTGCTCGTCGACGTCGCCACGCTCACGGGCGCCGCCACGCTGGGGCTGGGCCGCCAGCACGCGGCGCTGTTCACCGAGGACGACGCGCTCGCCGCCGCCCTGGCCGAGGCCGGAGAGGCCACCGGCGAGCGGGTCTGGCGGATGCCGCTGGTGGAGGAGTACCGCGCCAGCCTCGACTCCGACGTCGCCGACCTGCGCCACGTGCCGTCCTCGCCCGCGCCCGGCGCGGGCTCGGTGACGGCGGCGCTCTTCCTGCGGGAGTTCGCCGGCCAGCGCCGGTGGGCGCACCTCGACATCGCCGGCGTGGGGCGCTCGGAGAAGGAGTCCCACGAGGTGCCGCGCGGCGCCACCGGGTGGGGAGCGCGGCTGCTGCTGCGCCTCCTCGAGGACCTGGCGTGATGCCCGGGCTCCCCGGGGCGCAGCACCAGCCCCCCGGCGCTCCCGCGCGGCGGGCCCCGGCCACGTCCGCCAGCGGCTCGAAGGCCGCCAGCTGGCAGTACGCCGAGCACTTCGTGCCCGAGTCCGAGGCCGTGGAGCGCGCCCGCACCCGCGCCCGCGAGCTGGGGATCTCCGCCGTCGGCAACGGCGCGGGGGCGCTGCTGCAGACGCTGTGCGCCGCGGTGGACGCGCGCGCCGTGGTGGAGGTCGGCACCGGTGCGGGCGTCTCGGGCCTGTGGATGCTGGGGGGCATGCCGCGCGACGGCGTGCTCACCACCATCGACGCCGAGGCCGAGCACCTGCGCGCCGCGCGCACGGCCTTCGCCGAGCTGGGCGTGCGCAGCGGTCGCATCCGCGGCATCACGGGCCGCGCTGTCGACGTGCTGCCCCGCCTCACCGAGGGCGGCTACGACCTCGTGCTGCTCGACGCCGACCCGGTCGGCACCGAGGCCTACCTCGAGCGGGCCGTCCGCCTGCTGCGGCCCGGTGGTGTGGTGGCGCTGCACGGCGCGCTGTCCGCCGACCGCGCCGGGGACCCGGCCCAGCGCGACCCCGTGACCACCGCGGTGCGCGAGCTGTCACGGGCCCTGCGCAGCTCACCGGACCTCCTGCCGGCCCTGGTGCCCAGCGGCGAGGGCCTGCTGCTGGCGGCGCGGCGCCGCTGACCCGCCGTGGGTCGTGACGCCCAGGTGACCCGGCTCACACCCGCTCCCCAGGACGTTGTCAGCAAGGAGCGGCACAGTGGAGCCCATGTCAGCGCAGGCGGGTGAGCAGCCGTGGACGCCGCCCTCGTGGGAGGACCTGGTCCGCGAGCACTCCGTCCGCGTGCACCGGCTCGCCTACCGGCTGACCGGTGACCGGGACGACGCCGACGACCTCACGCAGGAGGTCTTCGTGCGCGTCTTCCGCTCGCTCGACTCCTACGTGCCCGGCACCTTCGAGGGCTGGCTGCACCGCATCACCACCAACCTCTTCCTCGACCAGGCGCGCCGCCGCCGCAGGCTGCGCTTCGACGCCCTGACCGAGGAGATCACCGCCCGGCTTCCCGACCGGGGGGCCGGCCCGGAGCGCGCGTTCGAGGCGGGGCGCTTCGACGTCGACGTGCAGGCGGCCCTGGACCGGCTCTCGCCGGACTTCCGCGCCGTGGTGGTCCTCGCCGACGTCGAGGGGCTCACCTACGAGGAGGTCGCGGAGGTGCTCGGTGTCAAGACCGGGACCGTCCGCTCGCGGCTGTCCCGGGCGCGCGCCCAGCTCCGCAAGCACCTGGAGCACCGGGCGCCGACGCGTCCCGCGAGGCCGTCCGCAACCCCCGCGCGCCGGGCCGGACCCCGGGTCCTGGGGGGTCCCGGGCGGGTGGTCCCGCTCGTCGGCTGAGCGCGGTCGGCGCCCGCAGGAGGCGGGTGCGGCACCCGCACGGCCGCGGCGGGGGCAGGATGGTGCCTGGGGCCCCGGTCTTCGGAGCCCGGCGTGGGGCGGTGAGCGAGGGAGCAAGCTGTGTTCGGCATCAACCCCGGCGAGTTCGCCGTGCTGCTCGTCATCGCGCTGATCGTGGTGGGTCCGGAGCGGCTGCCCAAGTACGCCGCGCAGCTCGGCCGCATGGTCCGCGAGGGCCGGAAGATGGCGATGGGCCTGCGCGAGCAGGTGCGCGGAGAGCTCGGCCCGGAGTTCGACGACGTCGACTGGAAGAAGCTCGACCCGCGCCAGTACGACCCGCGCAAGATCATCCGGGACGCCCTCACCGAGGCCATCGAGGACGACGAGCCGGCCGCCCCGCCGGCGCCGAAGCCGGTCAGCAGCGGCGGCCCGTCAGCGGTCGGGGGTGCGGCCGCGGCTGCTGGAGCCGTCGGGGCCGCTGGAGCGGCCGGGGCCTCCAGCACGAGCAGCTTCCCGCCGGGAGCCGGCCTGCCCTCGGTCAGCCCCGCTGACAAGCGCCCCTCCAGCGCCGACTCGCCGCTCGACGCCGCCGCCGTCGGGACGACGGGTGGGCCCACCGCAGGCGGCGCAGCCCCGGCGAACGGCTCGGCGAACGGCCAGGCGAACGACGCTGCTGACGGCTCCTCCGTGCCGATGGCCCGCTCCGCGGCCGGAGCCCCCGTCGACCTCGAGGCCACCTGACAGCCCCTCCCTCCTTCGTTGGCTCAGGGTGGCCCTGGTCCAGTAGGAGTGGCGCAGGGCCACCCTGAGCCAACGAGGGCCAGCAGGGAGCGCGCTCAGACGGGGACGACGCCGAGAGGCCGCCCGGCCAGGCCGCGGGCCCGCCGCCCGAGCGTGCGCGCGAGGTCGGACAGCACCAGCGCCGCGGGGGAGTCCGGCGCCGCCAGCACCACGGGCATGCCGGCGTCACCGCCCTCCCGGACCGCGACGTCCATCGGCACCTGCGCCAGCAGCGGCACCGGGGCGCCGGAGTCCCGCGAGAGCCGCTCCGCCACGGCCGCTCCGCCCCCGGACCCGAAGACCTCCAGGCGGGAGCCGTCGGGCAGGGGCATCCAGCTCATGTTCTCCACCACGCCCACCACGCCCTGCCCGGTGCGCGCGGCCAGCCCGCCCGAGCGGTGCGCCACCTCGGCGGCGGCGGGCTGCGGCGTGGTCACCACGAGCAGCTCCGAGCCCGGCAGCAGCTGCGCCGCGCTGATCGGCACGTCCCCGGTGCCGGGGGGCATGTCGAGCAGGAGCACGTCGAGGTCGCCGAAGTGCACCTCGGTGAGGAACTGCTGCAGCGCGCGGTGCAGGAGGGGGCCGCGGTGCATGACCGGCTGCCCGTCCGGCACCACCATGCCCATGGAGATCACCTTGACGCCGTGGGCGACCGGCGGGATGACCACGTCCTCGATCTTCACCGGCCGGTCGGTGGTGCCGAGCATGCCGGGCACCGAGAAGCCGTGGACGTCTGCGTCCACCAGGCCCACGCGCAGCCCGTCGCGGGCCATGGCCACGGCGAGGTTGACCGTCAGCGTGGACTTGCCGACACCTCCCTTCCCGGACGCCACGCAGTACACCCGCGTCAGCGAGCCGGGCCGGGCGAACGGCACGTCGCGCTCGCCCGCCGTCCCGCCCGGGCCGCGCAGCACCCCGCGCAGGCGCGAGCGCTGCTCGTCGTCCATGACGCCCAGGTCCACGCGGACGGCGCGCACGCCCGCCACGCGCGAGACGGCCGCGGTGACGTCGCGCTCGAGGGTGTCGCGCAGCGGACACCCCGAGGTGGTCAGCAGCACCTGCACCAGCACCGCGCCGGTGGCGGACACCTCCAGCGACCCGACCATCCCCAGCTCGGTGATGGGGCGGCGGATCTCGGGGTCCAGCACGGTGCCCAGCGCCGCGCTTACCGCGGACTCCTCCGGCCCCGGCTTCGCGGCGGACGAGGGACGGCGGAGCAGGCTCACCCCACGAGAGTAGGTGCGTCCTCGCACACCGCCGCCCGGCCGGTGCTCACAGGGGTGCGAGCAGGCCCTCCGTGGTGGCGACAGCCCGCTGCTGCTCGCCGGTCAGGCCCGGGCCGCCGTCGCCGGAGTCGTTGGAGCCGTTGTGCAGCCACACGACACCGCCGCGCGGGTCGGTGCGCCACGTCTGCCGGCCCGCCGCCCCGGAGCCGTCGCGGGAGTCGTCGTCGGAGCGCCAGGCGATGGTGGCGAGCACGCCGCCGCCGGGGGAGGAGGTGACGCACTCGGCGAGGTCGGCCCGGGTGGTGCGGAAGCTGGTGTCGCTGTCGCCGGCCCAGCTCAGCGGGTAGCGGGTGCCGCAGTCGACCAGCGGGAACAGGCCCGCGGTCACCCCGGGCTCGGCCGACTCCGGCGGGTCGGGCCGCAGGGCCACGCGCACGCCGGTCACCCCGCCGCCCGCCTCGCGGACGCGCAGCAGCCCGGTCCACACCTGTCCGGCGCCGTCGTCCTCCAGCGACACCGGCTCGGCCAGCCGCACGCCGGCGGCGTCAAGGGCGTCGGTGAGGCGGTCCTGGAGACGCTCCTGCGGGCTGCGCAGCAGGGAGGAGGCGCCGGTGAGCACGACGACGACGGCGGCCGCACCCGCCAGCACCACCGCCCACGTCCAGCGCGCGCGGTGAGGGGGACCGGGGCGGGAGCGCCCGGACCCGGCGGCGTCGTCAGCCGGACCAGCGCCGTCAGCGCCGTCAGCGCCGTCAGCCCGGTCTGTGCCGTCGGGGGCGTCCAGGTCCCACGCGCCCGCGTCGACGGCGTGCGGGTCGTCAGCGCTCAGGTCGACGACGAGCACGTCCTCGCCGTCAGCCCTGCCCCCAGGTCCCACGCGCCCTCCCGCCGGCCGGGCCCGGACCGCCGGCGCCCAGCTCCTCCACGAGGCTAGGCCCAGTGCTGCGGTGCGGCCTCCTGGTGCGCGGCCTGCACCGAGGCCAGGCGCGAGGACGCCGGCAGCTCGTCGCCGCCGATGAGCGTGCCGGCGCGGAGGGCCGGCGAGGGCAGCGCTTCGACGGCCGCGGGGCGCAGGGCGCGGCCCGCCACAGGGGCGGCGCACCACGGGCAGCACGCCCACTCCTGGCGCAGCGGGCGGTGGCAGGCGGTGCAGCCCTCGGGCTGCTGCGCGGTGCCGCAGTACGGGCAGGCCACCATGCCCTCCTCCAGCGCCCGCTCGCAGGCGCGGCACGTGGTGGGGGCGGCGTCGTCGGAGGCCGTCACGCGCAGCGCCTCCTCGAAGGTCGTCTGCCCGGCGAGCGCCTTGCGGACGGCGGAGTCGCGCAGCGAGGCCATGCCGCGCTGCGCGGCGGCCTCGCCGACGGCGGCCTCGCGCGGGTCGGCGATGAGCACGCGGCGCAGCTCGGCGTCCACCTCGAGCACCTCGTACACGGCGGTGCGGCCGCTGTAGCCGGTGCCGCCGCAGTCCGGGCAGCCGGTGCCGCGCCGCGGTGAGGCGCCGGCGAGGTCGGAGGCGTGCAGGCCGAGCGCCTGCAGCACCGCCGCCGGGGGCTCGTACGGGGCGGCGCACGACGCGCAGGGCTTGCGCACCAGGCGCTGGGCCACCGCGGCGGTCAGCGAGGACGCCACGAGGAAGGGCTGCACGCCCATGTCCACGAGGCGGGTCAGCGCCGCGACGGCCGAGTTGGTGTGCAGCGTGGTGAGCACCAGGTGGCCGGTGAGGGAGGCCTTGAGGGCCAGCTCGGCGGTCTCGGAGTCGCGGACCTCGCCGACCAGCACGATGTCCGGGTCCTGGCGCAGCACCGAGCGCAGCCCGGCCTGGAAGGTCAGCCCCGTCTTGACGTTCACCTGCACCTGCGTGATGCCGGGCAGCTGGACCTCGACCGGGTCCTCCAGCGTGATGATGTTCTTCTCCGGCGTCAGCACCTCGGCCAGCGCGGAGTACAGCGTGTTCGTCTTGCCCGACCCGGTGGGGCCGGTGATGAGCACCAGGCCCTGCGGCACCGACAGCGCCCGGCGGAAGACCTCCAGCTGGTCCGCCTCGAAGCCCAGGGAGTCCAGGTCGGGCACGGCGTCGCCGCGGGTGAGCAGGCGGATGACCACCTTCTCGCCGTGCAGCGCCGGCAGCGTGGAGACGCGGCAGTCGAACGCGGAGCCGTCCACGATGACGCGGCTGCGACCGTCCTGCGGCACGCGCCGCTCGGCGATGTCGAGCCCCGACATGATCTTGATGCGGCTGATGATGGGGCCGGCCGCTCGCTTGGAGGCGCTCATGACCTCGCGCAGCATGCCGTCCACGCGGTAGCGCACCCGCAGCTCGTCGCGCTGGGTCTCGATGTGGATGTCGGAGGCGCGGGCGCGCACGGCGTCGGACAGGATCCGGTTGACCAGCTTGACCACGGGCGACTCGTCGTCCGTGGCGCCGGCGTCCTGCTCCAGCGCCGCCGAGGCGCTCATCGACGGGTCGAGGTCGCCGCCGGCGTCCTCCACGGCGGCCGCGGAGGAGCGGTCCTGGCCGAGGGACCAGGCGCGGATCAGCTGCTCGCGCACCTGGCTCTCGGTGGCCACCGTGACCACGAGGTCGCTGGCACCGGTGTGCAGGCGCACGTCGTCGAGGGCGAGCACGTTGGTCGGGTCCGCCACGGCCACCACCAGCCCGGTGCGGGTCCGCTCCAGCGGCACCACGCGCGTCCGCTCGGCCACCGCCTGCGGCAGGCTGCGCACCACCTCGGCGTCCGGGACCATGCGCGACAGGTCCACCACCGTCAGGCCCAGCTGGTCGGCCAGCGCCCGGGCGATGGTCTTCTCGTCGGCGATGCCGGACTGCACCAGCAGCTCACCGAGGCGCTTGCGGCGCCCGGTGCTGCTCTGCTGACCGGCCAGGACCTCCGCCAGCTGCGCCGGCGTCAGGACGCCCGCGTCGACGAGCACGTCACCGAGGCGCCGGCGCTGCAGCGACTGCAGCGACGACAGCGTGGGGGAGGGCCGACCAGGTGTCACCCCTGGTCCATCGGCACGCCCCGGAACCCGGTTGAGCCCCTGACCTGCTGCTCTTGCCGATCACGGCGCCCCCCGACCGGGAGACGGCTCAGCGGTCGGTGGTCGCGGGCACCTGCTGCCCGGGCACCTGGACGGCCGCGGGCGCCAGCGGCTCCGGCGGCTGCCCGGGCTCATCGGGCTGCTCGGGCTGCTCGGGCTGCTCGGGCTGCTCGACGGACCGCGCCTGGGCCCGCTCGCGCTTGCGGGCCTTCTCCCGCGCCTTCTCCCGGCTGCGGTCGAGCGGCCGGTCCAGCCGGGGCTCGGCGTCGTCGTCGTCCTCGTCGTCGCCGCGCAGCGCCTCGGCGGTGACCAGCTCCAGGTCGGCCAGCAGCGAGCGCAGCTCGGAGCGCACGAAGTCGCGGGTGGCCACCTCGCTGACCGCCAGGCGCAGGGCCGCGACCTCGCGGGCGAGGTACTCGGTGTCGGCGAGGTTGCGCTCGGCGCGCTGGCGGTCCTGCTCCAGGCCCACGCGGTCCCGGTCGTCCTGGCGGTTCTGCGCCAGGAGGATCAGCGGCGCCGCGTACGACGCCTGCAGCGACAGGATCAGCGTCAGCAGCGTGTAGTTCAGCGACTTGGGGTCGAACTGCAGCGGGACCGGCGCGAGCGTGTTCCACGCGATCCACGCCACGCAGAACACCGTCATGTAGAGGATGAACTGCGGCGTCCCCATGAACCGCGCGAACGCCTCCGACAGCCGCCCGAAGCGCTCCCGGTCCAGCCGGGGCACGCGCGGCGCCAGCCGCTGGCCGCCCTCGCGCGGCTGGTCCAGGCTGTCGCGCCGCCGGCCCTCGCGCTCCTCAGCCACGACCCGCTCCCTTCGTGCCGCGCGGACGCGGCGCCGCGGGGTCCACGGCCCGCAGCTGCCCGGTCACCGTCTCCAGCTCCGCCCGGGGCTCGACGGCCTCCTCGTCCACCTCGCGCCAGTCGTCGGGGAGCAGGTGGTCGAGCACGTCGTCCACGGTCACCGCGCCCAGCAGACGGCCCTGCGGGTCCGCGACGGGCAGCGACACCAGGTCGTACGTGGCCAGGCGCCTGGTCACCACCGCCAGCGGGGTGTCCGGGGCCAGCGGCTCGATCTCCCGGTCGAGCAGCCCGCCGATCGCCTCGTGCGGGGGCTCGCGCAGCAGCCGCTGCAGGTGCACCACGCCGAGCAGGCGGCCCGTCGGGGTCTCCGTGGGCGGGCGCACCACGAAGACCGCGGCCGCGAGCGTGTAGGGGACCTCCGTGCGGCGCACCGTGGCCAGCGCCTGGGCGACTGTCGCCTCCGGGCCCATGACCACGGGCTCGGTGGTCATGAGGCCGCCGGCGGTGTCCTCCTCGTAGGCGAGCAGGCGGCGCACGTCGCGCGCGTCCTCCGGCTCCATGAGGCCCAGCAGCTGCTCCGCGGCCTCCTCGGACAGCTCGTTGAGGAGGTCGGCGGCGTCGTCGGGCTCCATCGCCTCGAGCACGTCGGCGGCGCGCTCGCGGCCCAGCGCGGACAGGATCTGCACCTGGTCGTCGTCGGGGAGCTCCTGGACGACGTCGGCGAGGCGCTCGTCGTCCAGCTCGGAGGCGAGCTCCACCCTCCGCTTCAGCGGCATGTCGTGCAGGAGGTCGGCGATGTCGGCCGGCTTCATCTCCTCCAGGGAGGCAGCCAGCAGCGTGGCGCCCTGCTCCTGGGGGGTGCCGAACAGGCCCGCGGCGTCGTGCACGTCGATGAGGGCCGTGGAGCCCTTGCGGCGCAGCCCCTTCTTCTTGCCGGCCTTGCCCGCCTCGCGGACGAACAGCCGGCCCACCTCCCAGTCGCGCGAGCGCGCCTGCTCCAGGGCGACGTCCTCCACGAAGCCCTCCACGGGCCCGTCGACGTCGCCGCCGTGCACCGCCTTCGCCGCGGCGCCGTTGAGGACCACCTCGCGGTCGAAGAGGTCGGTGATGACGAGCACCTCGGCCTCGCGCTGCTCGAAGCGCCGCACGTTGAGCACCCCGGTGGTGATGACCTGGCCGGTGTCCATGCTGGTCACGCGTGTCATGGGCACGAAGATGCGCTTCTTGCCGGGCACCTCCACCACCAGGCCGACGGCTCGCGGGCGACGGGCGGCCCTCGGGACGACGACGACGTCGCGCACCCGTCCCACGCGGTCGCCCACGGGGTCGAAGACCGGCAGCCCGGCCAGGCGCGCGACGAAGACCCGGGACGGTGCGCCGCTCACGTGCACCGAGCGTAGCGGCGCTCGCTGGGCGTTCCCCGGGACCGCGCACCCGCCCGGGGGACGGCGGGACGCGCGGGCAGGGGGTGCTCCCGGCCGGCCGAGCGCCGACGGGCGCAGGTGGGCCCGCCGATCTAGCGTGGCGGCATGGCTTCCAACCACTACGGCGTGCCCGGCATGGGCGAGGGCGACTCCGCGAAGGTCGCCGAGATCCTGCAGGACCGGCTGTACGCCCTCAACGACCTCCACCTGACCCTCAAGCACGTCCACTGGAACGTGGTGGGCCCGCACTTCATCGCCGTGCACGAGATGCTCGACCCCCAGGTCGACACCGTCCGCGAGTACGCCGACGAGGTCGCCGAGCGCATCGCCACCCTCGGCGGGTCGCCGAAGGGCACCCCGGGCGCGCTCGTGGAGAACCGCAGCTGGAACGAGTACTCCATCGGCCGCGCCGGCGCCATCGAGCACCTCGGCGCCCTGGACCTCGTGTACTCGGGCGTCATCTCCAGCCACCGCGAGGCCATCGAGGCCACCGGAGAGGTCGACCCGATCACCGAGGACCTGCTCATCGGCCAGTCCGGCCAGCTCGAGCAGTACCACTGGTTCGTGCGGGCGCACCTGGAGAACGCCGGCGGCGAGCTCTCCACCACCGGCGCCACCAGCGAGGTCGAGGCGGCTGAGCTCGCCGAGGCCGGTACCGAGGAGTCCGTGTGACAGCAGGGTCGCCGCAGCCCCGCGTCCGCGGGGGCATCACGCTGCCCACCGGCTCCGAGATCGCCACCTACGCCACCTACCTCGAGGCGCAGAAGGCGGTCGACCACCTCTCCGACGAGGGGTTCCCGGTGCAGCTGGTGAGCATCGTCGGCAGCGACCTGCGCAGCGTCGAGCGCGTCACGGGCCGCCTGACGTACGCCCGGGCCGCGCTCGCGGGGGCGGCGTCGGGCCTGTGGTTCGGCCTGTTCCTGGGCCTGCTGCTCACGCTCTTCGTGGGGGGCAGCGGTCTGAACGTGTGGCTGGCCGCGGTGCTCATCGGCGCGGGCTCCGGGATGCTCTTCGGCGTCATCAGCTACGCGCTCACGGGCGGCCGGCGCGACTTCACGTCGGTGAACGCCATCCTCGCGTCCCGCTACTCCGTCATCTGCGCGGACCAGGAGGCTGGTCGCGCCCGGCGGATGCTCGAGGGCCTGGAGGGCGTCCGGCCGCTCCAGCGGGAGACCGGCCAGCTCTGAGCCGCGGCCCCGCCTGACGCACGAGGCCCGTCGTCGTCCTGGACCAGGACGACGACGGGCCTCGTCGCGCGAGCGGCGCTCAGCGCAGGGAGGCCATCCAGCTCTCGACGTCGGCGGGGCGGCGCGGCAGCGCGGCGGACAGGTTGACGCACCCGTCCTCGGTGACCAGCACGTCGTCCTCGATGCGCACGCCGATGCCGCGCAGCTCGTCGGGGACCAGCAGGTCGTCGGCCTTGAAGTACAGGCCCGGCTCGATGGTGAAGACCATGCCGGGCACCAGCTCGGCGTCGAGGTACATCTCGCGGCGCGCCTGGGCGCAGTCGTGGACGTCCAGGCCCAGGTGGTGGGACGTGCCGTGCACCATCCACCGGCGGTGCTGCCCGCCGGTCTCCGGGTCCAGCGCCTCCGCGGCGCTCACCGGCAGCAGCCCCCACTCCTCCAGCCGCGCCGCGACGACCTCCATGGCGGCGGCGTGCAGGTCGCGGAACTTCGAGCCGGGACGGGCGACGGCGAAGGCGGCGTCGGCGGCGTCGAGCACCGCCTGGTAGACGCGCCGCTGCGGCGGGGAGAAGCGTCCGTCCACCGGGAGCGTGCGCGTCACGTCGGCGGTGTACAGCGAGCTCGCCTCGACGCCGGCGTCGACGAGCACCAGCTGGCCCGGGCGCACCGGACCGTCGTTGCGGATCCAGTGCAGCGTGCAGGCGTGGGGCCCGGCCGCCGCGATGGTCTCGTAGCCGACGCCGTTGCCCTCCCGGCGCGCGACGCCTTCGAAGGCGCTCTCCACCACGCGCTCGCCGCGCTCGTGGCGCACCGCGGCGCGCAGCGAGCGGGCGACGTCGGCGAAGCCGGCCACGGTGGCGGCCACCGCCTCCTGCAGCTGCTCGACCTCCCAGGCGTCCTTGACCAGGCGCAGCTCGGACAGCGCCTCCGCCAGCTCCGCGTCGGGGTCGGGCCGCTCGCCGTCGGCGCCGCCAGCGGCGGGGGCGGACGGGTCCGCGGCGAGCCGTCCGGCCTCGACCAGGGCGCTCACCTGCGGGTCGGCGTCGGGGACGACGCGCACGACGCCCCGCGGGGACGGCAGGGGGCCGGTGAGGGCCTCGGTGAGCCCCTCCACATGGCGGCAGGCCAGGCCCAGCTCGGCCTCGACGTCCTCCAGGGACGGGCGCACGCCCACCCAGAACTCCCCGTACCGGGCATCCGCCCAGAACTCGTCGGTGGTGCGCTCGGCCCGGGGCCGGAAGAACAGCTGGGCCTCGTGCCCGCCGTCACCGCGAGGCTCCAGCACGAGCACGGCGTCGGGCTCGCGGTCAGCCCCCAGGCCGGTGAGGTGCGCGAACGCCGAGTGCGGGCGGAAGCGGTAGTCGGTGTCGTTGCTGCGCACCTTGAGCGGCCCGGCCGGCAGCACCAGACGGTCCCCGGGGAACCGGGCGCTGATGCGCTCCCGGCGCGCCGCGGCCCACGGGGCGGCGGCCAGCCGCTCCGGGGGAGCGGGACGGGGGGCCCAGCCCCCGGCGATGAAGTCGCGGAACGCCTGCGACGTGGGGCGCTGGCTGCGGTTGGACCCGCGCTCGGCCAGCCGCTGCGCCTCGCCGGGCCCCGCACCCTCCCCGGCCTCCGGCTCCACCGCTCCGGTCGGCGCGTCCGGGGTGCCAGGGGTGACCGGCGTGCCAGGGGCCTGCGGGGAGGCGACCTCGACGAGGGGACGGTCGACGGTCTCGGCGGTGCTCGTGGCCTCGCTCATGCCCCGATCCTCCCACCGCGCGTCCGGGCCCGGTCCAGGCCCTCGAGGTGCGCCTGGGGCGGGGCGCGCAGACCCGGCTCAGCCGGTGGGGCCGCCGACGGGGTCGCGGTGCGTGACCGGCCGTCACCAGGCTCATGGTCGCGCTGCGCCACCTGGGCGTCGCTCTGAGGTCATCGTCGTGTCGGTTGTGCCCCGCTTCGTCCACCCCCATGCTGGAACCTCCGCTGACGTCCACCGCACGTGGTGGCGCCGCGAGGGGGGTTCCATGAACGACGCCGGTCGCCGGGGCGACGGGCCGTCCCGCCGTGCGCGGGTGAGGTCCACCACTGCCCTCTGCGCCGTCGCGGTGGTCACCGCGTCCGTGGTCGCCGCCTCCGCGGACGCCGACCGGACCCCGCCCGAGGTGGTGCTCGTGGCCCCGGCGGCGGTCTCGTCGACCGCGGGCGGGTCCAGCCAGGGCCCGTCGGCCTCGGTGGTGCCCCTGTCCGACGCCGCGACCGTCCCGGCGGACGGCGCCGACCCGTCCGCCGCCCCGCCCGCCGACGGCGGTCGCGAGGTCGGTCCGCTGGTGGTCCAGGGGACGCAGGCCGGCATCCCCGAGCGCGTGCTCGCCGCCTACCGCGCCGCCGCGGACCGCACGGCCGCCACCGACGCCAGCTGCCGCATCCCCTGGCAGCTGCTGGCCGGCATCGGCAAGGTCGAGTCCGCCCACGCCGGGGGCGGCAGGGTGGACGCCTCCGGCCGCACCACGACCACCATCCTCGGCCCGCTCCTCGACGGCTCCTCGGCCGGAACGGCCGTCATCACCGACAGCGACGGCGGGCGCTACGACGGGGACGCCCGCTTCGACCGGGCCGTCGGCCCGATGCAGTTCCTCCCCGGCACCTGGCGGGCGTGGGGCGCCGACGCTGACGGCGACGGCGTCGCGGACCCCAGCGACGTCGACGACGCCGCGCTCGTCGCCGCCCGCTACCTCTGCGCCAGCGGCGCCGACCTCTCCACCCACGACGGCCAGGTGGTGGCCCTGTGGCGCTACAACCGCTCCGGCGCCTACGCCGCCACCGTCCTGGCGTGGACGCAGGCGTACACCGAGGGCCTGTCGGTGCTGCCCGCGCTGCCGGAGCTCGTGCCGCTGCCCGCCGTCCCCACCCGCACCACCCCGCCCCCCACCCAGGCCGCGGCGCCCGCGCCCGCCGCGCCCGCCCCCGCCGACCCGGTCCCGCCGACCTGCGCCCCGGCGGCCGACGCGCTCGCGGCGGCGGACCCGAGCGCCAGCACGACGCCCGCGCCCACCGGTGGGCCGACTGCGGCGACCGCTGCGCCGACGGCCGCCCCGACGGGGGAGCCGACCCCCGCACCCGCGGAGCAGCCCGGGAGCGCCACCTGCTGCCCCGTCCCGGAGCCGTCGAGCACCGCCACGGCGGAGCCCACCCCGGCTCCGACGGCGACGGCGACGGCGACGGCGACGGCGACGCCGACACCGGCGACCGGTGGGCAGCTGGTCGCGGCGACGCCCGCTCCGACCGCGGTCCCCACCTGCGAGCCGACCGCTGAGCCGACCGCGGAGCCGACCGCTGAGCCGACCGCTGAGCCGACCCAGGCGGCCTCGCCCACCGACTCGCAGCACCACCGCGGTGGCCACTCCCACGACGCCCCTTCCCCGACGAGCGCCGCGTCCTCACCGACGCCCACCGCCTCGCCCACCGCCTCGCCGACCGGGACGCCGACCGCCTCGCCGACCGGGACGTCGACGGACGAGCCCTCGGCGCAGCGGTCCACGGCCTCGCCGTCGCCGTCGTCGTCGTCCTCGACGACCGGCTCGTCCACGGCCTCGGCGCAGCCGACGCGCTGAGCCCGCGCTGGTCGTCAGGTCCTCGGGCGGTCGAGGTCGCCGGCGCGACCTAGGCTTCCGGGGTGCTCATCGACCTGCACACCCACTCGACCGCCTCGGACGGCACGGACGACCCCGCCGGGCTCGTCAGCGCCGCGGCGGACGCGGGAGTGCGGGCGATGGCCATCACCGACCACGACACCACCTCCGGGTGGGCCCGCGCGGGTCGGCAGGCGGAGCGCTGCGGCGTGCTGCTCCTGCCCGGTGCGGAGGTGTCGTGCCGGGTCCGCGGCGTCACCGTCCACCTGCTCAGCTACCTGCACGACCCGCAGGAGCCCGAGCTCGCGCAGACGCTCGCCACCTCCCGCGACATCCGGTTCAGCCGCGCCCGCACCATGGCCGAGCTGCTCGGGCGAGACTTCCCGATCACCTGGGACGACGTGCTGGCGCAGGCGGCGCACGGGGCGACCGTCGGCCGGCCGCACGTCGCGGACGCGCTGGTGGCCGCCGGGGTGGTGGCCGACCGGGACGAGGCGTTCGCGGGGCTGCTGGCCGACGGCTCGCCCTACGTGGTGCACCACGGCGCGCCGCACCCCGTCGAGGCGGTGCAGCGGGTGCGGGCCGCCGGCGGGGTGCCGGTCATCGCCCACGCGCTGGCGTCGGCGCGCGGCAAGGTGGTGGGGGAGGACGTGCTGGAGGAGATGGTCGCGGCGGGCCTGGCCGGGGTGGAGGTCGACCACCGCGACCACACCGAGGACGCCAAGGCGTGGCTGCGGGACTTCGCGAAGGCCCACGACCTGCTGACCACGGGCTCCAGCGACTACCACGGCACCGGCAAGCAGAACCGCCTCGCGGAGAACACCACCTCGCCGGAATCCCTGCAGCGGATCCTCGCCGAGGGGCGCGGGGTGGATCCGGTGGGCACCCTCAAGGCGCTGCCGTGAGCGAGCAGCAGCAGCTGCCGGGCATGCCGGTGCGGCTGTTCCGCTGCACGCCCACCAAGCTCACCACCTTCGAGGACTGCCCGCGCCGCTACCGGTTCACCTACCTCGACAGGCCGACCCCGCAGCGCGGCGGGGCGTTCGCGCACACGAGCGTCGGGGCGGCCGTGCACACCGCGCTGGCGCGCTGGTGGGACCAGCCGCTGGAGCAGCGCACGCCGGAGCGGGCCGCGGAGCTGGTGGCGCAGGCGTGGACCGCGTGGCCGACGCCCGCCAGCGGCGGCTTCCGGGACGCCGAGCAGTCGCAGGCACAGCGCCTGCGCGCGCAGGCGGCGGTGGAGGCCTACGCCGCCCGGCTCGACCCGCGCGCCGAGCCCGTGGGCGTGGAGCGCACGGTCGGCACCCCGACCGCCGCCCTGGCGTTCTCGGGCCGGGTGGACCGGATCGACCGGCGGCCGCGTCCCGAGGGCGACGGCGACGAGCCCGTCGTCGTCGACTACAAGCTCGGCCGCAGAGCGCCGGACGACGACGACGCGCGCTCCTCCCTCGCGCTCGGCCTCTACGCCCTGGCCACCGGGCGGACGCTGCGGACGCGGTGCCGCCGCGTGGAGCTGCACCACGTGCCCACCGGGACCGTGGCGGCGGCCGAGCACACGAGCACCTCCCTGGAGCGGGTGGTGCGGCGGGCGGAGTCCATCGCCTCGGACGCGGTCCGCGCCGAGGCCGCGCTGGCCGCCGGGGCCGACCCCGACGAGGCGTTCCCGACCGCGCCGTCCGCGCTGTGCGCGTGGTGCGACTTCCGGCCCTCGTGCCCGACCGGTCAGCGGACGGTGCCCGCCGCCGAGCCCTGGGCCGCCCTGGACCCCGCCTGACCCCTCTCCTCCGCGACGATCATGCGCCTGCACGCCACCACCTCGTGACGATCATGCGCCTGCACGCCTCTACCTCGTGACGATCATGCGCCTGCGCGCCACGTCCACGCGGTGCGACCTCCTCGCCGGCGGACCCTCGACGTCAGGCCTCGCGGCCGGCCGAGGCCGCCACCGGGAGTGACCTCGGTCAGTTCTCGAGGTCACTTCCTGGCGAAGTGCACCTCCAGGTGACCGCGGTCACCTGAAGACGGCGCGCACCACCGGACTTTCGGGTGCTGACGAGTCGAAGCCCCGGCGCAGCCGCGGTGGTGGCGCGCTGACGCGTGATCGTCGCGGGGTGGTGGCGCGGGGGTGCGTGATCGTCGCGGAGCGGGGCTAGGAGGCTTCGGCGAGGCGCCGCACCGCCCGCTTGCGGTGCTCGGACTGCTCCACCCCCGGGACCTTCCCCGCCGAGCGGACCAGCGCCAGGCGCAGCGCGCGCAGGGTCGCCGTGGTGGCCGCCTCCACGGACGCCCCGGTCCCGGGCAGCTGCGGCAGCGCGTACATGCGCCGCGCCCAGCCGGGCAGCGAGGCGACGGCCGCGCTCGCCACCCCGAACCACACCGGCGCCGCGGGCGTGGTGAGCAGCACCCTCGGCTCCATCGGCGGTGCGACCACGTAGGTGGCGGCCTCGCGCGCCTCGCGGGTGACCCGCAGGTGCGGGCGCACCTCCTCGAAGTAGGCGGCCAGGTCGGCGCGGCTGGCAGGCACCACCTCGGGTCGCACGCCCACCAGCTCAGCGGCCACGACCTGCTCGGCCACGTACCGGTCCGCCGTCTCGTCGCTGACCGCGTCGCGCGGGGGCCGGCTGCGCGAGACGACGTCGAGGATGCTGTCCACCAGGGCGCAGTGGATCCACAGCAGCAGGTCCTCGTCGTCGGCGCGGTACTCCAGGCCCGTGTCCGGGTCGGTGCCGCGGATGCGCGCGTGGATGCCACGCACCCGGGCGGCGGCCCGGTGCGCGGTCCGCGTGCTGCCGAAGGTGGTGGCGTCGACGTACTCCCCGGTGCGCTGCAGACGCTGCCAGGTCTCCTGCTTGAAGGTCGAGTGCTGGGCCACCACGTGCATGGCGAGCGGGTGCAGCGCCTGCAGCACCAGCGCGCGCAGCCCCGCCGGCCCGATCATCGGGTCGGTGTGCAGCTCCCACGTGGCGCTCGCAGGACCGAACAGGCCGTCGTCGGCAGCGTCGTCGCCCACTTCTTCCCCCATCGGACCATCCTCACCCCGCGCGCGTCGGCAGGCCCGGCGAGGCGCTCACGCCCGGCAGCTCCACCACGCGGGCGAGCACCGCGCCGTCCGGCTCCACGCGGCTGGCCAGCACGGGCTGGGGCGCTGTGGCCGGCCCGTGCACAGCGGATCCGTCGGACAGCCGGAACGTGCTGCCGTGCCACGGGCACACCAGGCACTCCTCGCCCCGCTCCCGCACCACCTCCCCGCCCGACAGCGGAGCCGCGAGGTGGCTGCAGGAGTCGGCGAGGACGCTCACGCCGGTGCGGGTGCGGACGACGACGACGGGGACGTCGCCCAGCTGCGCCCGGGTGGGAGCGTCGACCTCGAGGTCGTCCCAGGTCGCCACGCGGTACCAGCCCTCGGGGGCCACGTGCGGCACGTGCTCGGCGTGGGAGGCGCCCGCCGCCCACCGGTAGGCGAGGTGGCCGCCGAGCGCCGCACCCGCCGTCGCCGTCGTCAGCGCGGCCAGCGACCACAGCCGTCCGCTGGTGCGCCGGCCGCGCCAGCGCTGCACCAGCGACAGGGCGACCATGGCCGTGGCGGCGTAGTTGCCGGCGGCGTGCACGAGGCCGAGCCGCTGCTGGTCCTCGTGGAGGTCTGACCAGTCCGTCCACCCCGAGGCGATGGTCGGGAGGGCGGCCGCCAGGCCCGTGGCGGCCAGGGTGCTCGAGGCCGCCTCGGCGCCCTCCTCCAGGTCTTCGGGCACCAGGCCTGTGAGCGTGAGCGCATCGACCAGCGCCGAGCTGGTCCAGGAGCCCACCACCACCTGGGCCAGGATCGGGTGCAGCGGGTGCCCGATCGGCGTGCCGTGCAGGAGGTCCGCCAGCCAGCGCGGCTCCACCCGGTGCACGAGGTCGCGCACGGGTGCTGCGAGCGGGTCGAGCCAGGACCAGTGGACCGGCGCGTCGAGGACGCGCAGCAGGAGCGGGCGTGGGGAGACCGCCGAGGGACCAGCGGAGGTGCCCGAGCCGGCGGCGGGGTGGTGCTCGACCATGCAGCCCAGCCTCACCCCGCTCGCCCAGAGCCGCGAACCGATCACTCAGGGTGATCACTGCAGGTCGAAACCGCGCAGACGAGCGCCCGGCCGCGGTTCCGCGACGTGCGGGAACCGCAGCCGGGCGCTCGTCTGCGGGAAGAGGTGGGTCAGTCGCCGGTGCCGGCAGCGGGCGCTGCGTCGCCGCTGCCCTCGCCGCTGCCCTCGGTGGACTGACCGGAGCGACCGCGACCGCGGCCACCGCGGCGACGACGACGGCGCGGTGCGCCCTCGCCGCGCTCGGCGGCCTCGCCGTCCGGCCCGGTGCCGCCGGAGCGGTCGGGCAGCGCGATCTGGTCCAGGCTCACCGGGGCGCCGCCCTCCTCGGAGGTCGGAGCCTCGGCAGCGCCGGTGGCGCTGCCGACGCCCGCGCCGGAGCCACCACGGCGGCGACGGCGGCGGGGCTGCTCGGAGCCCGAGCCCTCCTCGCCCTGGACGCGCTCCGGACGGTCCTCGCGCGCCGGGCGCTCGGAGCGGGCGGGCCGCTCGGAGCGCTCGCCGCGCGCGGGACGGTCACCGCGGCCGCGGCCACCGCGCTCGCCCCCGCGTCCACCCCGGCCGTCGCGGTCGCCGCCGCGACCCCCGCGGTCGCCGTCGCGGCCACCGTGCCGGCGCCCGGTCTCGCCGAGGTCCTCGAGCTCCTCGGCGTCCAGGCCGGCGCGGGTGCGCGCCGACCGCGGCAGGCGGCCCTTGGTGCCGGCGGGGATGCCCAGGTCCTCGTACAGGTGCGGCGAGGTGGAGTAGGTCTCGACGGGCTCGGGGATGCCCAGGTCGAGGGTCCTGTCGATCATCGTCCAGCGGTGCAGGTCGTCCCAGTCGACGAACGTCACCGCCGTGCCCGTGGCGCCCGCGCGGCCGGTGCGGCCGATGCGGTGCAGGTAGGTCTTCTCGTCCTCGGGGCACTGGTAGTTCACGACGTGCGTGACGTCGCTGACGTCGATGCCGCGGGCGGCGACGTCGGTGGCCACCAGCACGTCGACCTTGCCGTTGCGGAACGCGCGCAGCGCCTGCTCGCGGGCGCCCTGGCCGAGGTCGCCGTGGAGCGGCGCGGCGGCGAAGCCGCGGTCGACCAGCTCGTCGGCCACCTTGGCGGCGGTCCGCTTGGTGCGGGCGAAGACGATGGTGAGCCCGCGGCCGTCGGCCTGGAGGATGCGGGCGAGCACCTCGACCTTGTCCATGGCGTGGGCGCGGTAGATGTACTGCGTGGTCGCCTTGACCGTGGCGCCGTCGTCGTCGGGGTCGGCGGCGCGGATGTGCGTCGGCTGGCTCATGTAGCGCCGGGCCATCGCGACCACGGGGCCGGGCATCGTGGCGGAGAAGAGCAGCGTCTGGCGGCCGGCCGGCGTCATCGACAGCAGCTTCTCGACGTCGGGCAGGAAGCCCAGGTCGAGCATCTCGTCGGCCTCGTCCAGGACGACGGCGCGGGCCGCGGCCAGGCTGAGGTGGCCCTGCTGCGCCAGGTCGAGCAGGCGACCGGGCGTGCCGACCACCACCTCGACGCCGCGCTGCAGCGCCTCGACCTGCGGCTCGAACGCGCGGCCGCCGTAGATGACCAGCACGCGGGCGGCGCGGTCGGTGGCGGCGCGCTCCAGGTCCCGGGCCACCTGCACGGCCAGCTCGCGGGTGGGGACGACGACGAGCGCCTGCGGCTTGCCGGGCGCCTCGAGGGCGTCCCAGCCGTCCTCGCCCGGGCCGGTCACGCGCTGGATGACGGGCACGCCGAAGCCGAGGGTCTTGCCGGTGCCGGTCTTGGCCTGGCCGATGATGTCGTGGCCCGCCAGCGCGACCGGCAGCGTCATCGCCTGGATCGGGAACGGGTGGGTGATGCCGGCGCGGTCGAGCGCGGCGACGATGGCCGGCTCCACGCCGTAGTCGGCGAAGGACTTCTCCGCGAGCGCCTCGGCGGTGGGCGTCTCGTCCTCACCGGCGAGGATCGCGTCCTCGGGGAGGGCCGCGCGGTCGGCGTCGCTCGCGGCGACGGCGGCGACCTGCTCGTCGGTGGACTGGTCGGTGGTGGTGTCGGGCACGGAAGGCCTCACGTCTCGGTGGCAGGAGCTCGTCGGGCGCCGGTCAGTGGTGACGGCGCGGCTCGGACGGCTCCGCGGCGGTTCGGCTGCCGATCGTGGCAGCGACCGGTCGACCGAGGTTGTCAAGCCCCATGCTACCGGCGCCCGCCGTCGGGTCGTCGTCCTAGTCTGATCGGCATGACGCCGCCCCGCCTGAGCCGATCGTCCGCCCGGGCCGACAAGGGCGCGGACAAGAGCGCCGCTGGCGGCGCCGACGGGATCGGCCGCGGGGGAGCGCTGCAGGCCGAGGTCGACCTGCTGGGCGCCCTGGCCTACGGAGAGCTGACCGGTTTCCTGCGCCTGTCCGCCCACGCCGACAAGGCGCCCACGCTGGAGCAGACCGCGGAGGTCGGTGCCCTGGCCGTGGAGGAGTTCCGCCACTACACGCTGCTCGTGGAGCGCCTGCGCGAGCTCGGCGCCGATCCCCAGGCCGCGATGCGGCCCTTCGTCGCGGCCGTGGACGCCTACCACGAGCGCACTACGCCCAACGACTGGCTGGAGGGCCTGCTCAAGGCCTACGTGGGCGAGGGCATCGCCACGGACTTCTACCGGGAGGTGGCGGCGTTCGCCCCGGCACCCACCCGCGAGCTGGTGGAGAAGCTCCTCGACGAGACCACGGGGGCCGAGTTCGTGGTGGGGGCCGTGCGCGAGGCCACCGACCGGGACCCCCGGGTGGCCGGCCGCCTGGCGCTGTGGGGGCGGCGCCTGGTGGGGGAGGCCCTCAGCCAGGCGCAGCGGGTGGCTGCAGACCGAGACTCGCTCACGGTGCTGCTCGTGGAGGGCGGCGGCGCGGGGACGGACCTCGTGGCCATCGGCAAGATGTTCAACCGCCTCACCGAGAACCACGTGCGCCGCATGCTCCGCCTGGGCCTCACCGCCTGACCCGACTTCCGTGATCATGGACTTCCCGTGCGCTTTCCCCCGCGAAACTGCTTCGGAAGTCCATGATCACGATCGTGTGAGGGGTGTCAGGAGCGGGTGGTGAGCCACTCGGCGAAGGTCTGCCTGCCGAGGCGGGCCCACGGGCCGGGCAGCGCGAGCCCGCGGCGCAGCCCGGCGCCGAACCCGCCCGGCAGCGGCACCTGCACCACCCGGGCCCCGCTGCCCCCGGCGAGCAGCCAGCGCCTGACCAGGTCGGCCATGACCTCCACCCGGGGTCCGGCCAGGTCGGGCACCGCGCCCTGCGGCTCGTGCAGGGCCAGCGCCACCAGCTCGTCAGCCACCTCGGCCGCGGCCACCGGCTGGCAGACGAACTCCGGCACGAGCACCAGCTGCGGGTCGCCACCGCGCGGTCCGCGCGGTACTTGCAAGGATCCCAGAGCCGCGAGCGCTGGCGCGAACTCGTGGAACTGGGTGGTGCGCAGCAGCGTCCACCCGCCCTCGCGGCGGGTGGTCAGCAGGCGCTCCTGCAGCGCCTTCCCGGCGTAGTAGCCGGCGTCCACCCGCGCTGCCCCGACGATCGACAGCGCCACGTGGTGGCCGACGCCCGCCTCACGGCCGGCCGTGAGCAGCGCCGTCGTCGTCGTCCTGAAGAAGGCTCGGCTGCCCGCGGCGGTCTGCGCAGCGGGACCGGTGGGGCCGAGGACGTCGACCACGGCGTCGCAGCCCTCCAGCGCGGTGACCAGCGCGGCGCGGGGGCCGCGGAGCACGTCGACACCGGCCGAGCGGCTGAGGACGACGGGCTCGTGGCCCGCCGCGCCCAGCCGCTCGACCACGAGGCGGCCGACGGCACCCGTGCCGCCGGCCACCGCGACGCGGCTCATCGACTGCGGCTCAGCAGTGACTCAGCAGCGGGTCAGAGAGCGCCGAAGCCGACGCCGCGCTTCTCCTCGGAGCCGATCTCCACGAAGGCGATCGCCGCGCCGGGGACCAGCACGGTGCGGCCGCGCTCGTCCTTGAGGGTCAGCGTGGTGCCGCCCTTGAGCGCGGCGCTCACCGCGGCGCTGACGTCGGCGACGCTCTCGGTGGACTCCAGCACCACCTCGCGGGGGCTGTTCTGCACGCCGATCCGGATCTCCACGGGGCCTCCTGGGCTGGATGTGCTGCTGACTGCCTGTTGACGGTCCTGCGTGCGCACCGCGTGCGCAGGGCTCCATCCTGCACCGAGGGGTCGGGAGCGGGCGCAGGACGAGTGCTGGCGTTCGCCCTCGCCGAACCCGCGGGGTCTGTGACACTCCGTGAAGCGCCCACCGCAGGACGCTCACGCACTGCCGACACCCGCCGGGAGGCGCACGATGACCGGCCAGACGATCGGCCAGACCACCGACCGCACCGCTTCGCGCGTGGACGACGTCGTGAGGGTCGCGCTCACCGTGCCGGGCGTGACCGGCGTGCGCGTGCAGGCCGCGGCCGACGGGTCGGCCACCGTCCGCCTCGAGCTGGTGCCCGGAGCCGACGAGCAGCAGGTGGCCGCCGCTGTGGAGGCCGCGCTGGAGCGCGACGCCGCGGTCGGGCCGGTGGCGCCCGAGCACTCCGCCGGGTCCGGCGCCGGGTCCTCCGCGGGCCTCGCCCCCGGCGCCGAGCCCGGTCCGGGCCCGGTGGCCCTGGTCGCGCCGGTCGCTGCGGCTGGCCCTGCCGCGCCGGCGGACGAGGCCGCCGCCCCCGAGGCGCCCGCCGCCGCGGAGGTCCCCGCGGCGCCCCGCGGGGCGCGCGTGCCCATGCCGGCCGTGACCCCGGAGAAGACCGACCGCCCGCGCACCGGGCGCATCTCGGTGCCCCCGCTGAGCGCCTCCTCCGTGGCCGCGACCCCCGCCCCGCAGTGGCTGGGCGACGTCACCCCGGAGCCGAAGGGCGACGGCGGCGAGCGCCTCGTGCTGGAGCGCGTGCAGGTGGTCACCGAGGGCCTGTCCACCACGGCCACCGTGGTCCTGGCCCGCGGCCGCGCGGTGCACACCGGTGTCGCTGAGTCCGCGAACACCCCCGCCGGCGGTCCTCGCGCGCTGGCGTCGGCGACGCTGCGCGCGCTGGAGTCCGCCGCGGGCGGCAGCCTGCGCGCCGAGGTCGAGGCGGTGCGCCCCTGCGAGCTCGACGGCCGCGCCGCCGTCACGGTGATGGTGGGCACGGCCACCGCGCGCGGGAGCGAGCAGCTGGTCGGCACGGCGCTCGAGGGCGGCGCGCAGCCCGCCGTCGTCCGTGCCGTCCTGGCGGCGTGCAACCGCCGCCTCGCGCCCGACCTGCGCTGACCCGCCCAGCCCCCCTTCCCGCCCTTTCCGGGGAGAGTGCGGCAAGGGGTGGGCGTGCGAGAGTGGCGAGGTGGAGCCGCTCGTCGAGCCCGGGCCCCCGCTGACCCCCGAGGAGCGCCAGCGGTGGTCGCGCCACCTCCTGCTGCCCAGCGTCGGTGAGCTCGGCCAGCGCCGGCTGCGCGCCGCGCGCGTGGGCGTGGTCGGGGCGGGGGGCCTGGGCTCCCCGGTGCTCGCCTACCTCGCGGCCGCGGGCGTCGGTGAGCTGGTGGTCGTCGACGACGACGACGTCGAGACCTCCAACCTCCAGCGGCAGGTGCTGCACGGCGCCGCGGACGTCGGACGGCCCAAGGTCGACTCCGCCGCCGACGCGCTGGCCCGCCAGGCGCCCTGGACCTCCGTGGTCCGCGCGCCCGAGCGCCTCACCGCCGACAACGCCGCGCGGCTGCTCGCCGGGTGCCACCTGGTGGTCGACGGCGCCGACAACTTCGCCACCCGCTACGCCGTGGCCGACGCCTGCGAGCAGCTGGGCGTGCCCGAGGTCTTCGGCTCGCTGCTGCAGCACGACGCCCAGGTCGCCGTGTTCTGGCCCGGTCACCCCTCGGGGGCGCCGGGGTACCGCGACCTGTTCCCCGCGCCGCCACCGCCCGGCTCCGTCGCCTCCTGCGCCGAGGCCGGCGTGCTCGGTGCGCTGTGCGGCGTGGTCGGCTCGGTGATGGCGGTCGAGGCGGTGAAGCTGCTCGTGGGGGCGGGGGAGCCGCTGCTCGGCCGGCTGCTGGTGCTGGACGCGATGGCGATGTCCTGGCGGACCGTGGGCGTGCGCACCGGGCCCGCCGGTGCCGCCCGTGCCGCGGTGCCCCAGCCGCGCGCCGAGGAGCCGCTGCCCGCTGACGCCGAGGTGACGCCGCGCGAGCTCGCCGAGGCGCTGGCCGGCGGCGTCGACGTCGTCCTCGTGGACGTGCGGACGGAGGCGGAGCGGCAGCTGGGGGCGCTGCCGGGCGCCGTCCACGTCCCACTGGAGGACGCCGTGGCCGGGGTCCTGCCGCCGCTGCGGCCGGGGCGGGTTGTGGTGCACTGCCGCTCCGGCGCCCGCTCGGAGCGGGCCGTGCGCGCGCTGCGCGCTGCCGGCCGCACGGAGGTGGCGCACCTGCGCGGGGGCCTGCTGGCGTGGGCGGCGGAGGTCGACCCCGACCTGGTGGTGGCCTGAGCGCCTACGCTCGTGCGGTGACGACCTCCCTGGCCGCCCCCGGCGCCGAGACCAGCGCGCCCGAGCTCGTGGTGCTGCTCGACTCCCAGCGCCGTCCTGTCGGCAGCACCCCGAAGGCGGGCGTGCACACCGCGGACACCCCGCTGCACCTGGCGTTCTCCTGCTACGTCAGCGACACCCGCGGCCGGCTGCTGCTGACGCGCCGCGCGGTCTCCAAGCTGACCTGGCCGGGCGTGTGGACCAACTCCGTGTGCGGCCACCCGGCGCCGGGGGAGCCCTTCGAGGACGCCGTGCGCCGCCGTGCCCGCCAGGAGCTGGGCCTGGAGGTGCGCGACCTCGTGGAGCGCCTGCCCGAGTTCGCCTACCGCGCCGTAGATGCCTCCGGCGTGGTGGAGAACGAGTTCTGCCCGGTCTTCACGGCCGTCGCGGACGCCGACCCCGTGCCCGACCCCGACGAGGTCGCGGAGTGGGCGTGGGTCGAGTGGGACGACGCTGTGGCGCTCGCCGCCCGCACGCCGTTCGCGATCTCCCCGTGGGCCGTGCTGCAGCTGGGCCAGCTCAGCGCGCTGCCCGACCTGCGCGGGGCCCGCCGCTGAGCCCCCAGGCCGGACCCCGGCGGCAGCGGCCGCCGGGACGCGCCTACATCGACGACGTCGGGCCGCTCGTCCTCGCCATCCCCGAGGGCATGGCGCTGACGTACGGCGACGTCGCCGAGCTCACCGGCTGGGGCGCAGCCCGCGCCGTCGGCGCGGTGATGAGCCAGCACGGCCACGAGCTCCCCTGGTGGCGGGTGGTGCGCGCCGACGGCTCGCTGCCCGAGGGGCTGACACCGCGCGCGATGATCCACTGGGCTGACGAGGGCCACCCGCTGGTACTGGGCACGAGCCGCCTCGACCTGGCGCGGTGCCGCTGGGACGGCCCCGAGGACGCCGCCGGCTGACGAACCGGAGGGCGAGCGCAGGGATCGTCCACCGGGCCGTGCGTACGGCCCGGTCGGGCGCTCACGACGACGACGAGGGCGCCCGTGTCGTCGCTGCTCGCGCCGCCGCCTCACCCTCGGAGACGTCCGGCCGGGGTTCGTTCGAGGTGGCCCGATGAGACGGACCACCGGACGGGGCATGTGAGACGCGGTGGCTGAGCGTGACGCAGGTAGGGGCGGCCACCGCACGGGCCGTTCGCGAAGCGGTCCGCGAGTGAGACGGCTCTGCCGCGGAGCTGGCCGGTGGGGTGGTGTGTCAGCGCTGCTGCTCGAAGGAGTCCAGCACAGTGGCCAGGGCCACCCGCAGCGGCTCGGGGTCGCGGCGGGCCTGGGTCAGTACTAATCCGCCCTGGACAGCGGCCAGAAGCGCCAGCCCGGCGACTTCCACGTCGAAGTCCGCAGGCAGCTCGCCGCTGGTGCGCACCCGGCGCAGTCCTTCCGTCAGCGCGTCCTGCCAGCGCTGCAACCCCACCGCGACGTCAGCGCGTACCAGCGGGTCATCCTCACCCACCTCGATGCCGATCGACCCGATCGGGCACCCACCCACGCAGTGGCGCTGGCGCTGCAGCTCCACCAGGGCGTCGGCCCAGGCCCGGAACGCGGCCAGGGAGTCCAACTGCGCCAACCACGGCTGCTGCGCCGCCAGCACGGCCTCGCTCTGGCGGGCCACGACGGCCCGCACCAGGTCCTGCTTGTCAGCGAAGTAGTGGTACAGCTGCGAAGCGCTGACCCCTGCCTCGTTGCGCACCGCCTCCAGGGCGGTGCGCTCCACCCCGTGCACGAAGACCAGCCCAGCCGCCGCGTCGATGATGCGCGCCCGGGTGGTGCGGCCCTTGGCCGTCAGGGTCGCGGGATCTGCTGGGGGCGCCACGACACCACGGTAACCGTTTTGGACTTGACATTCCATTCTTGCTCCCCCAGAGTCTGGATCGTTCGTTCCACTCTTGGAGGACTGATGACCACCACCACCACGGCGGCAGCGACCGGCACCGCGCAGCACCCCCTCACCGGGCGGACCGCCCTGGTCACCGGCGGCACCAGCGGCATCGGCCGCGCGACCGCTGCCCGCCTGGCAGACCTCGGCGCGCACGTCCTCATCACCGGCCGCGACGCTGGCCGCGGCGAGGCCGCAGTGGCTGCGATCCGCGCCCGCGGCGGCGAGGCCGACTTCGTGCGCGCCGACCTGCGCGACGCCGCCTCCGCGCGGACGGTGGCCCAGCAGGCCCTCCAGCTCGGCGGCGGCCACGTCGACGTCCTGGTCAACAGCGCCGGTGTCTTTCCCTTCGGCCCCACCGCCGACACCGACGAGGAGACCTTCGCCCAGGTCTACGACCTCAACGTCAAGGTGCCCTACTTCCTGGTCGCCGAGCTCGCCCCGGGCATGGCCGAGCGTGGTGAGGGCGCGATCATCAACGTCACCACGATGGTCGCCTCCTTCGGCATGGCCGGGATGGCGCTGTACGGCTCCAGCAAGGCCGCCCTGACCTTGCTGACCAAGGCGTGGGCCGCGGAGTTCGGACCGTCCGGGGTGCGCATCAATGCCGTCAGCCCCGGTCCCACCCGCACCGAGGGCACCGCGGCTATGGGCGAGGCGCTGGACCAGCTCGCCTCCCAGGGCCCCGCCGGGCGTCCCGGTGAGGCCGACGAGGTCGCTGCCGCGATCGCCTACCTGGCCAGCCCGCAGGCCTCTTTCGTCCACGGTGCGGTGCTGCCGGTCGACGGCGGACGCATCGCCGTCTGAGCACCCCGGCGCCCCCGCCGCTCGGGACGGCGGGGGCGCCGGCCGGCCGCCTTATCAGTTCCGGGTCCCTGAGACGCCAGCGCTCTGTTCGGAAGGCGATCCCTACCGAGACCCTCGGCGTCCGCACCGCCGGGGAGCGGAGGCACGCGCGGGGCGTCTACCGCCGATAGCTCATCGAACCGGCCTTCTAGGGCCAGTGATCGGATTGATTAGGGAGTTGGCCTGACACGCCCAGCTCCCAGCAAGTGCGCGGCGTTGCTGGCCGTAGCGGTTCGCCAGCCCACAGCTTCTTCGTGTTCCGCCGCGTCCAGAGAGGCCTGCTGCACCTGCACCGCTGAGTCCGGGGTGAAGCAGTAGTCGCTGCCGTACAGGAGGCGGTCGGTCTGCACGAGCCCGAGGAGCGCAGGAAGGGCTGCGGGCTCGGGCGTGCCCGCCAGGTCGTACCAGAGGCGCGCCAGCTGCGCCCGCACGGATGGAGCGCCGGACAGGTCCGGTGAGGACTGTTTGATGAGGTCAGCGCGGTCGGCGAGCAGGGGCAGCACGCCCCCGCTGTGAGTGACCACCATCTTCACCTTCGCGTGCCGGAGCAGGGTGCCGCTCATCGTCAGCCCGACCACCGCACGTGCGCTTTCGAAGAGGAACTCCATCAGCGGGCGGGGCATGTCCAGGCCTGGTGTCCGCTCGGGTGATGTCGGGTGCAGGAGCACCACGGCTTCGCGCTCGTCGAGGGCGGTGAGCAGCGGTTGGAAGAGGGGCTCGTGCAGGTAGTGCCCGCCTGCGCTGGTCATCAGCGCCACTGCTTCCCAGCCGGGCAGCGCGGCGGAGCGTTCCAGCTCGGTCAGGGACGCTTCGACGTCGGGCAGCGGGAGGGTGGAGAAGAAGCGGAAGCGTCCTGGGTGGTCGAGGGTCAGCTGTGAGGCGGTGTCGTTCATGTGACGTGCGAGGTCGGCTGCGGCGGCGGGATCACCGAAGTGGACACCCGGGGAGGAGGTTGACAGCACAGCGGTCGCGATGCCGGTGCGGTCCATGAGCGCCAGGTGCTCTCCGGCGTCCCAGGACGGCCAGGTGGGCATCCCGTCGGGGTGCTTGATCCCCGCAGCTTTCGCCTGGCGAACGTAGCGGTCGGTGAGGAAGTGGGCGTGGACGTCGACCAGTGCGGCGCGCGGGTGATGGGTCATCGCTCTCCACGGTGTGGTTCTCGGAGTCCGGCTGTCACAGGGATGTGGCGGTGGGCGGCGTGCCGGCGTTGGGGCTCGACGTCGGGGACTCCGACGGGCGGGTCCGTGAGCACGCCCTAGCGCTCGGGCGCACGCCACACCCCAAGGGGGGTCGGTGCAGCTGTCGTTCGACCGGGTGGCGGTCCCGGCGGTCCCGGCGGGCGCGGCAAGATCGGCGTGCGCTGTCGATGGTGATGAAGGCGGCTGCGGCGAGCACGATCAGGCCCACGGTGGACATCGCGGCGGTGAGGCCGTCGACGAAGGCGCCCTGCACCGCGGCGGTCAGCGCCGGGGCCAGCGGGCCTGACTGGGCGGCGACCGCCAGCCCCGCTGCGGCGGAGTCGTTGACGGCCTGCACGGCCTGGGCGGGCAGTCCTGCCGGCAGTGCTGGCAGGGCGTCGGTGTAGTGGCTGCTGTAGACCGATCCCATCAGCGCGATGCCGACGGCGGAGCCGACCTCGCGGGTGGTGTCGTTCATCGCCGAGGCCACGCCCTGCTTGTTCCCGGGCAGGGAGGTGACGATGGCGTTGGTGGCGGTGCTGCTGGCCAGCCCCATCCCCAGGCCCGCCACAGCCAGGGCCGCCACGAACGGGCCGTAGCCGGACTCGACCTGGAGCTGGGAGGCCATGAACAGCGCTGTCGCCAGCAGCGCCAGGCCGGTGACCATGACCACGCGGGACCCCACACGGGCGGCCAGGCGGGGTGCGACCCGGGAGGCCGGCAGGATCACCACGGCGACCGGGGCCATGGCCAGCGCGCTGCGCAGCGGGCTGTAGTCGAGAATGAGCTGGAGGTACTGCAGCCCGACGAAGAAGAACCCGAAGACCGCCATGAACTGCACCACCACGGTGGTGGCGCCGTGGGTGAAGCCGGCCCTGGTGAACAGGCGGGGGTCCAGCAGGGGGTCGGCGCGGCGCAGCCCGGCCCACAGGTAGACCGCCAGGCCCAGCGCGCAGGCGGCGAAGGCCGCCAGCACCTCCGGTTCGTGCCAGCCAGCCTCGTTGCCCTCGATGATGGCGAACACCAGCGCGCCGACGGCCACGGCGGTGCTCAGCGCCCCGGTCACGTCGAAGCCCCGGCGCCGGCCCCCGCGGTGTTCCGGCGCACCGGTCTGTCCACGGGTCTGCTCGCCGATCTGCTCGCGGGTGTCGGGGGCCAGCAGTGCGGACAGCACCCCGGCCACCACGGCCACGGCCGCGGTGACCACGAAGATCGACTCCCAGCCCCAGCGCTCCAGGAGCGACCCGGCGACCAGCATCCCGATGATCGACCCGGCAGCGGCGAAGCCGGACCAGGTCGCCACTGCGCGGGCGCGCTGGGCGACGGGGAAGACGGCGGTGATGGTCGACAGGGTGCCGGGCATGATCATCGCAGCCCCTAGGCCCATCAGTGCCCGCCAGGCGATGAGGGTGTCGGCGTCGGTGGTCAGTGCGGCGGCGGCTGCTGCGGCGGCGAAGACGCCGGTCCCCGCGACCAGGACGCTGCGCCGTCCCCAGCGGTCTCCCAGGGCGCCGATGGGCAGGACGAGGGCGGCCAGGGCCACGGTGTAGCTGTCGGCGATCCATGTCAGCTGGGCGTTGGTCGCCTGCAGGCTGACGGCCAGATCGGGCAGGGCCAGGTTCAGCGCCGAGACCGAGGCCACCACCAGCACCAGAGCCGTGCACATCGCGAACAACACCCCGCGGCTGCCAGCGCGTCCGGTCGGCGGCACCTCCTCGCGCGCCGGAAGTGGACCGCCGAGCAGAGGGTGCCCCTCCCCCCGCTCCTGCGATCGCCGCGCGAGCGCTCCGGCTGCTGGGGCAGAGGTGGCAGCACTGACCCAGTCCGACCTTGCATCACCTCGGTCGGGTCCAGCGGCGGAGCAGTCGGCGTGGCTCATGGCACGTCCTTCATCCGGGGACTAAAAATTGATGAAAGCATCGTACTCGATGAAAGCATCGATCACGATGGGATGTCGGATATAATGCCGACATGGACTCCGCCGGCGACCCCACTCCCTCAGTGCGCCAAGCACCGGCTCCTGCGCCCGCAGCTGCGGCGAGGTCGGCCGCTGACGATGGCGGCGAGCGGGCCACGGCCGGTCCAGTGACTTCTGGACGCGGGGGGCGACGCAAGGCCCGCACGCGTCAGGCCCTTCTGCGCGCCGGGCAGCAGTTCCTGGCCGAGGGCAGGACCGCGGTGAGCATCCAGGAGGTCACCGAGGCCGCAGACGTGGGCTTCGGAACCTTCTACGGTCACTTCCAGACCAAGGAGGAGCTCTTCGAGGCCGCAGCCCTGGCTGCGGTGGACGACTTCGCGGCCCTCCTGGCGGGCCAGGTCCCCGGGGGGGGAGACCCGGCCCTGACCTTCATCACCCGCTTCCGGCTGGCGGGCCGGTTGCAGCGCCAGCACCCTCTGCTGGTCCGCGTGGTGCTGGGCCTAGGTCCTCGGGTCCTCACCGACCAGAACGGGATGCTGACCGACGCCGCCACCGACATCGAGGCTGCGCAGCGAGCCGGCCGCTTCGACGACGTGCCGGTCGGACTCGCACTGACCGCGGTGGGCGGTGTGCTGCTCGGCCTGCTGCAGCTGCTGGACACCGATCCGCAGCTCGAGGCGAGCAGCGTCGTCGACGACTTCGCCGAACGCGTCCTGCGGATGCTCGGCTTGCCCGCGGTAGAGGCCCACGCCCTCGCACGCACGGAGCTTTTCGGGCTGTGATCAGGACCGGCACACTCCCGCCCCACGCGTAGCGCCCCGGTCGATCTCGCCCGCCTCGACGCCACGGCTTAGCACCGAGCTGCTGACGCGTATGCCGTGACCGTTTGCTGAGCGATCGTCAGCGAGACGCCTCGGCGCCCCGACGAGGGGCTGACCGGGTGAGGCCTCGCACCGGCCATCGCCCCCATCCACCGGTGTACTCACCGTGAAGAAGCAACGGCTCACGCCGCCGCCGGCCCGAGCGCGATGAGGCGCCCGAGGCCGGCCAGCTCAGGAGAACACCATGACCGGACTGCTCATCGGCTACGCCCGCTGCTCCACCGACGGCCAAGACCTCACCGCCCAACGCAACGCCCTGGCAGACCTCGGCGTCGAGGCCAGCCGCTTCTACGTCGACCACGGCCTGACCGGCACCAACCGCGACCGACCCGGCCTGCGAGAAGCGATGGCCGCCTGCCGCGACGGCGACACCCTCGTCGTCACCAAGCTCGACCGCCTGGCCCGCTCTCTGCCCGACGCCCGAGCCATCCTGGAGGAGCTCACCACCCGCCAGGTGCGCCTGAGCCTGGGCGGGTCGCTGCACGACCCCACCGACCCCGTGGGCCGGCTGCTGTTCAACGTCCTGGCGATGGTCGCCGAGTTCGAGGCCGACCTGATCCGGATGCGCACCCGCGAGGGCATGAAGGTCGCCCGCGCCAAGGGTCACCTGCGGGGCAAGCCGCCGAAGCTGAGCCGAACGCAGGAGGCGCACCTGGTGGAGCTGATGGGCGAGGGACGTCACAGCGCCACCGAGGTCGGGGAGCTGTTCTCGGTCTCGCGCGCAACGGTCTACCGCGCCCTGCAGCGCGCGTCGGCGAAGGCGACTGCGAGCTGCCCCGCGGCGCCTACGTCGGCTCCGCGGTGAGGTCGGCGGCTGTCTCGGAAGGGGCGTCCTTCCGAGACAGCCGTCGCTGCGCGACGGGGTCTCACGCGCCGCGACGGCGCGGGATCTCAGAGAGGGCGGTCAGCGGTCCGCCTACGAGACGACCAGCGATAGGCCTACGACGGCGCAAAGCGGAGTGATTGCGCACCCGAGCCAGCCCTACCGTCCCAAACATGATCACTAAGAGCGGGGCCACGCCATCACCCTCGGCCTCCACCGCGACCGTGGGGGCGTCGTCCGCATCGCGCTGGGTGCCAGCCTTCGCAGCCCTGGCCCTGCTGTGGGGCTGCTCCTTCGCCTTCATCCACATCGGCCTACGAGCACTCACCCCCGTCCAGGTCGCCTTCTGGCGCCTGGCACTCGGCGCCGTCACCCTGCTGGTCATCAGCGCAGCCACCCACACCCGCCTGCCCCACACCCGGCGCACCTGGGCCCACCTGCTCGTCCTGGCGCTGCTGCTGAACGCCGCCCCCTTCACTCTGTTCGCCATCGGCCAGCAGAGCGTGTCCTCGGTGCTGGCCGGGATCATCAATGCCACCACCCCGCTGGCGACCCTGGTGGTCATCCTGGCCGCCTTCCGCGAAGAGCGGCCCACCCGAGCGCGCACCACCGGCCTGCTGATCGGCTTCGCCGGGGTCGCCGTCGTCCTCGGCATCTGGCGAGGCTTCGCCGGCAGCGAGCTGGCCGGCGTGCTGGCCTGCCTAGGGGCGGTGGCCTGCTACGGCATCGCCTTCCCCTACTCCCGGCGCTATCTCGCCGGCAGCGGGGAAGGGCCAGTGGCGCTGGCTACCGCGCAGGTGCTGCTGGCCGCGGGCCTGATGCTGCCGGTGCTCGCGATCACCGGCGCGGCCCCGACGGCACACGTGACACCGACCGTGGTGATCGCGATGCTCGCGCTGGGGGCGCTGTGCTCGGGAGTGGCCTACGTGCTGAACTTCCGCATTGTGGCGGCCGCCGGGGCCAGCACCGCCAGCAGCGTGACCTACCTGACGCCGGTGGTTGCTGCGGTGGTGGGGGTGAGCGTGCTGGGTGAGCACGTGCAGTGGAACCAGCCGGTGGGCGCGGTGGTGGTGCTGGTCGGGATCGCTGTCTCCCAGGGGCTGCACCGCGCGGTTGCGGCGCGGATTGCGCGGAGCGATTCCTCGCGCTCGTTCGGGTGAGGATCCCATCTGCGACGGACACCGACCCCGAGCGCCGAGCCGCCACCACGCGCGCCGGGGCGTTCGGTCACCGGTCCTCTGAGGAGCACGGTGGGAGCCCCTGCCCGGTCAACGCGATCATCTCGTCGATGGCCTAGACGCTTGCCGCTCACGCGCTCATGCTCGGCCCATGAGCGCGCCCAGCCCCCAGCCCGCGCTTCCTGAGGACATCTCGACGCTGCGGCTCCCGATCCATCCGTCCCCTGCGACACCGAGCCGGTGGCGCAGCCTCGTGCCTTTGGCCGTGCTCATCATCGTCGCCGCGGGCATCTGGGCGGCGGCCTCGCGGACCCAGGAAGCGATGTGGTTCCTGCCCGCCGACTATGTCCCCGATCCGAAAAGCTCCACGGTGACTGTGATGGTGCAGGAACCCGGCTGTGACAGCGGAGCTCCACCAAGCATCACGCGTCCACACGTCGACCTCTCCGCTACCACCGCAACCATCGCCGTGCGCACCCGCGCGCGCTGGATGTTGTCCGCGAACTGCCTTGGGGAACCACCGACGTCCCTGACTGTGGACCTGGGTCAGCCGCTGGGAGATAGGACTCTGATCGACGCCTATGGAGATCTAGACGACACGTGGAATCCGATCGAGATTCGCGACCCGAGCCTTCGAGCTCCGGCCGCGGCCCAGCGTTAGGACAGATCAACCGTCTTGGCCCCTGGAAGCGTCTGGGAGCACGACCCACCCCAGTCATCGGGCTTGGACCACGGCTTCGCAGAGCACCGGCCGGCAGCACCCTGCCACCCCGACCAGTGGTGCATGGGCTCGCTCCGCGGCGTCTGGTCGGGGGTGGTCTGTGAGACTCCCCGGTGAAGCGGCGGGTTGCCCTCAGCGGCGACCGTCTACCCGGACTCCTGCCTCGTGCAGCGCCGATCCGATCGCCGCTGCCGCGAGGTGCAGACGGTGCGGGGCCAGGCTCGCGTAGCCCAGCACCAGTCCACCGGGCCCCTCCTGCACTCGGTGCCGACTCAGCGCATCGACGACCACCCCCTCCGCAGCAAGCGCCCGCACGAGCGCCGCGTCGTCGACACCGGGCAGCTCCAGCAGCAGGTGCAGCCCCGCGGCCACACCGGTGACCCGAGCACCGGGGACACCGGCGGTCACGGCTCCCAGGGCCGCCACGAGCACATCCCGGCGGACCCGCTGGTGGCGTCGCACCCGGCGCAGGTGCTGGTCGTAGATCCCGCTGCTGAGCAGCCGCTCGAACGTCAGCTGCGCAAGGCCCGGACTGGAGATGTCGCTGGCGTGCTTGGCCTCCACGAACGCCTCCCGCAGGTGCTCGGGCACGACCGCCCACCCCAGGCGCAGCGCCGGCGCCAGTGCCTTGGACACGCTGCCGGTGTGCAGCACCGACTCCGGCGCCGAGGGTTGCAGCGCGGGGGTGGGGGCCCGGTCGTAGCGGTGCTCGGCGTCGTAATCGTCCTCGACCACGAGCCCCCCGGTGCGCGCCGCCCACCGCAGCAGCTCGGTGCGTCGCTGGGGGCTCATCGCCACCCCCGTGGGGTACTGGTGGGCGGGCGTGGTCACCACCACCCGTGCCGGGCCCTGCTCCAGGACCTCGACGCGCAGTCCTTGGGCGTCCACCGGGACCGGCACCGGCGCCAGGCCCCAGTAGGCGAGCTCGTCGCGGGCGCCACGCGAGCCCGGGTCCTCCACTGCGACGCGGGAGTGCCCGGCGCGGGTGAGCACGTGGGCGGTCAGGGCCAGGGTCTGGGCGACCCCGGTGACGATGACGACGGCGTCAGCGGTGGTGCGCAGCCCGCGCTGCACCGCCAGCCAGCTCACCAGCGCCTGGCGCAGGGAGAGGTCCCCGGCCGGGTCGCCGTAGCGCAGGGTCGAGGCGGGCAGCTGCGTCAGCACCTCCCGCTCGGCGCGCAGCCACGCAGAACGCGGGAACAGTGACAGGTCGGGGACCCCGGGGGTGAGATCGAGAACGTCGCCACCGCCCACGGCCGGGGATGGTGAGCTCACCGGCGCAGCCGGCGGTGAGGGCGGCTGGGCGGCCGCGGCGGGAACCAGGGCGATCCGGGTGCCGCCGCGCGAGCGGGCACTGACCAGTCCCTGCTCACCCAGGCGCTGGTAGGCCTCCACCACCACCCCGCGCGACCACCCCAGCTCCCCAGCGAGCTGACGACTGGGCGGAAGCAGGTCCCCGAGGCCGATGGTCCCGGCGCTCACCGCGTCGCGGATCCGTGCTGCCAGCCACGTCGCGCGCCCGGAGGTGGGTGCTGCGGCGGTGTCCAGTTGAAGGAAGTCAGCTCCAGTCCCCGTTTGGTCCACCGTTCCCACCCGTGGTTGGTCCTTCCCGGATGACCACCGGGCTCCCAGCATCGTGGGGTGGACCACCACCGCTCGACAACCTCCCGCGACGGCGCCGCACCCGGATGCACCCCCGCGACGGCAGCACCGGTCCGCGACTTCGCGCACGACCCCTGGATCTGGCGCACCTTTCCCTCCCTGCGCGCTCTGGCGTGCGTCGTGGACCTGCCGACCCCCGTGGGGGACGTGAGCAGCGAAGGCTCTGACGCGCAGCTGCTCGCGCCGCTGCGGGCCGCGGCCGCTGAGCACCTGCACATCGTCCGAAGCCAGCAGCACCGGCCCGCGGAGTCCTCCCTGGACTCGATCAAGGCCTGGCGGGCGGCGTTCGCGACGACCGGGGTGCGTCCCACCCAGTACCGCTGCGCCGCGGAGTCGCTGCTGCGCCGGCTGCGCACCCACGGCGACCTGCCCCGGCTACATCCGCTGGTCGACCTCGGCAACGCCCTGTCGATGCGCTGGGCGGTCCCGGTCGCCATCATCGACCTCGACCGGGTGCAGGGCTGCCTGCGCGTGACCCGCGCCGTCGGCGAGGAGGAGCACGAGACCTTCGCCGGTGACATCGAGCACCCCGAGCCCGGTGAGGTGGCCTACGTCGATGACGCCGGGCACGCCCACTCCCGGCGCTGGTGCTGGCGCCAGTCAGGGCGCTCGGTGATCAGCCCGGCGACGCGGCGAGCGCTCGTGGTCGCAGAGGCGCTGCACGAGCGGGCCGAGGACGACCTGGGTGAGCTCGCTGCGGCGCTGGTCGAGGCGCTGGGCCGCGTCGACGTCGCCGCAGTGCCGGTCATGGTGAGTGAGGCTGCCCCGGCCCTGGCCCTGCCTGCCGCTGGAGAGGTCGGTGGGTGGTCGTGACGGTGGCGTTCCTGGTGACCAGCCTGGTGATCGTGGCCACCCCGGGCACCGGCGCGGTCTACACCGTCAGCGCTGGGCTGCTGCGGGGCCGTCGCGCGGCGGTGCTGGCTGCTGCGGCGTGCACGCTGGGCATCGTCCCGCACCTGCTGGCGGCCATCACCGGGCTGGCGGCGCTGCTGCACACCAGCGCCGTGGCCTACGCGGTGCTGACGTGGACCGGGATCGCCTACCTGCTGCACCTGGCGGTGATGACGTGGACGGACGCCGGGCAGGACCTGGTGGCCAGCATCAGTGCCAGCGCCGACACCGGCGACACCTCCCGCAGTGGCACTGGCACCGGCGGCGCGGCGACCGTCGTGCTGCAGCGTGTGTCCGTGGCGCGAGTGGTGCGTGAAGGGGTGGTGCTGAACCTGCTGAACCCGAAGCTGACGCTGTTCTTCTTCGCCTTCCTGCCGCAGTTCGTGCCACCGGGCGCGGGCGCGACCGCAGCGATGGCCGCGCTGGGAGGTGTGTTCATGGCGCTGACGCTCGTGGTCTTCACCGGCTACGGCCTCGCTGCGACGGTGCTGCGTCCGCTGCTGCGTCGTCGTCCGGCGCTGGTGGCGGCCGCGAACCGGGTCTTCGCGGTCAGCTACGTCGTGATCGCCGTCGCGATGGTGGTCGGCCAACTCATGCCGTGAGGGTGTTGCTCGGCAGGGCAGGGTCGCAGTGACGAAGCGGCTGAGGTGCCCAGTCGAGGATCCCCGTACGACACCCGATCGTCAGCCAGTGAGTCCGGTCCGTGCATCACCTGCTCACGCCATCAGCGTCTCTACGTACTCGAACAGCGCGCCGTCCGGATGGCGCGCGATCATGCGGGTGCCGTTCGGGCCCGCGCCGGGTCCCTCGAGCACCTGCCCACCCAGTGACGCCACCGCCTGGGCCGCCACCGCGATGTCACCGACCAGCACCGTGGCGACGCGCCGCACACGCTGCAACTCATCGATGGGCCCCGACAAGAGCAGGAAAGGGTCCACCCATGCGAGCTCGATCGATCCGAAGGAGAAGAGCCGCGCCGGCGTCCCTCCGGTCAGGGCTCGATAGGTCTCAACGGCACTCGGAAGGTCTTCTACCTCGACGCGGGCAAGGACCTTGATGATGTTGCCCATCCCCTGATGCTGGCCGCCATCCCCGCTCCACCGCCACTTGGCCCCCGGCCTCGCGTGGAGCCCGACGCCGGGTACCCGTGCCCGTGCCCGTGCCCGTCCCTGGCCCGTCGTCCTCGGCGTCTGGCGGGGCTTCGCCGGCAGTGAGCTGGTCGGCGTGCTGGCCTGCCTGGGAGCAGTGGCCTGCTACGGCGTCGCCTTCCCCTACTCCCGGCGCCACCTCGCCGGCAGCGGCGAAGGACCGCTGGCGCTGGCCACCGCGCAGGTGCTGCTGGCCGCGGGCTTGATGTGGCCGGTTCTCGCCATCACCGGTGCGGCTCCGACGGCGACGGTGACACCGACCGTGGTGATCGCGACGCTCGCGCTGGGAGCGCTGTGCTCGGGGGTGGCCTACGTGCTGGACTTCCGCATCGTCGCGGCCGCCGGGGCCAGCACCGCCAGCAGCGTCACCTACCTGACCCCGGGGGTCGCTGCCGTGGTGGGGGTGAGCGTGCTGGGTGAGCACGTGCAGTGGAACCAGCCGGTGGGCGCGGTGGTGGTGCTGGTCGGGATCGCCGTCTCCCAGGGGCTGCACCGCGCGGTTGCGGAGCGGATCTCGCGGAGCGACTCCTCGCGCTCGTCCGGGTGACGATCCCTTGTGAGACGGAGGGCGGCCCCGAACAGGGCCAGTGCCCCTGTGCGTGGGCCTGTCGGCGGAGGTTCGCGGCGCCGCTCGGTGGCGAGCCAGAGCGTCGAGCAGGCCCGGGCGAGGCGGCCGCCTGCGGCCGCCACGGACATGATCACATCCGTGGGGCAGGCGCGTCCTGAGGTGGAGCTGAGTGAGCGGTCGCACCTCAGGAGGGCAACGAGATGCGGTGACTCAGTGCCCTCTCACCTGCTCCGGGTGGCTGTGGCGAAGGGGTTGCGTCCGGCTGGGAAAGCCATGAGAGTGAGCGCTCACACATGCAGAGCGGCACGTGAGGATGGGAGGACGCAGTTCATGACGTCACACCTCGGTCGAGTGCGTCACCGGCGCCTGGCAGCGCTAGCAGCGGCCGCGACCCTCTGCGCCAGCCTGCTCGGCGCCTCGACCACCGCCAGCGCCCCACCCGCACAGGCAGCAACCGGCGACGCCGCCTACGTCATGACCTACTTCAAGGAGAGCCCCAACGGCTCGGGCAACTCCAACAACGTCCACCTGGCCGTCAGCAAGGACGGTCTGGAGTGGACCGCACTCAACGACAACAAGCCGATCCTCGATCCCACGGCGGGCACCGGCGGCATCCGCGACCCCTACCTGCTCCGGCTGCAGGACGGCACGTGGGCGATCTTCGCCACGGACCTGGCCCCGGGGGTCGACTTCGCACGCCCGAACCCGAACATCCACATGTGGACCTCACCCGACCTGGTCAACTGGTCCGCTGACCGCCTCATCTCCATCAACGGGGCCAACCCCGACTCCTACACCTGGGCACCGGCGGTCTTCTGGGACGCGTCGCGGTCCCAGTACGCCGTGACCTACTCCGCGCACCCGGCAGGCGGCCCCAACGGGGTGATCATGGCCGTGTACACCAGCGACTTCCAGACGTTCACCAGTCCTGTGCGCTTCTTCGACAACGGCGGGCGCGGCGGAGTCATCGACTCCGCGGTGATCACAGGGGTCGGGGGGACCAACTACCTGTACTACCGCAGCGACCCCGTCGGAGGTCTCGCCGGCGCCCGCTCGTCCTCCCTGGCCCCCGGCAGCTTCACCGAGTACTCCGTGCCCCCCAAGGCCGCAGGCTGCGTCGAGGCACCCACACCCGTGCAGTCCCTCAGCAACCCCTCCACCTGGTGGCTGTGGGGTGACAACTACTGCCCGAACAACAAGTTCGAGGTCTGGCAGGGCGACATCGCGTCGGGTACCTGGTCGCTCAAGAGCAAGCGCGACTTCACCGCCCCGCTCGGCTCCAAGCACAACGACGTCAAGACGATCACCCAGGCGCAGTACGACGGACTGCTGAGCCGCTTCGGTGGGACCTCGAGCACCAGGCTGAAGTCCTCCAACTACCCCGAGCGGTACGTCCGCCACGCCAACTTCCGCGGCCGCATCGACGAGCTGCCCTTCGACCCCCAGTCCGACGCGCAGTTCCGCCAGGTCACGGGGCTGACCGGTTCGGGCGTCTCCTTCGAGGCGGTGGGCTTCCCCGGGCAGTACCTCACCAACTCCGGGGGGTCGGTGGTGCTGGCCGCCCCCGATGGAACAGCCCGCTCCCGCAGCGACGCCACCTTCACCGCGGTCAGCGGCCTGGCAGACGCCTCCTGGACCAGCTACCGCTCGTCCAGCGACCCGTCGCTGTACCTGCGCCACAGCGGCTTCGAGCTCAAGGTGACCACCATCGCCAACGCCACCGACCGAGCCGACGCCACCTTCCGCGCAGTGCCCTGACCACCTACCGGTGCGTCGCTGGGGAGCGTCTGAGCAGGCCTCCCCAGCGACGCACCACACGCAGCCCAGTGGAGACAGGGACCGGGGGCCTCCGCGCGGCTGATCGGTCGAGAGGCCCTGGTCTTCTGCACGACGACGTCGCCCTGCCCGGGCGGCACCGTCGCCAGGAGGGGTTGCCTCCGGGTGTCCCGACGGCGGCCCGGTGGTCACCGTGAGCGCGTCGGTGCACCGGTCGGCGCCTGTCGCGCCAGCGCACAGGTGGAGCGCCTTGCGAAGACCCGGTCGCAGCGCGTCCTCCACGCTCGTCACCGAGCAGCCACCGTCCTCGGCTGGACGAGGAGACTGGGGCGGGCTGCCCTCCCGGTGCGGTGGACCTCGTCATCGACCACCTGCCCGTCGAGCAGGTGCACCCCCTCGGGGTGGGGCCGTTCCGCCCTCGCAGTGGGCGACCGCTCGGCCGTGACCGGCTCGAGCCGCCTCTGACCGCCCCGTGGCCGTGGCTCCCCGCGTGGCCTCGGGGGAGCCCCAGCACCCGCGGAGGCTCAGACGCGGATCGCTCCGCGACCGGCGGCGGTCAGCGGCTGGCGGTGGAGAGCTCCTCGCGGAGCAGGGCGGTCCCTGCTGCCAGGGCGGTGAGCTTGCCGAGCGCCACGGACCTCGGCAGCGGAGCCATCCCGCAGTTGGTGCTGGGCACCAGGTGGTCGGGGTCCACGAACGCCAGCGCCTTCCGGAGCGTGTCGGCGACCTCCTGCGGGGTCTCGACCTCGTGGCTGGCCACGTCGACCGCCCCCAGCATGACCTTCTTGCCGCGGATGAGCTCCACCAGCTCCACCGGCACGTGCGAGTGGTGGCTCTCCAGCGACACGGTGTCGATGGACGACTGCTGCAGCAGGGGGAAGGACTGCTCGTACTGCCGCCACTCGGCCCCGAGCGTCGCCTTCCAGTCGTTGTTGGCCTTGATCCCGTAGCCGTAGCAGATGTGGACCACGGTCTCGGCGCGCAGACCCTCGGCCGCGCGCTCCAGGGCGGCGACGCCCCAGTCGCGCACCTCGTCGTGGAAGACGTTGAACGCGGGCTCGTCGAACTGGATGACGTCCACGCCGGCGGCCTCGAGCTCGCGAGCCTCGGCGTTGAGGATGGCGGCGAACTCCCACGCCAGCTTCTCGCGGCTGCGGTAGTGGCCGTCGTAGAGGGTGTCGACCATCGTCATCGGACCGGGCAGGGCCCACTTGACGGGCCGGTCGGTGAGGCTGCGCAAGAACGCGGCGTCCTCGACGAAGACGGGCCGCTCGCGGCTCACCGGGCCGACGACGCTCGGCACGCTCGCGTCGTAGCGGTCGCGGATGCGGACCGTCTCGCGCCGGGAGAAGTCGACGCCGGAGAGGTGCTCGATGAACGTGGTGACGAAGTGCTGGCGGGTCTGCTCGCCGTCGCTGACGACGTCGATGCCGCGCCGCTCCTGCTCCAGCACCGCGGCGCGCAGGGCGTCCTGCTTGGCCTCGACGAGCGCGTCGCCGTCGAGCTTCCACGGCGACCAGAGCGTCTCGGGCTCGGCGAGCCAGGTCGGCTTCGGCAGGCTGCCGACGATGGAGGTCGGCAGGGTGGTGGGCACGGCGCTCACACCCCCGCCGTCTGGCCGGCGAGCGGCGCACCGCCGGTGACCCACCGCTGGAGCAGGTCGCGGTGCGGTGTCATGAAGTGCTCCTCGGTGTAGCGGCCCTGGGTGATGGCGAGCCGGCTGCGCTCGTCGCGGTCGTAGTGGACCTGGGGGCGTGAGAAGTCCTCGTGCTCCAGGCTCGGCCGGTAGGTGCTCCCCGCCGCCGAGTTCGCGTTGTAGATCTCCGGTCGGTAGATCTTCTGGAACGCCTCCATCGTGGCGACCGTGCTGATGAGCTGCAGGTCCGTGTAGTCGTTGAGCAGGTCACCGCGGTGGTAGAACGCCAGCGGCGCCACGGCCCCGCGGGGCATGAAGCAGCGCACGGCCAGCCCCATCTTCGCGAAGTAGGCGTCGGTGAGGGAGGGCGCGTCCTGGGTGTACTCCACGCCCAGGACGGGATGGCGGTTGGCGGTCCGGTGGTACGTGCGGCTGGTGGAGACGCTGATGCAGATCACCGGGGGCTGGCCGAAGCGCTCCCGGTAGAGGGCGGAGTCGAGGAACTCGGTGAAGAGCTTCCCGTGCAGGTCGCCGAAGTCGTCAGGCACGGCAGCGCCTGCCGAGCCTGCGGCGAGCGCCGGCAGCCGCACGCTGAAGTCGTAGTCGCGCACGTAGGACGAGAAGTTGTTGCCGACGGTCCCGTGGCGCCGCTGGCCCGTCCAGCGGTCGAGCACGTGCAGGTCCAGCACCTCGAACAGCGGGAAGCGCCGGCCCGCGGCGTCCGCCGTGAAGGCCAGCTCCACGGAGACGATGTCGGCCTCCACCTCGTAGCGGTCCTGGCGGGGGTTGTCCCAGTCCGCGAGGTCGTTGAACCGGCGGTCGATCATCGCCAGCGCCCGCCGCAGGTTCTGCTGGCGCTGCTCACCACGGGCCAGGTTGGCGAAGTTCGTGGTGATCCGCGAGGTGCTCGACGGGGCGTAGTCCTCGTCGAAGCGGGTGGTGGTGGTGCTGAAGGTGAACTCGTCCGCCATGTGCGCCCACTCCAAGCCAGGGACCGTCCGAGCCGGTCTCGTGGTCATCTGCGCTCATCGTGGGGGTGGAGGCGCGCCATCGTGTAATACGAGACACGCATCCCTCCCTATAGTCAGAGACTATGGCGAGGCGGGCGACCGGGGTGACGCTCCAGCAGCTGTCCTCCTTCATCGAGGTGGCGGCGGAGGGGTCGATCTCCGCCGCCGCCGACCTGCTCTACGTGGCGCAGCCGACGCTGTCCGCCTCCATGAAGGAGCTCGAGGCGCGGGTGGGCTTCCCCCTGCTCGTGCGCTCCTCCCGCGGGGTCACCCTCACCACCGAGGGGGCGGAGTTCCTCGGCTACGCCCGGCAGGTGGTCGAGCAGGTGGCGCTGCTGGAGCAGCGCTACCTCGGCGGGCCCCCGTCGCGGCGGCTGCTGGGGGTGTCCACCCAGCACTACTCGTTCGCGGTCGACGCGTTCGTGCGGCTGGTGCGCCGCACCGAGGGCGCGCAGTACGAGTTCTCCCTGAGGGAGACCCGCACCTGGGACATCATCGAAGACGTCCGCACGCTGCGCAGCGAGCTGGGGATCATCTACCGCAACGACTTCAACCGCGCCGTCATCGACAAGCTGCTGCGCGAGTGCGGGCTCGCGTTCCACCCGCTGTTCCTCGCCGAGCCGCACATCTTCGTCTCCCGGAAGAACCCGCTCGCGGCCCGGGAGCGCGCCACCCTGGCCGACCTGGCGGACCTGCCGCGCCTCACCTTCGACCAGGGCGCGAACAACTCCTTCTACTTCGCCGAGGAGATCCTCTCCACCCTGTCGAGCGCGCGGGAGATCCGCGTCTCCGACCGCGCCACCATCTTCAACCTCATGATCGGCCTGGACGGGTACACGATCTCCACCGGCATCATCAGCGACGACCTCGACCCGTCCATCGTGGCCGTCCCGCTCGACGTCGACGAGCGCATCGAGATCGGCTGGATCGGCCACTCCGCCGTCCCGCTCACCGAGCTCGCGCAGGGCTACCTGGACGAGGTGCGGGCGGTGGTCTCCGGCTTCGGCGTGGCGCTCCTCGGTGAGGAACCCGGCTCTCCCGTCTGACGGGCTGTCGGTGGTGCGTGGCACGGTCGTGCCATGACCGCCGTCGCCGCGCCGCGCTTCGTGCGCGCGTCGTCGTCGGCCACGACCACGACGACGACGAGCGGCGCGTCCGCTGCGCCACAGCTCGACGCCGTGCAGCGCCGCGTGGCCGAGCACCCCGTCGGCGGCGGGCCCCTCGTCGTCCTCGGGGCACCCGGCACCGGCAAGACGACGGCGCTGCTGGAGGCGCTGGTCACCCGGGTCGAGCGCGACGGCGCCGACCCGTCCTCGCTGCTCGTGCTGGCCCCCTCCCGCCGCGCGGCGGCGTCCCTGCGCGACCGCGTGAGCTCCCGCCTGGGCCGCACCACCACCGAGGCGCTCGTCCGCACGCCGCCCTCCCTCGCGTGGGCGCTGCTGCGCCGCGCCGCCCAGGCGTCCGGGGGTCCCGCGCCGCGGCTGCTCACCGGCCCCGAGCAGGACCAGGTGCTCGCCGAGCTGCTCCGCGGCCACGACGACGGCGACGCGCCCGTCCCGCCGTGGCCGGACGACGTCGCCGCGGCGGTCCGCGGGGTCCCGGCGTTCCGCGGGGAGCTGCGCGACCTGCTCATGCGCGCCCTCGAGCGCGGGCTCGGCCCGCGCGAGCTCGCCCGCCTCGCCGACGCGCACGCCCGCCCCGCCTGGCGCGCCGCCGCCGTGGTCCTCGCGGAGTACCTGCAGGTCACAGCACTGGCCAGCCCGGGCGCGCACGACCCGGCGGCCATCGTCCACGACGCCTGCGCCGCCCTGCGGGCAGACCCGGAGCTGCTCGCCGCCGAGCGAGCGCGGCTGTCGCTGGTCGCCGTCGACGACCACCACGAGTCCACCGCCGCCACCGCCGAGCTGCTCGACCTGCTCGCCGGACGCGGCGGCGACCTGCTGCTCCTGGGAGACCCCGACACCACCACCACGACGTTCCGCGGCGGCGACCCGACGCTCCTGGCCGGCGCCCCCGAGCGGTTCGCGGGTCCGTCCGGTCCGGCGCCGCTCGCCGTGCTCCCGACGCGCTGGCGCTCGGCCCGGTCGGTGGCCGCCGCGTCGGTGCGGGTGGCGCGGCGCACCGGCAGCGCGGGCGCGGTGGCCCACCGCGACGCCGAGCCCGCCGCCACCGCCGAGGACGGCAGCGTCGAGGCCCACCTGCTGCCCACCCCCGCGCAGGAGGCCGCGCTCGTGGCCGCGCTGCTGCGCGAGGAGCACGTCCGCGCCGGCACCCCCTGGCGCGCCATGGCGGTGGTGGTCCGCAGCGCCGGGGGCACCGGCACGCTGCGCCGCGAGCTGGGACGGGCGGGCGTGCCCGTCGTCGTCCCGCCCGCCGAGGTGCCCGTGCGCGCTGAGCCCGCCGTGGTGCCGCTGCTGGTCGCCCTGCGCCTGGTCCTGTCCGAGGAGGAGCAGGTCACCGTCGACGACGTGCTCACCCTGCTCGCCCCTCCCGTCGGCGGGGCGGACCCGCTGGCGCTGCGCCGGCTGCGCCAGGTGCTGCTGGCCGCCGAGCGGCAGCGACTCACCGACCCCCTGCCCGGCGGCCCACCGGCGGTGCAGCGCAGCAGCGACGCGCTGCTCGTCGACGTCGTCCTGCACCCCGAGCGCTGGCCTGACCTCCCGGCGCGAGCAGCGCGGCCCGCGTGGCACGTCGCCAAGGTGCTCGCCGCCGGCCGCGCCGCCGCGCAGGCGGGCGGCAGCGCCGAGGAGGTGCTGTGGGCCCTGTGGGCCAGCACGGGGCTCGCGGAGCGGTGGCGCGCGCGGGCGCTCGCGGCCCCCTCGGCGTCCGGGCTGGGCGCGGAGTCCGCGGCGGCGCTGGCCGACCGCGACCTCGACGCCGTCGTCGCCCTCTTCGACGCCGCCTCCCGCTACGAGGAGCGGGAGCCGGGGTCGCCTCCGCAGCGCTTCCTCGAGCACCTGCAGGCGCAGGACGTCCCGGCCGACTCCCTGGCCGCGCGCGCCACGGGTGCCGGAGCGGTGGAGCTGCTCACGCCCACGGCGGCAGCCGGGCGGGAGTGGGAGGTGGTGGTCGTCCCGGGGCTGCAGGAGGGCGCCTGGCCCGACACCCGCCTGCGCGGATCGCTGCTGGGGGCGCCGGAGCTGGCGGACGTGCTGTCCGGGCGCGTGTCCGCGGACGAGCCGGTCGCCGCCTCCGCCGCGACCGCCGCGGCGCGCCGGCAGGTCCTCGACGACGAGCACCGCCTCCTGCAGGTGGCCGTCTCCCGCGCGCGGCGCCGCGTGGTGGTGACGGCGGTGCGCAGCGAGGACGAGCGGCCCTCGCCCTTCCTCGACCTCGTCTGCCCGCCCGAGCCCCCCGCCGAGGGCGCGTCCGGCGCCGACGCCGAGCGGCCGCTGAGCGCAGTCCCGCGCGCCACCACGCTGCCCGCGCTCGTGGCCGAGCTGCGCTCGGTGCTGCTGACCCCGGTGGGCGCGCGGGACAGCACCGGGACGAGCGTCGACCAGGCCCGGCTCGACCACGCCGCCGCCGCGCTGGCCCGTCTCGCCGCCGCGGGCGTGCCCGGCGCGGACCCCCGCGACTGGTACGGCCTGCCGCCGGTCTCCGACGCGGCGCCCCTGCGGGACCCCGACCAGCCGGTCCCGGTCAGCCCGTCCGCGGTGGAGGCCTTCGGCCGGTGCGGCCTGCGCTGGCTCCTGGAGGCCAGCGGCGGGCGCCCGGCCGACTCGCTGCAGCAGGGCGTGGGCAACCTCGTGCACCGCATCGCCCAGGAGCTGCCCGAGGGCAGCCACGCCGAGATGGCCTCCCGCCTGGACGAGCTGTGGCCGACCCTCGGCCTGCCCGACACCTGGGTGGGCCAGCGCGAGCGGCGCAAGGCCGACCGGATGGTGCGCCTGCTGGCCGCCTACGTGCTCGACGCCCGCGCCGCGGGGCGCACCCTCGCCGGCGTGGAGGTGGAGGTGGACGCCGCCATCGGCCGCGCCCTCGTCAGGGGCCGGCTCGACCGGCTGGAGCGCGAGCCCGACGGGTCGCTGCGCGTGGTGGACCTCAAGACCGGTGCCCGCGCGCCCAAGGCCGACGAGCTCGCCGCCCACCCGCAGCTGGGGCTGTACCAGGCCGTGGTGGACTCCGGCGCCCTCGGCGAGGGCGAGCGCAGCGGCGGCGCCGCCCTGGTGCAGCTGGGCGGCACCCGCGCCAAGCCGGGCGTGCAGGCGCAGGAGCGCCTCGCCGACGCCGCCGACCCGCAGTGGGCGCACGACCTGCTGCAGCGCACCGCCGACGGCATGGCGGCCAGCGCCTTCGACGCGGTCGCCAACGACCTGTGCTCGACGTGCCCCGTGCGCACCAGCTGCCCGCTGCGCCCCGAGGGCGGCTGCGTCCGGTGAGCACCGCGGAGACCACGACGACGACGGCCGCACCCGTCCAGGCGTCCGGCCCGCCGCAGGGGCTGAGCGCCGCCGACATCGCCTCAGCGCTCGGCCAGCACCCGCCGACGCCGGAGCAGACCGCGGTCATCGAGGCGCCGCTGGCGCCGCTGCTCGTGGTGGCCGGGGCGGGCTCGGGCAAGACCGAGACGATGGCGGCGCGCGTGGTGTGGCTGGTGGCCAACGGGCTCGTCGAGCCCGAGCGCGTGCTCGGCCTGACCTTCACGCGCAAGGCCGCGGGGGAGCTGGCCGAGCGCGTCAGGCTGCGGCTCGCGGCCCTCGACCGGGCCGGTCTGCTGCCCCTGCCGGCGGCCTCCGAGATCCCTGGGACCGCCGAGGGCCCCCGGGGGAGCGGCGCCGCCCGTGCCGGCGGCGCGGGCGAGGCCTCCCCGACGGTCGCGACCTACCACGCCTACGCCGCCGGCCTGGTGACCGACCACGGTCTGCGCATCGGCGTGGAGCCGCGCTCGCAGCTCATCGGGCCGGCGGCCGCCTGGCAGCTGGCGGCGGACGTGGTGGACTCGGCCGACGGGACGGGCGCCGACGGTCTCGGAGACCTCGACGCCGCCCCGTCCACCGTCGTCACCGCCGTGCTGGCGCTGGCCGGGGAGTGCGCCGAGCACCTCGTGGACGTCGACGCCGTCGACGCGACGCTGGCGGCCGTGGTGCAGCGCATCAGCGCCCTGCCCGGCAAGCTGCCCGCCCCGGCCGCCAAGGCGCTGGCGGTGCTCGCGCAGCGGCGCCGGGTGCTCCCGCTGCTGCGCCGCTACGCCGAGCGCAAGCGGGAGCTCGGAGTGCTCGACCACGGCGACCAGGTGCGCCTGGCCGCGCGCATCGCCGCGGAGGTGCCGGCCGTCGCCGCGCTGGAGCGGGCCCGCTGGGGCGTGGTGCTGCTCGACGAGTACCAGGACACCTCCACCGCCCAGGCCGAGCTGCTGTCCCGCCTGTTCGGGGGCGGGCACCCGGTCACCGCCGTCGGCGACCCCCACCAGGCCATCTACGGCTGGCGCGGTGCGAGCGCCGGGGGCCTGCAGGCGTTCCCCACCCGCTTCCGCCGCTCCGACGGCGCGGCGGCCGCGCACCTGGCGCTCTCGACGAGCTGGCGCAACGACGTCGCCGTGCTCGACGCCGCCGCCGTCGTCGCCCAGCCGCTGCGGGCCGCCTCGCGCCTGCCGCTGCCCGTGCTCGGGCCGCGCCCGGGCGCCGGCGACGGTCGCGTGGAGGTCGCGTGGGCGCAGACGGCGGGGGAGGAGGCTGCGCTCCTGGCCGACCGGATCGCGGTGGTCTGGCACGCCGACGCCCGCCTGCCCGCGGACCAGCGGCGCACCGCCGCCGTGCTGTGCCGCGCGCGCTCCCAGTTCCCCCTGCTGGAGGAGGCGCTGCGCGCCCGCGGAGTCCCGGTGGAGGTGGTCGGCCTCGGAGGGCTGCTGCTGCGGCCGGAGGTCGTGGACGTCGTCTCCGCGCTGCGCGCCGTCGCCGACCCGACCCGCGGTGACGCGGTGGTCCGTCTGCTCACCGGACCGCGCTGGCGCCTCGGCGCCCGTGACCTCGCAGTGCTCGCGGCCTGGTCGCGCCGCCGCGCCACCTCGCGCCGCTCCCGGGCCGAGGCCAGCCCCGACGGCCAGCCCTCGTCGCCGGAGCTGGCCGAGGAGGCCAGCCTGGTCGACGCGGTCGACGACCCGCCCCCCGCCGACTGGGAGACCGCCGACGCCGCCCGCCTGTCCGAGGCCGCGCGCGAGCGGGTCCGGGAGGCGGGGCTGCTGCTGCGCCGGCTGCGCGAGCTGGACCTGCCGCTGGCAGACCTCGTCGTCGCCGTCGAGAGGGCCCTGCTGCTGGACGTCGAGCTCGCCGCCCGCGCCTCGCTGGACGGCAGCAGCCCCGCAGCGGCCCGCGCCGGCCTCGACGCGCTCGCCGAGGTGGCGGCCTCGTTCACCGCGGCCACCGGGGCCGGCACGTCGCACCGGTCCTCCCTGCGGGCGTTCCTGGCCTGGCTCGCCCTGGCCGAGGAGCACGAGCACGGCCTCGACCAGGCCTCGACGGAGGCCGACGACCCCGTCCCCGGCCTGGGCGACGGCGGCGAGGAGGGCACCGAGCCCAGCCGCTCCGCGGTGCAGCTGCTCACCGTGCACGCCTCCAAGGGGCTGGAGTGGGACGTCGTGGCCGTCGCCGGGCTCGCCGAGAACGGCTTCCCCACCAGGCCCCGCACCTCGCAGGGCTGGCTGTCCGGCCTCGGCGTGCTGCCGCACCCGCTGCGCGGAGACGCCGACTCGCTGCCCCACCTGGGCTGGGAGGCCGCGCTCGACGCCAAGGGCGCCGAGGCCGAGCGCGCCGCGTACGCCGAGCAGTGCGCGCACGCGCACCGCGCCGAGGAGCGGCGCCTCGCGTACGTGGCGCTCACCCGCGCCCGCTCGCTGCTGCTGCTCAGCGGCGCCTGGTGGGGCGGGGAGCGCAAGAAGGAGCGCCTGCCGTCGGCGTTCCTCGTGGAGGTGGTGGAGCACCTGCGCGCGCTCGCGCCGGGGCACGGCGGGAGCGCCGACGAGGTCCCGGAGCTGCCCGAGGCCCCCGAGGAGGCGGAGAACCCCGAGCTGCGCGAGCCCCGCCGCGCCAGCTGGCCGTTCGACCCGCTCGGCCCTCGCCGCCCCGCCCTCGAGGCCGCGGCGGCAGCGGTGCGCGAGGCGGCGGTGGCGCTCGCGGTGGACGACGGCGCGGCGCCCCAGCCCCACGGCGCGGGCGGCCCCTGGGCCGAGGAGGTGGAGGCGCTGCTGGCGGAGCGGGCCCGCGGCGACGCGGGCGGCAGCCCCGACGTGGAGCTGCCGGCCCACCTGTCGGCCTCCCGCCTGGTGCAGCTCGCCGCCGACCCGGCGGCGCTCGCGCTGGCGGTCCGCCGTCCCGTGCCGGTGCAGCCGCGGGTGGCCACGCGTCGCGGTGTCGCCTTCCACGCCTGGCTGGAGGAGCGGTTCCGCTCGGCCGCCCTCCTCGACGTCGACGAGCTGCTGGGCCCCGACGCCGAGGCCGACGACCTGACCGACGGCGACGGCCTCGGGCCGCTCGGCGCCGACGAGGAGGAGCTCGCGGCCCTGCAGGCCAGCTTCCTCGCCTCGGAGTGGGCGAGCCGGGAGCCGGTGGCCGTCGAGGTGGACCTGGAGACGCCGGTCGCCGGGCTCGTCGTGCGCTGCCGGGTGGACGCCGTCTTCCCGCGTCCGGCCGACGAGGGCGGCGGCGTCGACGTCGTCGACTGGAAGACCGGGCGCCCGCCCACCGGGGAGGCGGCCCGCGCCGCGGCGGTGCAGCTGGCCGTGTACCGGTTGGCGTGGTCGCGCTGGAAGGACGTGCCGCTGGAGCAGGTGGGTGCCGCGTTCTTCTACGCCGCCACCGGCACCACGAGCCGCCCGGCGGACCTCCTCGACGCTCGGGGTCTCGAGGCCCTGGTGGCAGGGACCTTGGTCCTGACTTCCGACGGCGAGGGGTGAAGGGCGTCAAGGCGGTGACCGCGCCCTCCGAAGGGGAGGCTGACGGCACGTCGTGCCGCCTGGGCCCGGCACCGGGCCCCACGGGCGCCACCTCGAAGGGGATCCGTTGTCAGGCCTCCACTGGACCGTCGGCCGCCGCCTCGCAGCCGGCTTCACCCTCGCCACGATCCTGCTGGGCACGCTCGGCGGCTTCGCGCTCCACTTCACGGAGGCGCTGCACGCCAACCAGGGCATGGTGACCCACACCTACAAGGTCCTCGCCGCCGTGGACGCGCTGGGCAGCAGCCTCACCGACGCCGAGACCGGTCAGCGCGGCTACGTCATCACCGGTGATGACGCCTACCTCGCTCCGTTCACGGCCGCGAAGGCGGAGACCGCCGCTCAGCTGGACACCATCGCCACCCTCACGGCGGACAACCCGCGGCAGCAGGCGCGGGTGGCGTCGATCCGCCCCCTCATCGACAGCAAGTACGCCGAGATGCAGCAGACGATCGACCTGCGCCGCACCCAGGGCTTCACCTCGGCGCAGACGGTGGTCGTGGCCGGCGCGGGCAAGCAGGTCATGGACCAGATCCGCGCGACCGCCGCGCAGATGCGCGAGGAGGAGTCCTCGCTGCTGGGCGTGCGGCAGTCCGCCTCCGACAGCGCCCGGCGCAGCGCTGTGCTGCTGGTGGTGGTGGGCACGCTCGCGGGCGCGGTGGCGTTCACCGCCATCGCCGTCGTCGTGACGCGCAGCATCCGCCGGCCGCTGCGCGCGCTGGGGGACGGGCTGGAGGGGGTCGCCAGCGGTGACGGTGACCTGACGGCCCGCCTCGACGAGTCCCGCACCGACGAGTTCGGCGCCGTCACCCGGGCCTTCAACCGCTTCGTGGAGACGATCCGGGTGACCATCGCCTCGGCGGCCGCCAGCGCACAGGCGGTCGCCGCGGCCAGCGAGGAGCTCGCTGCGACCTCGTCGATGATCGACAGCGGTGCGCAGCAGGCCGCCGCTCAGGCCGGGGCCGCCACCAGCACCGCGGGCTCGGTGGCAGGCAGCGTCGAGACCGTCTCCGCGGGCGCCGAGGAGATGCGCGCCTCCATCGAGGAGATCGCCCGCAGCACCAGCCGCGCCGCGGAGGTCACCGCGCAGGCGGTGGCTGCTGCCGAGGCCACCAGCGCCACCATCAGCTCGCTCGGTGCGTCCAGCCGGGAGATCGGCGACGTCGTCAAGGTCATCACTTCCATCGCCGAGCAGACCAACCTGCTGGCCCTCAACGCCACCATCGAGGCCGCTCGCGCCGGAGAGGCCGGAAAGGGCTTCGCGGTGGTGGCCAGCGAGGTCAAGGACCTGGCGCAGGGCACCGCCCGCGCCACCTCCGACATCACCACCAGGATCACCCAGATCCAGGCCTCCACGGACTCGGCCGTGGCAGCGATCGCCGAGATCACCCAGATCATCGGCCGGATCAACGAGTTCCAGATGACCATCTCGGCCGCGGTGGAGCAGCAGGCGGCTACCACCACGGAGATGAGCCGTGCGATCTCCGACGCCTCCGCAGGCACGTCGACCTTCGCCGCCAGCCTCGACACCGTAGCCGGGGCCATCTCCTCCACCAGCCGAGGCCTCGGGGAGACCCGCGCCGCCGTGGCGGAGCTGTCGAAGATGGCGGCCACCCTCGACGGCCTGGTCGGTCGGTTCAAGCACTGAGCCGGTCATGCGAGGGGGGACGCACCGCACCCGCGGTGGGTCCCCCCTCGCTGTGACCACCGGTGCCCTCGGCACCGGGCAGCAGCGTCGGGAGGCTGTGGCGCTCTCCGCAGGGCCGCTGCGAGAGTGCGGGAGTGAGCCCCCACACCGGACGGGTCCGGCTGCTGCGCAGCGCGACGCTCGCTGACACCGTGCCGTACGCCTACGCCGCCGCCACCGACCGACCCGGGCGCCTCCTGTTCACCGCAGGCGCGTGCCCTCTCGACGACGAGTGCCGGGTGGTGGCGCCGGGCGACCACGTCGCGCAGGCGGAGCAGGTGCTCGCCAACCTCCGCACGGTGCTTCGCGAGGCCGGCGCCGACCTCACCGACGTCCTCAAGACCACCGTCTACGTCGCTTCCGACCGCCGCGAGGTGCTCGCGCAGGTGTGGGAGGTGGTGGCGCGCGCCTTCGGGGACCACGACGCGCCCAGCACCCTGCTCGGCGTGAGCGTGCTCGGCTGGCCCGACCAGCTGGTGGAGGTCGAAGCCGTCGCCGTGCTGCCATGACTGTGGAGTCCACGGCTGTGCTCTGCGTCGCTCCTGGCAACGCGCCGTCCCGGGGTGTCGCACCTCAAGCGCGCTGCAGGTACTCCACTGGGGCACATGAAGATCACGGAAGTGACCCTCCCCGTCGACGACCTGGCCGCAGCCGAGCGCTTCTACGGCAGCACGCTCGGCCTCCCCACCCGCCCTGGTGGGGACGCGCTCGTGGTGGCCGTCGGCAGCACCGAGCTGCGGCTGGTGGAGCAGGTCCCCTCCTCGGGCGCCGTCGACCACCTGGCCATCACCGTGCCGGCCGACGGCTTCGACGAGGCGAAGCGCTGGCTGGGGCAGCGCCTCGACCTGCTCGCCCTGGACGGTCGTGACGAGTTCGAGGGCGCCCCCAGCTGGGACAGCCGGTCGCTGTACTTCCTCGGACCCAGCCGCTGCGTCCTCGAGCTCATCACGCGGCGGCGCGTGCCCGCACGCCTCGGGGGTGACCAGTTCGGGCCCCAGCACCTGCTGTGCGTCAGCGAGGTCGGCGTGGCCGTCCCCGACGTCCCCGCGGCCGCCCGCCTGCTGCAGGCGGCCGCGGGGCTGGAGGTGTTCGGCGACGGCGTCGGCGACACGTTCGCCGCGGTCGGCGACGACGACGGCCTGCTCGTCCTCGCCGCCGAGGGCCGCACCTGGTTCCCGACGGCGGACCTGTGCGCCACCGCCAGCCCGCGCACGGTCGTGGCCACGACCGACCGCACGACACACGGCCCGGTCGAGCTCCAGCTCGGGTCCACGTCGCTGGAGCTCCGTCCCCGTGTCCCGGTGCCGCCCTCCTGACGAGCGGCGGGGTGTGCGTGTCCGGCGCCCGGAGCCCTGTCGGACAGGGCTCCGGGCGGCGGACACGCACACCCCGCGGCGGTACGGTCCGGTGGTGGCGATCCCCTGGGGCCTGGTGCTCACCCCGCTCGGGTTCGTCCTGCTCCTCGCGCTGCTCGCCGCCGTGGGGGTCGTGGCCGTTCTCGTCGTGGCCCTGCTCAACCGCCGCCGCAGCAGCGACGACCGCTGACCGCCGTCTGACCGACCTCGGACCCGGAGCAACGCTGCGCGCCCTGTCCGCGTCTACCCAGCATGAGCAGCCACCTGCGCGGCGACGCCGACGACGGCGAGAGCGCCCTCGCCCTGGCCGTGCGGCGCGCGGTGGAGGACGACGACGGCGCGTGGTCGTCCGAGCACCTGAGCGCGGTCGCGGAGCGGGCTGCCGGCCGCGCCGCGCGTCGTCGTCGTCGACGACTGGTGGTCGCCCCGGCCGCGGTGCTGGCGGTCGCGGTCGCCGTCGCCGCGGGCGTCGCGGTGGTGCCGTCGCTGGTGGCGGCGGAGCGGGCCGCGCCCGTGGCAGCGAGCCGCCCGCCGACGCCAGCGCCGTCGGCGGCAGATCTGCAGCCCGCGGACCCGGCGATGACCGCTGCCGCGGAGGCCGCGGGACGCCTGTCCACGGCCGAGGTCCAGTGGGTGCTCCCGGGGGCGCGGGCGCAGGTCCAGTTCCGAGGGCGGCCGGGCTGGGTGACGGAGCCGGACGCCTGCGGCACCGCCGACCTGGACGTGGTGGCTCCTGAGGCCGAGGCCAGGGGGACCTGGTCGCTCCAGACCCCCGGCGCCTCGGCCGACCAGGGCTCGACGGACCGCGTCGCGCCGTGGCTGACGTCGCGGGTGGCCACGTACGCCGACCCCGCTCAGGCGAAGGCCTACGTTCGGGCCCTCGACGCGAGCACCCGCACGTGCGTCCCAGCGGAGGGGGAACCACGGCCGAGCAGTCCGCAGGTCTTCCAGGTGCGGCTCGCCGACGCCCTGTACGGGTCCACGACCGCGTCCGCCCCCGGCCAGTACAGGCTCACAGCGGCCGTCGCCGCGGGGGCGCACGTGGCGGTCATCTCGGCACTGGTGGACCTCACCGAGGGCGGCGAGCAGGCCACGGCTGAGCAGCTCCTGGCCAGCGACGTGGCACAGCTCGCCACTGCGGCCGCCGCCCGCGCCGACGGACGGGCAGGAGCGCAGGCTCCGCTCGACCTGGCGCGCAGCCCCGTCACCACGGCCGACGTCGGCGCGGTGCTGCCCGGTGCACGACCGGTCGCCGCCTACACCGCGGGGCTCGCGCTCGACGGCCAGCTGCGCGACGCCTGCGGGCGCACGCCCCTGGCCGGCGTCGCAGCGCCCGGCAGGCTGCAGCGCTGGGCGTGGCTCGACCCCGAGCTCGGGCACGTCGACTTCGGCGTGGGGGGCAGCGGTCCGTCGGCGGCGGGGAACGCGGCGCTCGTGGTCGTCCGGTCCGACTTCGCCACGGAGGAGGAGGCGCGGGCCTACGCGACGGCCTTCGAGCGCAGCGCGACCACGTGCGGGCGCGGCACCGGCGCGGCCGAGCCCGTGCCGCTGCGCCTGTCACCCGTGGGGACGCCCGACGCCCTGCTCACCACCGGGTACGCCCCGAGCGTCCAGCGGTACGGGTACGACGCCGTGGTGGTCCGCGGCAGCACCGCCGCCACCGTCCTCGCCAGCGTCCCCGGTGACGCCACCGACGCGTCGGCCGAGCAGGCCGTCCACCGCGTCATCGACCTCGCCACCGCTGCCGCCGACCGCGCGGCGGCCGACGCCGCGAGCGGCTCGTGAGCCGCTGGCGCCGCCCGGACCCCGCCGAGCGCGCCGCCTTCGAGGTGTTCGTCCAGCAGCGCGGCCAGGCGCTCGCGGCGCTCGCCCGGGGCCTCACCGCGTCCAGCGAGGACGCCGAGGACCTCCTGCAGGACGTCCTCGCCACGGTGCTCGAGCGCTGGGAGCGCGTGGCCGCGGCCGACGACCCGTACCTCTACGCCCGCCGCGTCATGGTCAACGCGTGCACGAGCGCGTGGCGGCGGCGCCACCGCGAGATGCACGAGCACTCCGCGGAGCACGTCATGGCCCAGGGCGCCCGCGGCACGGCCCAGGGCGCGCGCGGCTCCGACGCGCTGTGGCGCTCGCCGTCCCACCACGCTGACGGCGACGGCGAGCACCGGGTCCTCCTGCTCGACGAGCGCCGTGCGGCGCTGGAGGCGCTGCGCCAGCTGCCGCCGCGCCAGCGGGCCGTCGTCGTCCTGCGGTACGTCGAGGACCTGCCCGACTCCGAGATCGCGGCCCTGCTGGACGTCGCGCCGGTCACCGTCCGCAGCACCTCCCTGCGGGCGCTGCGCACGCTGCGGGGTCTGCTCCCAGGTCGCTGACCTAGCGTGTGCGGCGTGACAGCGACCGGCCCGCGGGCCGTCCCGGTGGCCCAGGCCGTCCCGGCAGCGCTGGCCAGCGCAGCCGCCGCCAGCTGGGTCGCGAACTGCGCCGTCGGGCTGGCCGCGTGGCGCGGGCGCCGGGGGAGCCGCTGGCCCCACCACGCCCTCTACGTCTCCACGTGCACCTGGACGCTGCTCGCGCTGACCGCCTCCGCGCTCCTGGGCCGCAGCAGGACGACGACGGCGCTGCTGGCCCCCGCGCTGCTGCCGCTCGTCGTCGTCCCCCGGGTCCGCGCGGGCGGGACGGGGCACGTGCTGCTCGCGGCGTCGCTGGCGCCGCCCCTGCTCGCGGGTGCGGCGGCGGCCTGGGCGCGGGCGGGGAGGGCCTGAGCCGTGGAGCTGCTCGACGCCATCCGCCGGCGGCGCACCACGAACGGCCCGTTCCTGCCCGACCCCGTCAGCCCCGAGCACCAGCGCCTGCTCGTGGAGGTGGCCGGGCGCGCGCCGAGCCAGCTGAACAGCCAGCCGTGGCGGTTCGTGCTGGTCGAGGACCGGTCGACCATCGAGCGCGTCGCCGCGATCAGCGGCGAGAGCATGACCACGGCCATGTCCAACGGCACGTTCTTCGAGCGGTACAAGCGCTACTTCCGCTTCAGCGCCGCCGAGATGGCGCAGCAGCGCAGCGGCATGCTCTTCGACAAGCTGCCCGCGCCGCTGCGTCCGTTCACAGGCCAGGTGTTCACGCGCCGCGGCCAGAAGCTCATGAACGCCCTGCGCGTGCCGCAGACGCTCGGCGAGGAGAACCGCAAGCTGGTGGCCGGGTCCCCGCTGCTGCTGGCCGCGCTGCTCGACAAGGCCGAGCACCGCCCGGGGGAGCTGTCGGCGTTCTACTCGCTGTTCTCCCTGGGGGCGGCGGTGGAGAACATCTGGCTGACCACGACCCAGCTGGGGCTCGGCATCCAGTTCGTGTCCTTCCCCATGGAGGTCCCGGGAGCCTGGGAGCGCATCGAGGCGCTGCTGGAGGTGCCTGACGACCTCGACCTCATGGCCGTGTACCGCATCGGCCACGTGCCGCCGGACCAGCGCCGCCCCGCCATCGACTGGTCGAGCAGCGAGCGGCGCGCCCCCTCGCAGTACGTCTACCGCGAAACGTGCGCGACCCCTCAGACCGGCTGGGACGACGAGGGGTAGACGTCGACGACGAGCGCGCGGTGGTCACCGACCGCCAGCTGCTGCGCACTCCCCGTCGCGGTGACGGGGGCGCCGAGGGACACGACGTGGTCGAGCTGCACCCGCGGCGCCGCACCGGGGAAGGTCGGGGTGCGCACGAGCGTGGGCGCCCCCGCCGCCAGGCGCACCAGCGGCGCCGGCAGGTTGAGGTCGCCGGCGAGCAGCACCGGGCGTGTGGCGCCGTCGGGTCCGGCGGGGGCGAGCCCGCGCAGCCACGCCGAGAGCCGCCGAAGCTGCCGCAGCGCCGTCGGCGGTGCGAAGGACAGGTGCGTGGCCGCCACCACGGTGCCGTCGGCGAGCACCGCTGCCACGGCGGCCCGCGGCTCGTCGGGGAACAGCAGCACGCCCGTGCGCCCGCTGACCGGGTCGGGCACCACGAGCGGCAGCCGACCGCGGCCCGTGCCGAGGTCGAGGGCGTGCCAGGCGGTCACGGGCCGCCTGACCAGCAGGGCGACGCCGAAGGTCGGCCGCCGCGGCGACGGGCGTGGGCTGTCGCCGTCGTCGTCCTGCTCGTCGTCCTGCACGTCGTCCGGGCCGCGCAGCGTCCCTGCCAGCGGCGCCCAGTCGCGCTGCAGCCCCGGGGTCCCGGTGAGCGTGGGCGCCATCCGCCAGTGCGGCAGCCCCACCGCGGCGGCTGCCCCGGCGGCCTGGTCGAGGCCGCCGGAGCGGTCCTGGGCGTCGTCGACCTCGGACAGCGCGAGCACGTCGCAGCCCGCCAGCGGCGCCAGGCCCTCCCGCAGCGGCGCGGAGCCGCGGCCGGACGCGAGGTTGAGCGCGGCGAACCTCATGCCCCGGAGCCCAGCTCGTCACCGAGCAGGTCGCCGTCGTCGAGGGAGGCGTCGAGGTCCTCCAGCATGGCGGTGGCGTCGTCGAGCACGTCGTGGTCCTCCAGCAGCGCGCCGTGCAGCAGGTAGCGGGCCAGCGCCATCTCGCCGGCCAGCCGGGCGCGGGCCGCCAGCGCCGGGTCGAGCGGCTCGTGGCGGGCGGAGGCGTGCTCGGCCAGCACCGCGTCGAGGGACTCCGTGGGCGCCGCGGCGGCCAGCCAGCCGAGGTCGTCGGCCGGATCGCCCACGCTGAGGGAGCCCCAGCCGGTGACGCCCGTGACCGCGCGGCCGTCGGTGAGCACGCGGGTGCCGTCCAGGTCGCCGTGGACGACCACGGGGGAGAAGCGCCACCAGCGCACCTCCTCCAGTCCCCGCTCCCAGCGGGCGAGCAGCCGCGCGGGCACCCTGCCGGTGGAGGCCGCGCGGTCCAGCTCGGACAGGCGCCGGCCGCGCACCTCCGAGGCGCTCCACACCGGCAGCCCGGCGTCGTCGACGGCCGCGGCGGGCAGGTCGTGCACCACCGCCAGCGCACGGGCCAGCGAGGTGGACAGCGTCCCGGGCCGCAGGTCCGCCACGTCCACCTCGTCACCGGGCACCCACGTGGTGACCACGGCGCGGCCGCCCTCGGGCAGCGGCGTCCACCCCGCCACCGCGGGGACCGCGAAGGGCAGCCGCACCCCCAGCGCCGGCTCCGCGAGGCGCGCGAGCAGCCCCAGCGCCGCCGCCTCCCGCTCCAGGTCGGCGCCGGCGGCAGCGCTGCGCGGGACGCTGATGACGTGCCGGGTGCCGCTCTCGTCCTCGACCAGCGCGACGTCGAGGTCGGCGCCGTCGTCGTCGAGGAGCTGCACCCGCGTCGGCTCAGCACCCGGGAGCGCGGCGCTGGCGAGCGCGGCCATGAGGTACGGGTCGCGGCGCACGGGACAACGCTAGGGCCCCGCCGCAGGCACGCGGGGTCCTGACCGCTCGCGCGTCCGGGACGGCGGCTGCCTACGGTGGTCGCCGTGGCCCCCGCACCCCTGCCCGACCTGTCCCTGTCCCGCTCCGCCTCGGACCGCCAGGGCGCCCGCCGCGGCGACGACGGCCTGCTCGAGCGGCTCTGGTCCGACGACGCCGTCCGGGTGCTGCGCGTCCACGACGGCCGCACGCCGGTGGCCCGCAGCGGCGACGGCGGCCCGCGGCTGGCGCTGGTGCCCCCGTCGCACGTGCCCACCACGGCGCCGAACGGGGTGCGCGTGCTGCTGGGCACCGGGCCGGACGGCACCTGGTACGTGGCGCAGGAGGTGGCCGACCCCTCCCTCGACCCCGGGGGCGGTGACGACTGGGCGGACCTGCGCACCCTCGGGGTGGAGCTGGACGCCCTCGAGGCCGGCCTGCTCACCCAGGCCGTGGCGGTGCTGCGCTGGCACGCGGTCAACCCCCGCTGCCCGCGCTGCGGCGCCCCGACCTCGGTGGAGCAGGCCGGCTGGGTGCGCCGGTGCACGGCGGACGGCAGCGAGCACTTCCCCCGCACCGACCCGGCGGTGATCATGTCCGTGGTCGACGCGGACGACCGCCTCCTGCTCGGCCACAACGACCTGTGGCCCGACAAGCGCTACTCGACGCTCGCCGGCTTCGTCGAGCCCGGGGAGTCCCTCGAGGCCGCGGTGCGCCGCGAGGTGCTCGAGGAGGTGGGCATCGAGGTCGGCGACGTCGACTACCTCGGCAACCAGCCGTGGCCGTTCCCGGCCTCGCTCATGCTCGGCTTCCGCGGCACCGCGGTGAGCACGGAGGTGCTCACCGACGACGTCGAGATCACCGACGCCCGCTGGTTCACCCGCGAGGGGCTCGCCACCGCCCTGCGGAGGGGCGAGGTGCTCCTGCCGCCGCCGGTCTCCATCGCCCGGCGGATCATCGAGCAGTGGTACGGCGGCCCGCTGGAGGACTCCGGCGGCGTCTGGCGCTGACTGCGCCAGGCCCCCTGTGAGCCGCAGCGGAGCGCTCGGCCGCGCTCCGGGGTGCGGGGTCAGGGGTGCACGAGCGCCGGGTGGCGGGGGTCCTCGCAGCGCACCACGAGGTCGGCGCGCGCCGCCGGGTCGGTCTCCTCCAGGTAACGCGCCCACGCCCCGACCACGCGCTCCGCGTCACCGGCCGGCAGCCTGCGGCGCTGCGCCGCCTCGGAGGTCTGCAGGTGGACCACGGCGTCCAGCGCCCCGGACATCTCCCAGCGCAGCAGGAACGGCCCGGTCAGCACCAGCACGGCCGCCGGGGGCGCCGCGCGACGCTCCTGGCGCGTGGCGCGGTCGCGCTCGGCGTCCCAGAGCGCGGGCAGCCAGGTGCCGGCGCCGTCGGGGGCCAGGGGGTCCAGCACCTCGCGCAGCAGGGCGTAGACGTCGTACCAGCCCTCGTAGCCGGCGTCGGGGTCGTGCGGGCCGTGCTCCAGGCGCAGCGAGCGCGGGCGCAGGTAGTCCTCGGCGTCCACCCGCAGCACGGGGCGGCCCTGCGACTCCAGGGCCGCCACCACGGCCCCGGCGACCGCCTCGGCGTCGGAGGGCACCGCGGCGTCCACACCGAGCCGGCGGCCGGGAGTGCGCTCGAGCGCCGCCAGGGCCCGCTGAGCGAGCCCGGCGGCGTCGAGCGGCTCGACCCTCAGGAGAGCTTGGCCTTCACCTCGGCGAGGGAGGGGTTGGTGGCCGAGGACCCGTCCGGGAACACCACGGTCGGGACGGTCTGGTTGCCCCCGTTGACGCTCTGCACGTACTCGGCGGCGCCCGGGACCTCCTCGATGTTCACCTCGTTCCAGGTGATGCCCTCGCGCTGCAGGCCCTTCTTGAGGATCTTGCAGTAGCCGCACCACGTGGTGGTGTACATGGTGATGGAGCCCTGCTCGGGCAGCGTGGGCGCAGACATCGCTCTCCTCGGTGGTCGGTGGTCGGACGGGTCTTCCGCTGTGGGTCAACGCCCGACCTCGCCGTCGTCATCCCACAGGCGGCCGCCGGCGTGGTGGGGTGACCCGATGGCCACCGACCCGCTCGCCGCCCTCGTCGCCGACCTGCCCGCCTGCGAGCTGCACGTGCACCTCGAGGGCACCCTGGAGCCCGAGCTGCTCCTGGAGCTCGCGGCCCGCAACGGGGTGGAGCTGGCGACGACGACGGTCGAGGAGGTCCGCGCGACGCACGTCTTCGACTCCCTCGCGTCCTTCCTGGCCGTCTACTACCCGGCGATGGACGTGCTGCAGACCCGGCGCGACTTCACCGACCTCGCGTGGGCGTACCTGGTGCGCGCCGCGGGGCAGAACGTCCGCCGGGCCGAGGTGTTCTTCGACCCGCAGGCGCACACCAGCCGCGGGGTGCCCTTCGAGGTGGTGGTGGAGGGACTGCTGGACGCCGTCGATCGCGCACCGCGCGAGCTGGGCGTCGACGCCGCGCTGATCATGTGCTTCCTGCGCGACCACCCCGTGGCGTCCGCCGAGGAGACGCTGGCGGCGTCGCTGCCCTACGCCGACCGCATCCTCGGCGTCGGCCTGGACTCCGACGAGCGCGACCACCCGCCCGCCCAGTTCGCCGCCGTCTTCGCCCGCGCCCGCGCGGCCGGCTACCGGCTCACGATGCACTGCGACATCGACCAGGAGGGCACGCTCGAGCACCTCCGGCAGGTCCTCGAGGACGTCCGGGTGGACCGGATCGACCACGGCACCAACATCGTCGACGCCCCGGACCTGCTCGCCGTCGCCGTCGAGCGGGGGCTCGGGTTCACGGCGTGCCCGCTGTCCAACGGGTTCGTCACCGAGCAGATGAAGGCCCCCGAGATCGTCGCGCTGCTGCGCGCCGGGGCGAAGGTCTGCGTCAACGGTGACGACCCCGCCTACTTCGGCGGCTACCTCAAGGAGAACCTGCTCGCCCTGGCGCGCGCCGCTGACCTGTCGCCCGCCGACGTGGTGCAGCTGGCGCGGAACGGCTTCGAGGCGAGCTGGGCGCCTCCGGCGCGGGTGGCGGAGCACCTCGCCGAGGTCGACGCCGTGGCCGCCGCCCACGGCGTCACGGGCTGACGGGCTGCCGATCAGCCGGTCAGTCGACCAGGCGCACCACGAGGTCGGCGCGCTGCGCCGTCGCGGCGACGACGACGGCGTTGGCCTGGTCCGGTCCGTGCGACCAGGCCAGCGCCGCGTCCGGCGCCTTCCCGAACGCCTCGTGGCGCGCCACCAGGCGCTGCAGGCGCAGGTCGTCGTCGGGAGCGAGGAACCAGACCTCGTCGAGCAGCTCTCGCACCGGCGCCCACGGCCCGTCGAGCAGCAGGTAGTTGCCCTCCGTGAGGACCAGTCCCACCTCGCGGGGGACCGGCACGGCGCTGCCCACCGGCTCCTCCAGGTCGCGGCGGAACTCCGGGGCGTGCACCACGTCCTCGTCACCGGCCCGCAGCCGGCGCAGCAGCGCCACGTAGCCGCCGGCGTCGAAGGTGTCCGGGGCGCCCTTGCGCGTGGCCCGCCCCCAGCGCTCCAGGGTCGCCTGGGCCAGGTGGAACCCGTCCATGCCCACCAGCGCGGCGCCACCGTCCAGCTCGGGCCCGAGCGCCGTCACCAGCCGCGCCGCCAGCGTCGACTTGCCCGCGCCGGGCGCGCCCACCACCCCCAGCAGCACCCGGCGGCCCCCGGCCGCGGCCACGAGGTCGCGGGCGCGCTGGACGAGCGCGTCCGTCGTCGTCGAGATCGCCTGTGGACGGTGGGACGGCGGTGTCGGCACGGTCAGCCATCATGGCCGGGTCATGTCCACCTCTCACCTCGCGGCCACGCACGCGACCCTCGCCGACGCCGTCCTCGCCTCGCTCGACCCCGAGCAGCGGGCGGTGGCCTCCGCGCTGCGCGGACCGGTCTGCGTGCTGGCCGGAGCGGGCACCGGCAAGACCCGGGCCATCACCCACCGCATCGCCCACGGCGTGCACGCCGGCGTGTACGACCCGCGCAGCGTGCTCGCGCTGACGTTCACCTCCCGCGCGGCGGGGGAGATGCGCTCGCGCCTGCGGGACCTGGGCGTCCCCGCGGTGCAGGCCCGCACCTTCCACGCCGCCGCGCTGCGCCAGCTGCAGTACTTCTGGCCCACCGCGGTGGGCGGCCCGCTGCCGGTGCTCGTCGAGCACAAGGCGCGCCTGGTGGCCGAGGCCGCCAGCCGGCTGCGCCTGTCGGTGGACCGCACGGCCGTGCGCGACCTGTCCGCCGAGGTGGAGTGGGCCAAGGTCGCCCTCCTCACCCCGGAGGCCTACCCGGCCGCCGTCACCCGCGCCGGGCGCACCCCGCCCGCGGGCCTGGACCCGGGGGCGATGAGCCGGGTCATGCAGTCCTACGAGGACGTCAAGACCGACCGCGGCGCCATGGACTTCGAGGACGTGCTGCTGCTGACCTGCGGGATCCTCGCCGAGCGCGGCGACGTGGCCGAGAGCGTGCGCCGCCAGTACCGGCACTTCACCGTGGACGAGTACCAGGACGTCTCCCCGTTGCAGCAGCGCCTGCTCGACCTGTGGCTGGGCGGCCGGGAGGACGTCTGCGTGGTCGGCGACGCCAGCCAGACCATCTACTCCTTCGCCGGCGCCACCCCCGCGCACCTGCTGGAGTTCCCCCAGCGCCACCCCGGGGCGGCGGTGGTCCGGCTCGTGCGCGACTACCGCTCCACGCCGCAGGTGGTGGCGCTGGCCAACCGCCTGCTCGACCGGGCGCCTGCCGCGGCGGTGAGGGCCCGGGTGGAGCTGGTCGCGCAGCGACCGCCCGGCCCCGACCCCACCTTCACCGAGTACGACGACGACGTCGCCGAGGCGGCCGGCGTGGCCGCCGCGGTGCGCCGCCGCATCGACGCCGGCACGCCGCCCGCCGAGATCGCCGTGCTGTTCCGCACCAACGGCCAGTCCGAGCCCCTCGAGGCCGCCCTGTCCGACGCGGGCGTCGGCTACGTGCTGCGCGGCGGGGAGAAGTTCTTCTTCCGCGCCGAGGTCCGCCAGGCCGTGCTCCTGCTGCGCGGCGCTGCCCGCTCCGACGACGGCAGCCGTCCGCTCGGCGAGGCCGTGCGGGACGTGCTCGCCAGCGCCGGCTGGACCGCCGAGCCGCCCAGCGCCGCCGGCGCCGCCCGGGAGCGCTGGGCCTCGCTGCAGGCGCTCGCGGCGCTCGCGGACGACGTCGCCGCGGCCCGTCCCGGCGCCCGCGTGGCCGAGCTCGTCGCCGAGGTGGACGAGCGGTCGGCCGCCCAGCACGCACCCACCGTGCAGGGGGTGACGCTCGCCTCGTTCCACGCGGCGAAGGGCCTCGAGTGGGACGCCGTGTGGCTGGTCGGCGTGAGCGAGGGCCTGCTGCCCATCAGCTTCTCTGCGGACGACCCCGACAAGGTCGAGGAGGAGCGGCGGTTGCTCTACGTGGGCATCACACGCGCGCGCGAGCACCTCGCGGTGTCGTGGGGGCGCGCCAGGACGCCGGGCGGGCGGGCCAGCCGCACGCCGTCCCGCTTCCTCGACGGCCTGCGCCCCGCCGACCCCGCCGAGCGCGAGCGCCGTCGCAGCTCCGGGGCCGGTGGCGCCGGCGGCGCGCGCTCGAAGAAGGGGCCCGGGCTGGCCCGCGTCTGCCGCTCCTGCGGGCTCGCCCTGAACACCCCCGCCGAGCGCAAGGTGGGCCGCTGCGAGAGCTGCCCGCCCACCTACGACGAGGCCGTCTTCGACGCGCTCCGGGGGTGGCGGTCGAGCACCGCCTCGGAGGCGAAGGTCCCCGCCTACGTCGTCTTCACCGACGCCACGCTGGTCGCGATCGCGGAGACGACCCCGGCGGACACCGCCGCGCTGGCCCGCATCCCCGGTGTCGGCCCGGCCAAGCTCGAGCGGTACGGCGAGGCCGTGCTCGGGGTGCTCCGCGAGGCCGCTGCAGGGGCCTGACGGAGGAGTTCGGAAAAACCTGTTGTGCGTCGTGCGCGGGGCCCCCTAGCCTCGTGCCCACGAGATCAGCCCCGTCTGCAACGGACGGTGCGAGGACGAAGGAGGTGCGAGCGATGACGGAGTACATGGACAGCCGGTTCGAGGTGTCGTCCTGCGACCTCCGCGTGCCCACCTCCGGTGGGTTCGGGGGCACCGCTGTGCCCGCGTCCGCCCGCGCCTTCGCCGACGGGCCCGCCCTCGGCTCCGTCTCCGGAGCCCGCGGTGGCGAGCTCCTCGGCGCCGGCCACGGGGACGCGCTGCGCCAGCGCGTCGTCATCGGAGACGCCCTCACCCAGAACCCGCCCTTCTCGGGGCTCCCCCCTGTCCTCCGGCAGGTGCTGACCAGCTAGGTCCGCTCCTCTCCCGGCGACAGGCCGCGGATCCCCGACCCAGGGGACCGCGGCCTTCGTGCTGTTCACGGTCCCCCCGACCGCTCCGCAGCACCGCCACACCGAGAGGAACACCCCATGTCGTCGCTGCCCTGCCGGGTCAACGACCCGGAGCTCTGGTTCGCCGAGCTCCCGCAGGACGTCGAGGCCGCCAAGGCGCTGTGTACGGGCTGCCCGCTGCGCACCGAGTGCCTGGACGGCGCCCTGGCCCGCTCCGAGCCGTGGGGCGTCTGGGGCGGCGAGCTGGTCCTGGCCGGAGTCGTCGTGCCCCGCAAGCGGCCCCGCGGCCGTCCCCGCAAGCACCCCCTGCCCGAGCCCGTGGGTGCCGTCGCCTGACCGGCGGCGGCTGCCCGGGGCCACCCCCGAGGAGCCTGTCGTGCACACCTTCCACCCCGAACAGGTGCTGTCCCAGCACCACCAGCGCAGCGCGGAGCTGCGGTCCCAGGCGTGCTGGTCCCGCCTGGAGGCGTCCCAGCGGGACGCGGTCCGCGCGGCCCGGCTGGTCGAGCGGGCCCAGCGGCTCGTCGAGCGCGCCGCGCGGCGCGCCCTGGCGCGGCCGGTTCCCGCCGCCTGAGGTCCGCTGACGGGTCACCCGCCCGGGAGACCGGGCAGGTGGCCCGTCAGCCGGTCGCGGGCCCCGGAGGCACTGGACCTCCGGGGCCCGGGCTGCCAGGGTTCCTCCTGTGCGCAGCAACCTCTTCGACGCAGCCACCGCCGAGAAGCAGACCAGCGAGCGCTGGGTGCTGCAGAACTCCGCGATGCTGCGGGTCTCGCTCAGCCAGGACGTCCTGGCCGCCAAGGGCTCGATGGTGGCCTACCAGGGCAGCGTGCGCTTCGACCACGAAGGCTCCGGCTCGATGGCCAAGTTCATCAAGAAGCTCGTGACCAGCGAGGACACGCCGCTGATGCGGGTGTCCGGGCAGGGCGAGGTGTTCTTCGCCAACACCGCCGAGCACGTGCACCTCATTCTCCTCGAGGGTGACGGCATCAGCGTGGACGGCAAGAACCTCCTCGCCTTCGACGCGAGCCTCGAGTGGGACATCCGCCGGGTGCAGGGCGCCGGGCGCCTGTCGGGCGGCATGTGGAACGTCGAGGTGAGCGGGCACGGCGTGGTCGCCCTCACCAGTGACGGACCGCCCGTGCTGCTCGACTGCTCCCAGCAGCCCACCGGTGTGGACATCCAGGCGGCCGTCGCCTGGTCCAGCCACCTGCGCCCGCAGCTGGTGAACAGCATGAACGTGCGTTCGCTGCTGCGCGGCGGCTCCGGCGAGGCGTTCCAGTACCTCTTCCACGGCCCCGGCTTCGTGCTGGTCCAGCCCAGCGAGGGCCGGCCCCTCGGCGGCGAGGGCGGCCACGGGAACCAGCAGGGCGGCTTCCTCAACGACCTCCTGAACTGACCCGCGTCCCGCGGCCGGCCAGGGCCGGCTCGGCTGGCTGTCCACCTCGACCGTGGACGCTGTGTCCCGGTGTGGACCCCCACACCGGGACACAGCGTCCACGGTCGTTCTGCGCCCGGTTCCGCTGCGCCCGGGGGCCGGGACCCCTCGCCGCCGCTGACGCCCCGTCGGTCGGTCCGATGAGCGTCAGCTGCACGAGCGCGTCCGAGGGGCGTCGGCTTCTCGCGGTCGCAGGTGCCGGGTGGTGTGGTGCCCGGTGGGTGGGCTCCAGCCCGGGTCCAGGAGCCCTGCCGGGCGTGAGACCACCCAGTGGGCACGAGACCACCCAGTGGTGCAGCGGGCGGGTGGGTGGGCGGTGTCGGGGGGCGGTCAGGCGGTGCGTCGAGGCTCCCGGCCGGCCAGGGCCAGCCAGAGCCCTGCGACCAGCCAGCCGACCAGGCTGAGCACCAGCAGGGCGAGGAAGATCCCTGTGAAGATCTCGCCGCCGTGCGAGACCACCGGGTAGGCGCTGTCCCAGTACCCGTCGTCCGACTGCGGGGTGCGGTTCGTCCACACACCCGTCACCAGGTAGAGCAGCGTCCCTGCGATCACGAGCACCACCGGCGAGCAGAACACCAGGGTCGTGCCGACCTTGGTGCGCCGGGTCCACCGCGGCGACAGCCACGCCAGCACCATCCCCACCACGGGCGCCAGCACGGGCACCACGAAGCCCCCCAGCAGCACGAGCAGCACCGCGGACAGCTCCAGGCCGCCCCACACCGGCCGCTCCGGCGCAGCCGGGAGGTCGACCGCGGCGGTCGTCGTCGTCCTGACCTGGTCGGCGGGGGCGAGCACGAGCCCCGCCTGCTCCGCCTCGGCGGCCACCAGCTGCTCCGGCGTGCCGAAGCGCTCGAGCGCCACGCGCAGCCCGACGTCGTCCAGGCCGCTGTGCTCCAGCTCGGCCAGGTGCTCGCGGACCTGGCCGACCAGCTCTGCGCGCAGGTCGTCGGGCAGGAGGCGGGAGGCCTCGTCGAGCCGGGCCAGGTAGCTGGCGACGGCGGGGGAGCGGGTCTCGGCCATCACGGGAGGTGTCCTTCCACGGGCTGCGGGTGAGTGGGGGCGCCGGGGTGTGCGAGCACGGCGTCGACGCCGTCGCGGAAGCGGGCCCACTCGGTGCTGAAGGCGGCCAGCGCTGCCGCACCAGCGGGGGTGGTCGAGTAGTAGCGGCGCGGCGGGCCGGTGGCCGACTCCTGCCAGCTGGTCTCCACCAGGCCGTCCTTGCGCAGCCGCGCGAGCAGCGGGTAGATCGTCCCCTCGCTGGTCAGCAGGCCCGTGGTGGACAGGGAGCGCACCAGGTCGAACCCGTAGCGCGGTGCGTCGGACAGCAGCGCGAGCACGCAGCCCTCCAGCACGCCGCGGCGCAGCTGCGGCAGTGCTGTGCCACCAGGTTCCATGCGCCACAAGGTACCCCGTCGACCGGCGCCACCGCCACGGCGGCGCTCCGCCTCAGCGCACGAGGTTGGGCGGGCGCTCCCCGCGCGCGAAGGCGCTCACCTGCTCGGCCACCTGCGCCCACGCGCGCTCGCCGGCGCCCTCGGTGTTGCCGGCCACGTGCGGGGTGAGCAGCAGGCCCGGCGCGTCCCACAGGGGGTGGTCGGCGGGCAGCGGCTCGGGGTCGGTGACGTCGAGCGCGGCGAGCAGCCGCCCGCTCTGCAGCTCCGCCAGCAGCGCCGACGTGTCGACCAGCGGCCCGCGCCCGGCGTTGACCACCAACGCGCCGTCGGGCAGCGCGGCCAGCAGGTCCGCGTCCACCACGTGGTGGGTCGCGTCGGTGAGGGGCAGGACGACGACGAGCACGTCGGTCGTGCCCAGCAGCTCGCGCGCCGCCTCCATGCTGACCACGCCCTCGCGCGCCCCGCGCGCCGCCACCGTGACCGACGCCCCGAACGGCAGCAGCCGCGCGCGCACGTTCTCGCCCAGGTCGCCCGCACCCAGCACGAGCACGCGGGAGCGCAGGAGGGTGCGCGCGGTGCGCCCGCCCCAGCGGTGCTCGCGCTGCGCGTCGAGGTGCTCCGGCAGCAGGCGCAGCTGCGCCAGCACCGCCGCGAGCACCCACTCCGCCGTCGACCCGCCGTGCGCGCCCCGCGCGGTGGCGATCGAGACGCCGGGCGGCAGGTCGCCCCACTGCTCGCTGCCCTGGCCCAGGCTCACCAGCAGCTGCAGGTCGGGCAGCTGCGCCACCTGCGCCAGCGCGGCCTCCACCTCCTGCGCCGACTCGGCGGGCCCGACCACCAGCACCGACGCGCCGCGCGCGGCGGCCGGCACGTCCGCCTCGGGCGCCACCACCACCGTCCGCACCCCGGCCGCGGACAGCGCGGCGACGCCGTCGTCCTCGGGGACGACCACCAGCGGGAGCTGCTCGTTCATGGCCGCATCATCCGCCGTCGTACCCTTGCCGGTCGTGGCAGCCGTCGACCTCCCCGCTGAGATCTCCTCCCTCCGCACCACCTACCGGACGGTGCGCGAGGTCAGCGACGTCGACGCGCTCACAGCGACCGTCGCCCAGCTGACCGAGCAGGCCTCCGCCTCCGACCTGTGGGACGACGTCGAGAACGCCCAGGCGGTGACGAGCAAGCTGTCGCACGCGCAGTCCGAGCTCGAGCGCCTGGAGAAGATGGGCGCCCGCATCGACGACCTCGACACCCTGGTGGAGATGGCCGACGAAGCCGCCGCCGAGGGTGACGCCGAGACGGCCGAGGAGACGCGGGCGGAGGCCGAGAAGGAGCTCGCCAGCATCCGCAAGGCGCTCGGCGAGCTCGAGGTCCGCACGCTGCTGTCGGGGGAGTACGACCAGCGCGAGGCGCTCGTCACCATCCGCGCCGAGGCCGGCGGCGTCGACGCCGCCGACTTCGCCGAGATGCTCCTGCGCATGTACCTGCGCTGGGCCGAGCGCCACGGGCACAAGGCGGAGGTCATGGACACCTCCTACGCCGAGGAGGCGGGCATCAAGTCCGCCACCATGGCCGTCCACGCGCCCTACGCGTACGGGACGCTCTCGGTCGAGCAGGGCACCCACCGCCTCGTGCGCATCAGCCCCTTCGACAACCAGGGCCGCCGCCAGACGTCCTTCGCCGGGGTGGAGGTGCTCCCGGTCACCGAGGAGACCGACCACATCGAGATCCCGGAGAACGACCTCCGCGTGGACGTGTTCCGCTCGTCCGGCCCCGGGGGGCAGTCGGTGAACACCACCGACTCCGCCGTCCGCCTGACCCACCTGCCCACCGGCATCGTGGTCAGCTGCCAGAACGAGAAGAGCCAGCTGCAGAACAAGGCCGCCGCGCTGCGCGTGCTGCAGGCCCGCCTGCTGGTCCGCGCCCGCGAGGAGCGCCAGGCAGAGCTCGACGCGCTCAAGGGCGACGACTCCGGCAGCTGGGGCAACCAGATGCGCTCCTACGTGCTGAACCCGTACCAGATGGTCAAGGACCTGCGCACCGAGCACGAGGTCGGCAACCCCGCCTCGGTCTTCGACGGCGAGATCGACGACTTCCTGGAGACGGGCATCCGCTGGCGCCGCCAGCGCGAGCGCGCGTCCGAGAACTGACCGGGCGGGCGGCGGGACAGGCGCCCGCCGCCGTCGTCGTCGCGGTCGTCGTCACAGCCACGCCGGAGGCGACACGCCGGGCGAGATGCCCGGTTCGGGCCCCCCTGCCTGCATAGCCTCGAGGACGCACACCCGCACCCGAGCTGGCAGGCGACCGTGATCCGCTTCGAGTCCGTCTCCAAGACCTACCCGCGGTCCAAGCGACCCGCCCTGCACCGGGTGAACCTCGACATCGAGCGCGGGGAGTTCGTCTTCCTCGTGGGGGCGTCCGGCTCGGGCAAGTCGACGCTGCTGCGCCTCGTGCTCCGCGAGGACGTCGCCACCCGCGGCCACGTGCACGTGGCGGGCCGCGACGTCGCGCGCCTGTCCAGCTGGAAGGTGCCCCACCTGCGGCGCCAGATGGGCGTGGTCTTCCAGGACTTCCGCCTGCTGCCCAGCAAGACGGTCTTCGAGAACGTCGCCTTCGCGCTGCAGGTCATCGGCAAGAGCCGCCACCACATCGCCCAGGTGGTCCCCGAGACCCTGGAGCTGGTCGGCCTGGCCGGCAAGGAGCGGCGGCTGCCCAACGAGCTGTCCGGCGGCGAGCAGCAGCGCGTGGCCGTGGCCCGCGCCTTCGTCAACCGGCCGGCGATCCTGCTGGCCGACGAGCCCACCGGCAACCTCGACCCGGCCACCAGCGACGGCATCATGAAGCTGCTGGAGCGCATCAACCGCACCGGCACCACCATCGTCATGGCCACCCACGACCACGGCCTGGTCGACGCGAGCAAGAAGCGCGTCGTGGAGCTGGAGGGCGGTGTCGTCGTCCGCGACGAGGTGGCCGGCGGGTACGGCCTGGCCCCCGTCACGGGCCTGGTCAGCGCGCAGCTGCCCGCCGTGCCGCCCGTGCCGCCCGTGCCGCCCGTGCAGCCCCTGCACCCGACCCAGCAGGGGGTGTCCTGGTGAGGCTGCGCTTCCTGGGCGGCGAGATCCTCAGCGGTCTGCGCCGCAACACGGCCATGACCGTCTCGGTGGTGCTGGTCACCTTCGTCTCGCTCGTCTTCGTCGGTGCCGGGGCCCTGCTGCAGCTGCAGGTCGGGCAGATGAAGGACTACTGGTACGACCGCGTCCAGGTGTCGGTGTTCCTGTGCGCCAAGGACTCCGAGGCCCCCACGTGCACCGGGGGAGAGGTGACCGCCGCGCAGCGCCAGGAGGTGCTGACCGAGCTGCAGTCGCCCACCCTCGCGCCGTACGTGGAGTCCGTGCAGTTCGAGTCCAAGGCGGACGCCTACAAGCGCTTCCAGGAGCAGTTCAAGGGCACCGCCATCGCCGACTCCGCCACCGAGGACCAGCTCAACGAGTCCTACCGCGTCAAGCTCAAGGACCCCACCAAGTACGAGGTGGTCACCCAGTACTTCGCCGGGACCCCCGGCGTGGAGGAGGTGCAGGACCAGCGCCGCGTCCTGGACCCGTTCTTCACCGTGCTCAACGTGGCCACCGCCGTGGCCGGCGGCTTCGCCGTCATCATGATCGTGGCGGCCGCCCTGCTCATCGCCACCACCATCCGGCTGTCGGCGTTCAGCCGCCGCCGCGAGACCGGGATCATGCGCCTGGTCGGCGCCTCCAAGCTGCTCATCCAGCTGCCGTTCCTGCTCGAGGGCGTGCTGGCCGCCGTGGTCGGCGCCGGGCTGGCCGTGGGCGTGCTCTACACCGCCGTGCGGTTCGGGGTGCAGGGGTGGCTGGTGCAGGCGCTGCCGCTGTTCGGCTACGTCGGCACCCACCAGGTGTGGATGGTGGCGCCGGTGCTCCTGGGCATCGCCGTGCTGCTGGCCGGTGTCGCGTCCGTCACCACGCTCTCGCGCTACCTGCGCGTCTGAGCCGTCGTGGGGGGACCGGGACGACGACGACGGCTGCCAGCGCTCGCGCTGGCGGTCGCCCTGCTCGTCGGTGCTGCCGGCGCGGCCGGGGTGGCCGACGGCGCCACCAGCGCCAGCGCCGACACCGTCGAGCAGCTCAAGGCCAAGCAGCAGCAGGTCAAGGACGCCCTCGCGCAGGCGCAGGAGGGCCTCGCCGACACCGGCGAGCGGGCCCAGCAGGCCGCCGCCGAGCTCGCTGACGTCCAGGCCCGCCAGCCGGTGGCCCAGGCGGCCCTGGCGACGGCGCAGGGCGAGGTGCGCACGGCCAAGGACCGCGACGTCGAGCTGGCCGGCCAGCTGGCGGCCGCCGAGGCCGCAGAGCAGGTGGCCACCCAGGAGCTGGCGCGGGGGGAGTCCGACCTCGCCGAGGCCGAGAAGCGCGTCTCCCGCCTGGTCTCGGCCACCTACCGCGGTGGCGGTGTCGACGCCGGCCTCGCGGCGGCCGTGATGGGCGGGGAGGGGCCCAGCGACCTGGCCGACCGGCTGGCGCTGGTGGACGCCGCCGCCCGCCTGCAGCAGGGGTCCACCTCCCGCCTGGCGCAGGTCCGCGCCGAGCAGCAGCACCGCGCAGACCGCCTGGAGGCCGTCCGCCAGCAGATGGCCGATCTGCGCCAGCAGGCCGCCGACCACCTCGTGGACACCCAGCGCGCCGAGGCCCAGGCGCAGGCGGCCACCGACGAGCTGGCGCAGCTGGAGGCCACCAAGGAGGCCGCGCTCGCCGACCTCGAGGCGCAGAAGAAGGCCTACCAGCAGCAGGTGGACCAGGCGCAGGCCGAGAGCGACGACATCGCCGCGCAGCTGCGCGCCCGCGCCCGGGCCCGCGGCGGCTCCGGCGGCGGTGGTGGCTCAGCGGCGCCGCAGCGCGGCCTGCTGGGCAACCCGCTGTCGTCGATGGTCGTCACGTCGGGCTTCGGCTACCGGATGCACCCCGTCTACCACGTGGTCCGGCTGCACGCCGGGACCGACTTCGCCGCCGCCTGCGGCACCCCCGTGTACGCCGCCGCCGACGGCGAGGTGGTGCGCGCCGGGCCCGTCTCGGGCTACGGCAACTACCTCGTCATCGACCACGGGACGGTGAACGGGCGGGACCTCGCCACCGCCTACGCGCACCTGTCGCGCTTCCAGGCCTCGGTCGGGCAGGACGTCAAGAAGGGCCAGCTGGTGGCCTACTCGGGCGCCACCGGCGTGGGCACCGCCTGCCACCTCCACTTCGAGGTGCGCATCGACGGCGCTCCCACCGACCCGATGGCCGGGTGGCTCTGAGGCGGCTGCTCCAGGGCCGGTGCCACCGGCCAGGGGGGCGAGCTCTTGCTGGCCGCCGAGCCTCGGCGCAGGTCGCGGTGCGCCGACGACGAAGCCCGACGCCGCAGACGGGGATCCCCCGTCGAGATGGCCCGCCCGCTGTCGGCAGCGGTTGGGGTGCCCTTCACCCGCAGGGCGCAGGGGCCTGGTTGTCCGGCACCCTGCGGAAGGTCTCGCGGTGGCCGCGCTCGTCGGAGAAGGTCAGGGTGTCGCCGTCGATGGCGGCCCATCCCCGCTGGTAGGGCGTGTTCCAGTCTGCAGGTGCGTGCCCGGCGCCATCGGAGAGGACTCCTCCCACCCGTTCGTAGGAGGAGTACCCGTCGGTGGCCTCGCTGATGCCGCAGCCGGTGGGGACGACGACAGAGATGCGTCCCAGGTCATCGGTGGTCACCTCGTCAGGGTCGCGAGGCAGGAGCTGTCCGTCTCGGGTGGCTCGCAGGCTGATGCGGTAGTTGTCCCCGTCACAGCCCGCACCGTTGGGCTGGAACAGCTGCGGGGTGATGGTCGTGCTGGCCTGGTAGGCGACCTCACCGCGCTCGGTGGTGACCCGGACGGCCACGCGGGTGGGCTCGTCGTCCAGATCCGCCTCGACGCGGCTGTACAGGTTGTACTCGTCGTTGCCCGCGAAGCCGATGGTGCGGCTGGCGCTCGCGGAGGGGACGCTCACCTCCGCGAAGTAGTCACCGCCCTCGAAGGGCAGGGCGGTGGTGAAGTCGACGTCGACTCCCTCAGAGCTGCCGATGGCGGTGCAGGCCTGCGGCAGCCCGAAGGGGCCGCTGCCGCCGCAGGCGGTGAGCGCGCCGGCGACGGCTGCGGCGGTGAGGACACCGGCCAGGGGGCGCGTCAGCACGTCCGCTCCCGACGCGGCGTCGCCGTCGGCGTGGACGCGAGCCGCACGAGGTCGTCCTCTGCAGCAACGCCTTCTGGCGGCATGGGGACAGCGTCGGTGCCTCGACCCTCGCGGACCAGCACGAAGTGATCACGATCCTGGCCTCGGTGCCTGGTCCTGATCCAGCCGTCGCAGATGGGATCGCTCACCGGACGCTGTGAGGCCTCTGCGTCACCTCATCGGCCGACCGGTGCTGGTCGTCGCAGACAGGCTCGTCGTGCGGCCAGCGGGACACTGATGATGTCCGCGCGAACGCACGTGACCGTGGGACGCGGTTGCCGGCCGACGGCACGAGCTGACAGCTCGATGACCGTCGAGCGAGGCCTCTTCACGCGTCGTCGCTGCCGAGCTCGACCGATCGGTCGTCACCACGTCGACCGAGCACCCCGCTCACGCGCCCTGCCCCGACGTCGGGTCCTCACCCCCGCCCACAGGAAGGTGAGGAGTCCGAGCGCCACCGGGACCGCCATGCACGCGAACATCAGGGAGTAGCTGTCGCTCTCGGTGACCCCGGTGGTGTGCACCGAGGAGACGAACGCCCCGGCCAGGACCGGCATCACCAGGTAGGCGAGGTCGACGCCCATGTAGGTGGTGCTGCCGGCCACTCCCCGGCGTTCGCGCTCCACGGACGTCAGCGCGAGGGTCTGCACGGCGGGCTGGCAGACTCCGTACCCGAGCGCGGAGACCACACCGGCCAGCACGAACCCCGCCAGCGACTGCGCGGTGGCGACCAGCGCGAACGAGGCGCCGAACAGCACGGCCCCGGTGATGATGACGCTCCCGGGACCGAACCGGTCGGCCACCTTGCCGGCCACTGGACGGGCGAGCAGCATCGTCACCGCGTAGGCCGTGAAGTAGAGCCCGATGTCGGCGACGCCGAGGCTGTGCCCGTAGAGGACGATGAAGGAGTTCACCGCCGCGAAGGCTCCGGCGAGGAAGAAGATGATCACCGCGGCGGGGAGGGCCTCCGGGGCCACCATGCGCCTCCAGGACATCGACAGCCGGCCGGACTCCGCGGGCGCCGGGCTGCTCATGCGCAGCGCCATGACCAGCGCTAGAGCCATGAAGGCGGCGCTGGCGAAGAACGTCGCGCGGTAGCCCACCAGATCCACGAGAGCCAGCCCGAGCGCCGGCCCGGCCGCCATGGCCACGGCCTGGCCCAGGGAGAAGATGCCGATGCCGGAGGCCATGCGGCCCGGCGGGAGCGCGTCGCTGGCCATGACCAGAGCGACCGGAGCTAGCAGGCCCATGCCCAGGCCGTGGAGCAGGCGGCCCAGCACGAGCACGCCGTAGGAGCCTGCAAGGCCGTAGCAGGTGAAGGCCGCGGCGATCACGCCGACCGTGATCGCCAGCAGCACGTTGGCCCGGACGCGGAAGGTCACCGGTCCGACGAGGGGCCTGACCGCCAGGGCGGTGACGGCGAAGGCACCGGTGATCGTGCCGACCGCCACGGCTGAGGCCCCCAGCGAAGCGGCGTACGGGGGGATGACGGCGATCATCATGTACTGCGCGAGGTTGATGACCACGTTGACGGCCGTCACGGCGACGAAGGCGCTGGTCCAGATGCTGTGCGCCCTCCCCGGCTGCGCGCTGGCGCCGCCGTCGCTGACCGCGGTCCCGGGGCTCGCGGGCCCAGCGGTGGGTGGAGCGGTCATGCGCTGGTCCCCGCATCCAGCAGGTCCTCGATCAGGTGGGCCAGGTGCGTCGAGAGCTCGGCGTGGTGGTCGGTGACGTAGAGGACGCGTCCGCAGGCCGAGGCGCGCAGGCCGAGGAGGTCGACGGCGAACCACTCCACCGGCAGCCACAGCTGCCCCCCGAGCAAGACCGCCTCGGCGTCCATCGCCCGGACCCTGCCGTCCACGAGGCAGGCGGCGCTGCCTCGTGCGACGGCGAGGTGGCGGCCATCAGGGAGCTCGGCCTCGGCCGTCGTCCCGTCCTCGCTGGTGCTGACCCGCACGCCGAAGGCAGCGCCCAGGAAGCCCACCGGTGCGTAGAGGTGCTGCGCGCGGACCAGGGGGTCACCCTCGACGCCGTGGTGCTTGAGCACCTGGCGGCGCAGGACGGCGCCCCCGACGGGCACGGCCCGCTGGCCGACCCAAGCGTGGTCGGCGCCCTCGGCGACGGCAACGGCGACAGCGTCGCCCGCGCGCGGAACCAGCGGCGCCGAGTGCTCGAGGCGGCCGTCCGCGGTGCGGCGCACCCCGGAGAACAGCAGGTCCCAGACCACCTCGGCGTCGTCGATCGTCTGGCCGTGGTCGCGGTCCTTGACGTCGCGCAGCACGACGTCGGCACGGCGCCCGGCGTAGAAGGCGTAGTTGTCCCGTCCCCGCACGGCGATCTGCGGGGGGCCCTCCACGCCGTTGACGGCCTTCCAGTAGTCCAGGTCACTGCGCAGCACCTCGCGGACGCTGCTGCCGGTGAACGGGGGAGCGGTGTCGTGCTCGGCCAGGCACATCAGCACCGGGACCGGGCCGCCGGCGTTCCGCGGTGCGCCGTCGTCGTCGACGAGGAGCTGCGGCGCCGTCAGCCCTCCGGAGCCGGCGAGGCCGGCGAGGCGGTGCCCGGCGTGGCGGGCGAACTGGTCGCTCATCACGTGACCCATCGACATCCCGTGCAGGTGGACACGGCAGGGGTCGACGTGGTGCTCAGCCACCGCCCAGTCGATGAGGGCGTGGAGGAAGCGCATGTCGGCGTGGTCTTCCGCGCGCTCGGCGGGGTGGTCGAGCCAGATACCGCTCGGGTTGGGCGTGCACACCGCCGCCACCTGGTCCGGGGGCACCTCGAGGGTCCACACTCGGCGCGACGTGGCGTCGGGGAAGACCACCACCAGTCCCTCGCGCTCGGCCACCACCGTCCACGAGCTGTAGACGGCCTGGCCCCAGCCCGTCATGAGGCCGCCGTGCACGGAGACGACCAGCGGTGGGGCGGTGCCGGGGCGCAGGCTGCGCGGTACGTAGCAGTACCAGGTGTTCTGCTGCCCGGGCACCAGCTCGCCGTGGTGCTCGCGCAGACCGTCGGGGTACGGCAGAGAGTTGTTGCCGCTCTCGTTGACCACCAGGTCGCTGCCCCTGAGCGCTGCGGGGAGGTAGTCGCGGTCTCCCTCCAGCGGTGTCCCGGGTCGCAGCACCGGCAGGCCTGACGGCACCTGCAGCAGCGCTGCGTCGGCGCTCATCGACGCGGCCCGGTGGGCGCGAAGGTTCCGGTGGGCTCCACCCCGAAGAAGTCGAGCGCCCGCTCGACGGCGAGGTCCCAGAAGCGCCACTCGTGGGAGTAGCCTTCCCGCCGCTCGAAGGTGGCGTCCAGGCCGATCTCTCGCGCGTGAGACTCGAAGGCCGCCCACCGCGGCTCGAGCGGGTCGTCGCTGCCGATCGTGAAGAGGAGCCGCGGCAGGGTTCCGGTCCCGGCGAGCCTGTCGATGGTGGCCCACACGTTCTCGTCCGAGGCGCGGAAGGCGTCCAGCCCCCCTGCGTTGGCGGCCTGGCCGCGCAGGCGCAAGTCCATGAGGTCGGTGCTGGTGGCCAGCTGCTCCTCGGTGAGCGGGGCCAGGTCGACCGGGGCGGCCGACAGCACGGCGGCAGCAGCGAACCGCTCGGAGAAGTTCACGGCGTACTTCACCGCGCCGCGTCCACCCATCGACAGCCCAGCGATGAAGGTGTCCTCGCGGCGCGTCGAGACGGGCAGCCAGTTCTCCACGAGGGGCATGAGCTCGTGGGTGAGGTAGCCGTACCCGTCATAGCCGAGCGAGAAGGACGGCCAGTCCGAGTAGTTGCTGTTGTGGGCGGTGGGCATCACCACCACCAGGTCGCGCTCGGTGGCGTAGGTCTCGATGTTGGTCCGGCGCACCCAGTCCGAGTGCCCGCCGAAGGTCCCGTGGAGGAGGTAAAGCACGGGGTAGCGCCGGCCGCTCCCGTAGAAGTCGCGGGGTGAGGCGCCGGGGGGCAGGTCGGGCAGGACGACGTCGACCAGCGTCCCGCCGCGTAGGTGTCGGCTCTGGAGGTCGAGGGTCATGAGCGCCATGGGCGGGTCCCGTCTCGGCGTCGGTGCGCCGCTGCGGGCGCCGGTCGGTGCTCGGACGAGCGCGCCGTCGTCGGCTGCTGTCCGTGGCTGATGACGACAGGCTAGTAGTGCTAAATTTCAGCCCCACTGACTCGTCCGGAGGGGGTTCCGATGCGGCACGCCAAGGTGCGTCTCAGGGACGTCGCGGAGAAGGCCCGGGTCTCGTCCACCACGGCTTCGCTCGTCCTCAGCGGACGCGCGCAGGAGTTCCGCATCGCGGACGCCACGCGCGATACCGTGCTCGAGACGGCGCGGTCACTGGGATACGTCAGGGCCACCTCCAAGCGGCGCAGCAGCACGGCAGCTCCGCCGCTGTGGAGCGTGCTGCTCCCCAGCGACTTCGAGGCGGGGCCCTCCACGCTCTTCGTGCGAGGCGTCCAGCAGTACGTGGACGCCGGCAAGATCCAGGTGGACGTCGTGGTCGTCCCCTTCGAGCGAGGGAGGCTGAGCGACAAGCGCGCCTTCGCGTCGTCATCGTTCTCGCGTGGAGTGATCATGGTGGGCCTGACGGACGAGGACGTCGCCTTCGTGGACGGTGCCGACTTCGACGTCCCGGTGGTCCTGTTCAACCGGGCGGCGAGCGGCTGCGCATCGATCGTGGTGGACGACTACGACGCCGGCCAGCAGGTCGCGCAGCACTTCCTCACGCGCGGGCTCGAGCGGTTCGCCGTGCTCGCGCCGCCGCACACGAGCCGGGCGCTGAGCATGCGCACCATCGGCTTCCTCGACGAGCTGCGCCGCGCCCGCGGCGGTGACCCGGTGGGGCAGGTGCAGCAGGTGGTGGGAGACGCCGGCGACGCCGAGGGCTATCGCCGCGCCCTCGGCCAGCTGGACGTCGGGGGTGGCCGCACCGGGGTGTTCGTGCTCAACGACCAGATGGTCGGCGGGCTGGTCAACCACCTCGCGGAGCTGGGTGTCCCCGTTCCCGATCGCGTGGAGCTGGTCTCCTACGGCGACAACCCGATCAACACCGTGGTCCGACCGACGGTCTCCAGCGTGGCCGTCCCCGCGGACCGGGCCAGCACGGAGTGCGCACGCACGCTCCACCACGCCGTCGGCAACCGCGAGGCGATGGTCGACGTCACGCGCCTGTTCGGGACGCACCTCGTGCTGCGGGAGAGCTCGCCGGTTGCGGGCTGATCCCTGGAGCCGGGGTGGAGTGCCACGAGGGGCCGCCGGCCGGTGCACCAGCACCGGCCGGCGGCCCCTCGGCGCGTGCGGCGCCAGGGCGGTCCGGGGGTCGGCCCGGACCAGCCCGGGTCAGCGCACGTTCTTGATGCGGTAGACGAGCAGGCCGCCCACCAGCGACACGACGGCAGCGGAGGCGAACCAGGTCGCGTAGCCGGCACCGAACAGCGAGTCACCCACGGGGATGAAGACCAGCCCGGCCAGGAACGGGCCGAAGGCCACCGGCAGCACGTTGGCGGTGTTGAGGACGCCGAGGTCCTTGGCCAGCTGGTCGCGGTCGGGAAGAACCTCGATGCACAGGGCCATGTCGACGGCGAGGAACAGACCACCGCCCATGCCGATGAGCGCCTGCGCCACCAGCAGCGCCACCAGTCCGGTGGAGACCCCGAACTGCGGAGCGAGGGCGAACAGCAGCACACCCGCCGACGCGATGACGGCGCCGGTGCTCACGAAGACGCGGCGCCTGCCCAGCCGGTCGCTGAACGCGCCGCCGACGAAGGCGAAGAGGATGTTGAAGCTGGTCATGGTGAGGGTGAGCCACAGGTTGAAGCGAAGCTGCTCCGCCACCTCGCTCATGCCGAAGCTCGAGGCCAGGTACAGCGGGGTGTAGGTGACGACCGAGGCGTACCCGAAGACGAACATCGCCTTGGTCAGCCAGGCCCACCCCAGCTCGCGGTGCTTGAGAGGGTTGAAGACGAACGCCGCGAGGAAGGTCTTCACCTGGAACGGCTCGGGAGCGGAGCGCAGCACGCGGTCCTTGAGGGTGAAGGCGAAGAAGAGACCCGCGACCAGGCCGATCACGGCGGGGATGCCCATGCGGAGCAGGTCGTTGGGCAGAGCGGTGAGGCCGACGGCTCCCAGCACGATGCCGATCGGGGCCGTGGCGCCGACCATCCCAGCGACTCGGCCGCGCCGGGCCTCGGGCACCTGGTCGGCGACGGTCGCGGTGAGCCCGGCCTGCACCACGTTGAGGAAGAACTGCACGCCTGACCAGCCGACGGCCAGCACGAGCACGCTGGGCGCGAGCGGGATGACCAGGAGGGACAGGAACGTGCCGATGGTGCCCGCGATGATCCACGGCTTGCGCATGCCGTGGCGCGAGCGCGTGCGGTCCGAGAGCCGGCCGATGAGCGGCTGCGTGACGATCGCGAAGAGGCCGCCGATGCCGGTGACCACGCCCAGCACCGTGCCCGCCTGCTCCAGCGGCACGAGCGACTGCACCTTGACGGCCAGGCCACCCAGGCTCGGGGCGAAGGTCGCGAGGAACAGGCCGATGGACGCCAGCATGTACTTGGTGCGGTACCCCGCCGGCTCGCGCAGGGCCGAGGCGGAGGGCAGGCCACCTGGCGCGAACGGGGGCACCGGTGCTGACGGCGGGAGAGGCGGTGGGACGGTCACCACCGCGGCAGCTGCCGCTGCGGTGGGCGCGAACAGGGGTGCATCCGGAGAGGGGGCGCTCATGAGTGACTCCTTCGTCGAGCGGCGAATCCCGTTCGCGGAGCACACAGCGCCGCGAGTGCGGGAACGCTAACAGCGCTAATCGTTAGTGCTCCCGTGCATCCACTGGTGACATTAGTGAGAGGTCCGGGTCGCGGAGGCCAGCTGCGTCTGCACGTCAGCCGCAGCGGCCGCGACCACCAGGAGGACCGTGGAGCGGGGCCCTCGCCGTCGGAGCTCTCGCGGGGAGCCACCGGGCGAAGGCTCCTCCTCACGACCCCTGACCGGCCCCACACGGCTGACCGTCCCTGCGCATGGGAGATCACCACCGAAGGCACCGCGGTGCCCGGCGGGCAGCGTGTCGCACTTGGCGACCGCCGACCGGACGGCCGTCGGGCCACTGCGGCCGACGTCGTCACGCCGAGTGCTGGAGTCTCAGATGCCCTGTTCGGTGGTCCGTCTCACTCCACCCCCGGTGAACGAAGATCGACATGGGTCGTCGCTGGGTCCGTTGGCTCAGCCTCCCCGAGTGGCCCCGACGGCTGCGCAGAGACCCCGACGCCGCCCGCGTCACCCACGGCGATGACCGGCTCTCACCCGTCCGGGACCTGGTCTGGTGGTCGGTCCTCCCCGCGACGGGTCTACAGCAGGCGTCGTGGCGCCCAGTCACGCTCGGCAGTCGTCGTCTGGGTCGGCGACGGCCGAGAACCCGGTGGCGGGCGTCCGTAGACTGGAGGGATGGCCGGACGAGGTGGGCGCGGGGAGTGGCACGCGCCGCAGACCAACAAGCCCGCAGCCGCCACCGGCCGTGACACCACCACGCGCACCGTGGTGGCCTCCAACCGGCGAGCCCGCTTCGACTACGCCATCGAGGACGTCTTCGAGGCGGGTCTGGTGCTCACCGGCACCGAGGTGAAGTCGCTGCGGCAGGGCCGCGCCTCCCTGGTGGACGGGTTCGCCGAGGTGGAGCGGGGTGAGGCGTGGCTCGAGGCCGTGCACATCCCCGAGTACACCGAGGGCACCTGGACCAACCACGAGCCGCGCCGACGCCGCAAGCTGCTGCTGCACGCCGCGGAGATCGACAAGCTGGCGCAGGCCGCGGGACAGTCCGGCTACACGCTGGTGCCGCTGCAGCTGTACTTCCGCGGCGGCCGGGCCAAGGTCGAGATCGGTGTGGCGAAGGGCAAGAAGACCTTCGACAAGCGCCAGGCGCTGCGCAACGCCACTGACGAGCGCGAGGCCCAGCGCGCCATGCGCACCCGCACCCGCGTCGGGGAGTAGCCCCGGTCGGCCGTCGTCGTCCTCCGGGTCGCGGGAGGGCGCCGCGCGGCGCAGGGTGTGACCCGTGCGCGCTGTCTACCACTCGTCCTACGGCGGTCCCGAGGTGCTGGAGGTCGGCGAGCAGCCCGACCCCGTGGTCGGGCCCGACTCCGTGCTCGTCCGCGTCAAGGCGGCCGGGGTCAACCCGGTCGACTTCAAGGTGGGCGCCGGGTACCTGCAGGGGGCCTTCCCGTCGTTCCTCCCCACGATCGCCGGCTGGGACGCCGCCGGCGTGGTCGAGGCGGTCGGCCCGGCCGTGCGCGACCTCGCGCCCGGTGACGAGGTGCTCGGGTACCTGCGCAAGGACTTCGTCCGCGACGGCTGCTACGCCGAGCTCGTGGCCGGTGCGCAGCGCCACTGGGCGCTGAAGCCGCCCGCGCTCTCGTGGGAGGTGGCCGGCGCGCTGCCGCTGGCGGGGCTCACGGCGCTGCAGTCGCTGGAGGCCGTGCGAGCCGGGTCGGGCGACACGGTGCTCGTGCACGCCGCCTCGGGCGGCGTCGGCCACCTCGCGGTCCAGATCGCCAAGGCCCGCGGTGCCCGGGTGATCGGCACGGCGAGCGAGCGCAACCACGACTTCGTCCGCTCCCTCGGCGCTGAGCCGGTGGCGTACGGCGACGGGCTCGTCGACGCCGTGCGCGCGCTGGCGCCGGAGGGCGTCGACGCCGCGGTCGACTACGTCGGCGGAGACGCGATCCGGCAGTCCGCCGAGCTCGCGAAGGACCCCGCGCGCACGGCGTCCAACGTCGACCCCCAGGCCGTCGCGGAGGCCGGGGGCGTCTACTGCTTCGTCACCCCGCACGCCGAGCAGCTCGCGCAGCTGGCGGCGCTCGTAGCGGACGGCGCGGTGCGTGTGGAGGTCCAGGAGGCGTTCGCGCTGGAGCGCGCGGCTGACGCGTGGAAGGCCCAGATGGACGGCCACGTGCGCGGGAAGCTCGTCCTCACCACCTGAGCTCCTGCTGAGGTGGCGCAGATGCGCGTGATCGTCGCCGGGAGGGCCGGCACATCCCTCCTCCCGGCGACGATCGTGCGGCTGAGCGTCACGTCCGGCGTGGAAAACCGCTGGCCGGTGGGGTGTCGTCGTCGTCATGATGGTCGAGCTGCCCGACCAGCGGCGCCCCGGTGGATCACCGGTCGCGTCCCGCACCAGCGGGCAGCGCAGCACACGGATGCTGGCGCTTGTCACGCGCTGAGGTTCGAGACCTCATCTCTGGCGGCGACCGGTGGCCCGGCTGCGCCCGTCAGGGCGCGGCGAGCTGTGCTCGGACCCGTGCGCCGTCGGCGCCCGTCCGGGCCGCTGGGCGCCGGTCGTCGTCGTGCTGCTCACGACGACGACGACGGACGGAGGCGAGCGACGTGTTCACCCAGCACCAGGTGGTCCGGGAGGGCCGCAGGGCGGTGGTCCGCTACGACGGGCGCGTCGTCGCCGTCCTCGGAGCCGGCCGCCACCGGCTGCGCGGGCGCCGGCGGCGGCGCACCGTCGAGGTGGTCGACGTCCGCGACCAGCTCCTCGTCCTGACCGGGCAGGAGCTGGCGGCCGCGGACGTCCCGGGCGTGCGCGTCAGCGCGTCCGCCCGGTGGGCGGTCACCGACCCGGTCGCCTTCCTCGACGCGTCGGCCGACCCGGAGGCCGAGCTGCGGATGACGCTGCAGCTGGCCGTGCGCGACTGGGCCGCTGCGGCTCCGCTGGCGGAGCTGCTCGCGGGCCGTGCGCAGGCGGCGCCGGTCCTGACCGTGCGCGTCGCCGCCGAGGCGGCCCGGCTGGGCATCGCTGTGGCCGAGGCGTCGGTCCGCGACGTCAGCGTGCCGGGGGAGCTGCGCCGGGCCCTGCTCGCCACGGCGACCGCCGTCCAGGAGGGCCAGGCGGCCCTCGAGCGGGCGCGCGGCGAGGTCGCTGCCACGCGAGCGCTCGCCAACGCGGCGCGGATGCTCGGCGAGAACCCCGCGCTTCTGCAGCTGCGCACGGTCCAGGAGGCGGCGAAGGGGACGGGCTCGACGGTCGTCGTCCGCGTCGGCGACGCGACCACCTGAGGCACCCGCGGGGCGCTCTGCGCTGTCCGGTCGTCGACCCGGGCCACACCGCGACGACGATCATGCGGCTGCGCGTCAGGTGACCGCCCCCGCTGGGGACTCTGACGCCCGGTGGGCAGGCTCAGACCCGGGTCAGGGCCCGGAAGCGGAGCTCAGCCTGTCCACCGGGGCCCAGCCTGCCCAGTGCGCGCCGGTGCTCCCGGGGGAGGTGGCGCTCATGTGCGTGATCGTGGAGGAGGTGGGGGAGGGCGGTCAGGAGCGGGGTGGGCGCAGGCGGGCCGCGGCCGTCGAGTCGATGACCAGCAGCGCCAGGCCCTGCAGCACCACGGCGAGCCCGTGGCCGCGCAGGGCCGCGTCGCTGGTGCGCCGGCCCCGCAGGCGCCGCGGCACCCTGTCGGGCCGGGCCGCGAGCGCGGTCCCGACGCCCACGTACCCGACGTCCGCAGCGGTGTTGGCGAGCAGCAGCGTCCGCAGCCGTCCCGCGGGCGGTGTCCCCCCGCGCGTGCTCGCCGAAAGCACCCCGGCGTCCACCGCCGCCCAGAGCAGGGTCTGCAGGCCGAACGCGCGCAGCAGCGGGTCCTTCCGGGACCGGCCCGCAGCGATCGCGGCCGTGCCGCCCACCGCGCTGACGCCCACCCACGCTCCCAGCGAGCGCTGCAGCTGCCGCTCGACCGCTGCCACCTGACCGATCTCGCCGTCGTCCACCGCCCCAGTCTGGTGCTGCGCGCAGGAAAGCCGCGAGCGCCGCACGCGGACGAGCGCGTAGACTGTCGCCACAACTCCACAGGGGGTGCCAGGTCTCGACGTCGCATCGTCGAACCAGGGGAAGCGGGTCGAGAAGGCAAGGTCATCTCGTTAACGTTCCTTGCAAACCCATAGGTGCCGATTCCAAGAGCACCGACTTCGCTCTCGCTGCCTGATCAGCTGAGTTGAAAGTCCGTCGGCCCGGGAGTGCTCCCGGCCCGGGTACCGGCGTCAGCTAGGGGGCTCCACCACCGACCAGTGTCACCGGGGTCGGTGGGAAACCAAGGTGACTGGGCCTGTCAGCGCAACGTCCGTGTGAGCGCTGGGGCCGAGCAGAACGACTCACGGTCTGCACCCGGAGAAGCCCTGGGGGTACGACGGCGGACGCGGGTTCGATTCCCGCCACCTCCACCCCGTGCGAAGGGCCCGACCACCAGGTCGGGCCCTTCGTCATGCCCTCGCCGCGCCCTCGCCGTGCACGGTCAGGTGCTGGCTGTGGGCGTGGGTGGGGTCGCAGAGCGCGTCAGCCGAAGGTGAACCGCGTGCAGTCGGTGGGGAAGGAGGTCCAGGCCAGGGCCTTGACCGGCACCAGCACGCGCAGCCCTCCGCCGTCCTCTCCTGACCAGGCGTCGGGGCCGGGGGAGTACCCGGCGTGGTGGTACTTGGCGAACGCCGCTGCCAGGCGCTGCCCCAGGCCCTCGGCGTCGGCGCGGGTCGGGTGCGACGCCCCCTCGACCACCACGGCCTGCTCGCCGCTCTCGAGGTGCAGGGCGCAGGCCGGGCCGGTGGCGAGGTTGCGCGCGTGCACGGTGGTGGCCGCGCCGTCGTACCAGAACCGGCCGTCCACCCAGACGCCCCAGCGGGGCACCACGTGCGGGCGCCCGTCGGGCCGGACGGTCGCCAGCCAGTAGTGCTGCGCCGCCACCAGCCGCTCCTCGACGGCGGCCCAGTCCAGCAGGCCGTCGGTGGTCTCGGGGAGCCCGTAGCCGTCGGGCATGGTCGGTCGCTCGGCGCGCGGCTCCACACTGGTCGTCATGGCGGGGACCGTAGAGCGCACCACCGACGGCGCGGGCGCGGCGGACGACGCGCGGTGCCCCTGCGGCAGCGGGGAGGTCTACGGCGCCTGCTGCGCCCGGTTCCACCGCGGCGAGGCCGACGCCCCCACGGCCGAGGCGCTCATGCGCTCGCGCTACAGCGCCTTCGCCCTGCGCGACACCGCCCACCTCGCGCGCACCTGGCACCCCTCCACCCGCCCGTCCGCCGAGGAGCTGCAGCTGGACGAGCAGCAGCGCTGGCTGCGCCTGGACGTGCTCGACACCACCGGAGGGGGCCCCTTCGACGACGAGGGCACCGTCACCTTCGAGGCGCGCTGGCGCAGCGGCGCCGAGCGGGGAGTGCTGCGCGAGCGCAGCCGCTTCGTGCGCGAGCAGCGGCGGTGGACGTACCTGGACGGCGCACCCGCCTGAGCGCGGCAGCGCGGAGCGCGTGGGCCGGCCCCACCTGAGAGGTTGGTGCGGTGCGCTACGGGTCCGCGGCCAGCCTCGCGCTGCTGGCCGTCGCCGTCCTGGGCGACTCCACCGCCGCGACGTACGCGCTGGCGCTCGTGGCGTTCTGGTGGCTCGTGCCGGCGGTCCCGCTGCTCCTGGTGGCGGTGCTGGGCCGTCGGTGGCGCAGCGCGGCGGCGCTCCTGGCGCCCGCGCTCGTCGCGGCCGGCACGTGGGGCCCGCTGCTCACGCCGGAGCGGCCCGGCGGTGCGGCGGACCTGCGCGTGGCCACCTACAACGCCACCCACGGAGCGGGGACGCAGGGGGTGCTCGCGCTCGTCGCCGAGCACCACCCGGACGTCCTGGTGCTGCAGGAGCTGACGCCGCGGCAGGTGGCCCTGCTGGACCGGCAGCTGGCCGCCGTCTACCCGCACCGCTCCTTCGGGACGCCGGACCCCCTGCAGCGCGACGGTGACGCGGTGCTCTCGCGCTTCCCCGTCACCGGCGCGGAACCGGTCACGGGGCTGCCCACCGGGGCGCGCCCGGCCGACCTCGTGCACCTGGACGTGCGGGGCTGGCCGACGTCGGTGCTGTCGGTGCACCTGGCCAGCCCCTGCCTGCTGTGCGGACCGGACGGCGACGGGTTCAACCCGGCCGGGAGCACCGCGCAGTCGGCGCGGGTGCGGGTGGCGGAGGCGCAGCGCTACGCCGACCTCGCCGCTGAGCGGCGGGCGCATGGGGACCTCGTGGTGGTGGCCGGGGACGTCAACTCCTCCGAGCTGAACCGGCCGCTGCGGCTGCTGACGGCCGAGGGCCTGGTCGACGTGCAGCGGGAGGTGGGGCGCCGCCCCCAGCTGACCCGGGGGCCCGGGCCGGGCGTCGCGCGCGTGGACGTGGTGCTGGTGGCGGGGCTCGAGCCGCTGCGCACGTGGGAAGGGGCCCGGGGGCCGAGCACCCACTCCCCGGTGCTGGCCGACCTCGCCCTGCCCCGCTGAAGCCCGGGGCGGCCGCGGGCTCAGCCCGGTGGGCTCGCGGCCGCCGCGGGCCGCGCCAGCTGCACGCACGCCGCCAGCGACAGCACCACGCCCACCAGCACCGGGGCGGCCCAGCCGGCGCGGACGCCGTCGCCGAGGAGCAGCAGCCCCGCCGCACCGCCGACCACCACCTCCACCACCCACAGCGCGGCCGTGGCCACCACCACGCCGTCCCCGGCCAGGGACCTGCCGTACAGCAGCGTCCCGGCGACCCCCGACACCACCACCACCCACGTGGCCGGCTCCGCGAGCAGGCCCAGCACGGACGCGGGCTCCACCAGGCGGGCGCACAGCGCCGCCACGGAGTACCCCACGCCGGCGGCGGTGGACAGCACCAGCGCGCCGGTGCGCCCGGTGAGCCAGCGACCGCCCCACCCGGCGGGCACGGCGGCGAGCAGCGCCAGGACCACGGCCATCGCCAGGCACCAGCCCACGGTGCCGGGCGGCGCCGGCTGGGGCCGGCCCGGCCGGGCGCCCGCGGCCACCAGGGCCAGCCCGACGACGGCGACGGCCACCGCCACCGCCCCGCTGCGCCCCAGCCGCACGCCGAGCACTCGGGCGCCGAGCACCGCGGTGACGGCGAGCGAGCCGGCGAGGAGCGCCTGGACGGCGAACAGCGGCAGCGTCCGCAGCGCCACCAGGGAGACCAGCCACGCCGCGCCGTCCAGGACCACGCCCCCCAGGTAGGCGGGCTGGCGGGCCAGGCCCGTCGCCGCCGCGCCGGCGCCCGGGGCCGCGGAGGCCTCGGCCCTGCGCGCCCCGACCGCCTGCAGCACGGAGGCCAGGCCGTAGGCGACGGCCGCGACGAGGGCCGCCGCGATGCCCAGGGCCGCCGCTGCGCTCATCGCGAGGGCGACCCGCCGCGGGCGCCCGCGGCGTCGTCGTCGCCCTCGTCGTCCTCGGGGGCCTCGTCGCGCGTGCGGCCCGGCAGCCGGTCCAGCAGGGCCGTGCCGACGCCCTGCAGCTGCTCGCCGAGGCGGGGGATCGCGGAGATCAGGGGCAGCTCACCGGTCAGGCCCTCGGCGCGGGCCACGGCCAGGCCGTCGGTGGCCAGCTGCGCGAGGTCGTCCACCACCACGTAGCGGGCGCGCCAGGCCGGGTCGTACTTGGCGTTGAACTTCCACAGCGACTCCATCTGGGAGTGGCTGCCCAGCCGGGTGAGCACCTGGCGGGCGATGTCGGGCACCCGGCCCTCCTGCTCGCCGCTGACCACCGTGCGCAGCACGGCGAAGTTCAGGCCCAGGCCCTTCTGCCCGGCGTCGCGCACGTGCTCCGCCGTCGCGATGATCATCGCGTCGATGATCCCGGAGGGCAGGTCCTCGTCGGTGGAGCGCCGCATGACGTCCAGGGACCAGCCCTCGACGTCGGCGGCCGGCACCCACTGGACCAGCCCGACCAGGCGGCTGCTGCCGTCCTCGCGGGTCTGGCGGGCCAGCGTGAGCATCACCTCCGGGTCCACCGGGTCCGCCAGCCGGGAGAGCGTCATCGAGAAGCCCCGCTCGGCCTCGCCGCGGCGGCTCTGCACGCTGAGCGCCTCCAGCTCCGCCCGCAGCTCGGGGGTGAGCTCGGCGGGGGAGTGGAAGCTGTAGGTGACACCGGCGCGGCCGACGCGGTTGAACGCCTGGCGCAGCGACTTCATCGAGCCGCCCTGCAGCGTGAAGGTGCTGGCGTCGAGCACGGCCTCGTCACCCAGGTACACGCCGCGCATGCCGTTGCGCTCGTACAGCGGCAGCCAGGTCTCCGAGGCGCCGATCACCAGCACCGTCCACCCGTTGCGCTCGGCGTACTCGCGGAAGTCGGCCCACACGGCCGCGCGCTCCTCCGGGGGCCCGACCGGGTCGGGGGAGACCAGGCAGACGTCACCGCGCACCGAGTGCGCCACCACCGAGGAGCCGGAGAAGAACCAGTCCTTGTCGTCGCGCAGGGCGAAGTAGGCGAGCGTGTCACCGCCCCAGCGGGCCACCACCCGCCGGGCGCGCTCGCGCTCGCGGTCGTGGTCGTGCCGGGACAGCCGGGGCGCGCGCCGGGGCGCGAACAGCAGCCACAGCGCCGAGCAGACCAGGCCCACGCCCACCACCGGGAGCACCCGGCTGGAGGCCGGTCCGAGCCCTGGCACCACGCCCTCGGGCACGCCCACGCGGCGCGCCTGCTCGACACCGACCAGGCGGCCCGCCGCCTCCTTGGCGGTCTCCCCGTAGTACCGGTGGTGGTGGTGGCCGCCGAAGCTCACGGCGATCGCCACCGCCACGAAGACGGCCACGAGGGCCCCGCCCACGCTGAGCGCCACGGCCCGCAGCGCCACGGCGCGGCTGGGCAGCACGGGGAAGGCGCGCCGCTGGGTCACGAGGTAGGTGCCGACCCCCGCCGTGAGGACGGCCTCCTCCCAGTCGATGCCCTTGACCAGGTGCAGCAGCGTCAGCACCACCAGCAGCGCCAGGGCCGCGGCCCACGCGAGGCGGCTGCCGCGCCGCAGGCCGCGAGCCACCACGAGCAGCGTGCAGCCGGCCAGCGCCGTCACCCCGGCCGCCGTGGCGGGCACGAGGAAGGGGGTGAGCCCGATCAGCGTCTCCAGGCGGTCCCGCAGCGGCGGCAGGACGGCCGACAGCAGGGCCAGCACGCCCACCGCTCCGGTGAGGAGCGCGGCGACGCGGCGGCGGCGGTCTCGGCGCACGAGCATGTCCACGAGAGGAGATCCTGACCCACGCCGGTGGGTACCGCCGCGAGAACGCCCCCGTGCGGCTGCACACGGGCCAGCTGCCGGGGAACACCCAGGCGCCACGCAGGTCGTTGCCGGGCGCACCGGTCCCCGGTGCCGCATCATGACGGTCGATGGTCCAGGACACGCTGCCCGACGCGGTGCTGCAGCAGCTGCACCACCGCGGGGGCCTGGTGACCTCCTGGTGGCCAGCGGCCGTCCTCGCCGTCCTCGCCGTGGCCCTGGTGCTGCTGGGCGTGCGGCTGCGCACCCGCGGCCGGAGGTCCTGGGTGCCGGCGACGGCCGCCGTGGTGGCGCTCGCGGCCGCCGCGGCCACGGGCGCCAGCGCCCTCACCGGGTCGCTGCCCTCCGCCCAGGCCGTGCAGGCCCTGGCCAGCGCCCAGGTGCCCGGGACCGACGGCACCGTCACGCAGGTGTCCGTCCCGCTGCGCGCGGGCTCCGGGCTGGAGCCCAGCCAGACGTGGGTCTACACCCCGCCCGGCTACGACGCGGCCGGCTCCCAGCGCTACCCCGTCGTCTACCTCTTCCACGGCGAGCCGGGCTCCTCCGCGGACTGGTTCACCGCCGGCGACGTCGCCCACACCGCGGACGTCCTCATCCACGGCGGGCTGATCCCCCCGGTGGTGCTCGTGGCGCCGGACCTCACCTCGCCGGGCACCGACGACACCGAGTGCCTGGACAGCACCCGGCCGGGCGGCCCCCAGGTCGAGACGCACGTCCTCGACGTCGTCTCCTACGTCGACGCCCACTACGCCACCCAGGCCGACCCGGAGCACCGCGTGGCCGCCGGCATGTCCATGGGGGCCTACTGCGCTGTCGACCAGGGCCTGCGCCACCAGGACGTCTACGGCGGGATCATCGGGCTGGAGGCCTTCAGCAACCCCGGGCAGGGCGGGCAGGACGCCCTCACCTCCGAGGCCCAGTACCGGGCGGTCTCGCCCGACCACTACCTGCCGCAGCTGCGGATGACCCGCAGGACGCCCGTGTTCCTGGACAACGCCGACGACGGCGACCCGGTCTCCGCCCGCAACACCGCGCGGCTGTACGCCGAGCTGCAGGCCAAGGGCGTGCCGCTCCAGCACGACGTGGAGACCGGCCAGCAGCACGACTGGGACTTCGCGGCCCTCGGCATCGCCCACGGCCTGGTGTGGACCTTCGACCAGATGGGCCTGGCCCCGAAGACCGCTCAGGACGCGTCGGCCCCGTCCGACCCCGCGGCAGCCACCCCGACCTCCTGACGGGCCCTGCGCCGGCGCCGGCCCAGCCTCCGGACCGCGACCACCCCCGCGGCCAGCGCGGCCGCGAGCACCAGCCACGGCAGCAGCACCCCGGCCACCACGAGCGCCGCCCCGAGCGCGGAGACCAGCGAGCGCCAGCCGGACGCCAGCCCGTCGAGGAAGTCGCGGGGCCCGGCTTCCGGCGCGGCGGCGCGGCCCTGGACCGACAGCGTGAGCGTGGCCATCTGCACCTGCCCTGCCAGCAGCGTCCGCTGCTGCGCCAGCGAGTCGAGCTCGGCCTGGCGCTGGGTGAGGGCGCTCTCGGCGGCCACCACCGCCTCGGTGCTCCCGGCGCCGGCCAGCAGCTGGGTCAGCCGGTCGGTGGAGGTGCGCAGCGCACCGATCCGGGCGTCAAGGTCGGTGGCCTGCGCGGTGACGTCGGTGGCGCTGACGGTGACGTCGCTGACGGTCCCGAACCGCGCCAGCCCCTCCACCGTGGTGCTGAGGCGGTCGGCGGGCACGCGCAGCACGAGGTGCGCGGTGGCCGCGCCTCCCTCGGGGGTCTGCACCGAGCGCTCCTCCACCCGGCCGCCCGCGCCCTCCACGAGCACCGCGATGCGCCCGGCCGCGGCGGCCACGTCCTCGGCGACCAGGCTCGCCGACGCGGTGGTGATGATCTGCCGGGAGGAGTCGGCCGCCAGGTCCCCGCCGCTCGCCCCGACGCCCGCGGCGCCCTGGAACGTCGTGGCGGTCGCCGAGTCCGCGGAGCCGCCAGCCCCCGAGCCCGCAGCCCCCGAGCCGCGCGCCCCGGCCTCCGCGGCGGCCGCGGCCGCCGCGGGCTCGGCCGCCGACCCCGCCGACGCACTGCCACCGGAGGTGCAGCCGGCGAGCGAGAGGGCGGCGGCCGCGCAGAGCACGACAGCGCGGGAGCTGAGGACGACGCGCCTGGTCATGCCCGCACGACGCCGCTCGGGTGCTGCCGCGTTGCAGCGCGGCGGGCGCCGTGACGTGATCGTGACCGCCGTCGTCCGCCTGGGTGCCCTACCCGTCCCCCTCCCCGCGACGATCACGCACCTGAGCGCCACCTCTCGCGACGATCAAGGACGTTGCACGCGGGTCCCGTCGCGTCGGGATGTGGCGCGCAGCTGCATGATCGTGGCGGGGGTGGGGGTCCCGGCGGGTCTGGATCTCGTGGTCGTCGCAGGTGGCGGGGGGTCAGAGCACCTCGACGCCGGCGGAGCGCATCTCGGCCACCGCGCGCTCGTCGTCGCCGTCATCCAGGAGCACGAACCGCGTCAGCTCCAGCGGCACCTGCACCGCCAGCCCCCGCGCTGCGCCGTCCAGCGCGGTGGCCTTGACGCAGTAGTCGCCGGCGAGGCCGACGACGACGACGCGCCGCACCCCGTGGGCGTCGAGCAGGTCTCCCAGCACGGTGGCCTCGCGGCGTCCCGACGCCAGGTCCAGCTCGGAGAAGCCGGAGTAGCCGTCCTCCGCGCCGGTGCCCTTGCGCACCCTCGGCGCACCGCTGGGCACGGCCAGCGCCGGGTGCAGCTCCGCGCCGGGCGTGCCCGCCACGCAGTGCGCCGGCCAGATCCCGCCGTCGGCCGCGAAGTGCGGGGTGTGCTCGGGGTGCCAGTCCTGCGTGAAGACCACCGGGGAGCCCGCAGCCGTGGCCGCCTCCACCTCGGCGTTGACCAACGGCACCACGTCCTGCCCACCGGTGACGTACAGGGAGCCGGAGGGGTCGGCGAAGTCGACCTGGACGTCCACCACCACCAGGGCCGTGCCCGGCCCGTACGCGAAGCGCTCAGCTGCCACGGGCCCAGCCTCGCGCACCAGGGCCGACAGGTCATCCGGTGGACGCCTCCCGGACGGCGTGAACACCCCCGGCACCGGGTAGGTAGGAGAGCATGACCGACCTCGCCACGCGTCCCGCCGTCCCCGTCGTCCCCGGGGGGGACCTGGTCCCCGACGTCCTGGACGCGGAGGCCCTCGCCGCCGTCGACCACTGGTGGCGCGCCGCCAACTACCTGTCGGTGGGGCAGATCTACCTCCAGGCCGACCCGCTGCTGCGCGAGCCCCTCAGCCCGGACCACGTCAAGGCCCGCCTGCTCGGCCACTGGGGCACCACCCCGGGCCTGAACTTCGTGTGGAGCCACGTCAACCGCGCCATCAGGGACCGCGACACCGAGGCGCTGTTCGTGGCGGGCCCCGGGCACGGCGGCCCGGCGGTGGTGGCCAACGCCTGGCTGGAGGGCGCCTGGACCGAGGCCTACCCCGACGTCGACCAGACCGAGGAGGGGATGCGGCGCCTGTTCCGGCAGTTCTCCTTCCCCGGGGGCATCCCCAGCCACGCGGCGGCGGACGTGCCCGGCTCCCTCCACGAGGGCGGTGAGCTCGGGTACGCACTCGTGCACGCCACCGGCGCGGTCTTCGACGACCCCGACCTCGTGGCGGTGTGCGTCATCGGTGACGGCGAGGCCGAGACCGGTCCGCTGGCGGCCTCCTGGCACGCGAACAAGTTCCTCGACGCCGCCCGCGACGGCGCGGTGCTGCCCGTGCTGCACCTCAACGGCTACAAGATCGCCAACCCCACCGTGCTGGCCCGCATGGACGACGACGAGCTGGAGCAGTACCTGCGGGGCACCGGCTGGGACCCGCTGTGGGTCTCAGGGCCCGGCGACGGCGAGGACGCCACCCCCGTCCACCAGCGCATGGCCTGGGCGCTGGACACCGCGCTGGACCGCATCGCCGAGAACCAGCGCTCCGCCCGCGAGCACGCGGCCGCCCACGACGGCGACCCGGGCGACCGACCCCGCTGGCCCGTGCTCGTGCTGCGCACGCCGAAGGGGTGGACCGGCCCGCTCGAGGTGGACGGCCAGCCCGTCGCGGGCACGTGGCGCGCCCACCAGGTGCCGCTGTCCGAGGTCCGCTCCGACGAGGGGCACCGCGAGCAGCTGCGCGCCTGGCTGGAGAGCTACCGCGCCGCCGAGCTCTTCGACCCCACCGGTGCCCCGACCGACGCCGTCCTCGCCAACCGTCCCCGCGACGAGCGCCGCATGAGCGCCAACCCGCGCACCAACGGCGGCCTCGTGAAGAAGCCCCTGCGCCTGCCCGACTTCCGCTCCTACGGCGTGGACGTGCCGCGGCCCGGTGAGCAGGTGCACAGCCCCACCACGGTCTTCGGCGAGTGGCTGCGCGACGTCATGGCCGCCAACCCCGAGACCTTCCGCCTCTTCGGCCCCGACGAGGTGGCCAGCAACCGGCTCCAGGCCGTCTTCGACGTCACCGGCCGCCAGCTCGCCGACGGACCCCGCGACGGCGACAGCCACGTCCAGCGGAACGGCCGCGTCATGGAGGTGCTCTCCGAGCACCTGTGCCAGGGCTGGCTGGAGGGCTACCTCCTCACCGGGCGCCACGGGCTGTTCACCAGCTACGAGGCGTTCATCCACATCGTCGACTCGATGGTCAACCAGCACGCCAAGTGGCTCAAGACCACCCGGCAGCTGCCCTGGCGCCGGCCGCTGGCGTCCCTGAACTACCTGCTGTCCAGCCACGTCTGGCGCCAGGACCACAACGGCTTCTCCCACCAGGACCCGGGCTTCATCGACCACGTGGTCACCAAGAAGGCCGAGATCACGCGGGTCTACCTGCCGCCGGACGCCAACACCCTGCTGTCGACCATGGACCACGTGCTGCGCAGCGAGCACTACGTCAACGTCGTCGTCGCCGGCAAGCAGCAGGCCCTCGACTACCTCACCGTCGACGAGGCGGTGGCCCACTGCACCCGGGGCCTGGGCAGGTGGGCGTGGGCGTCCAACGACGAGGGCGTCGAGCCCGATGTGGTCATCGCCTGCGCGGGAGACATCCCCACCCAGGAGGCGCTCGCGGCGACGGCGATCCTGCGCCGGCGGCTGCCCGAGCTGCGCGTGCGGTTCGTCAACGTCGTCGACCTCATGCGCCTGCAGCCCGAGAGCGAGCACCCCCACGGCATGCCGGACCGCGAGTACGACGCGCTGTTCACCACCGACCGGCCCGTGCTGTTCGCCTTCCACGGCTACCCGACGCTGGTGCACCGCCTCACCTACCGCAGGAACGGCCACCACCACCTGCACGTGCGGGGCTTCATCGAGGAGGGGACCACCACCACGCCCTTCGACATGGTCCACCGCAACGACCTCGACAGGTTCCGCCTCGTCATGGACGTCATCGACCGGGTGCCCGGCCTGGGCGTCAGGGAGGCCGGGCTGCGCCAGGAGATGGCCGACGCCCGGCTGGCCGCCCGCGCCCACGCCTACGAGACCGGCGAGGACCCTGAAGAGATCAGCGGGTTCCGCTGGGACCCCTCGCTCTGACCTATGGTGACGCGATGGTTGCTCTGCGTGCCTGGGGAGTGCCCGGCGGCCGCGCGGTGCCCCCGACCTGCGAGATACTCCCGGACCGGGAGGCGGGGACCCCCGCCCCGGTCGAGCGCGGCGCCGAGTGCGCCGCTGAGGGACGCGTGGAGGTCGGCGTGCACGGGAACAGCCACCCCGCCGCCTCCGCCGCTGACCTGACGGGCTCGCTCGGCGCCGACGACGCGCTGGTCCTGCGACCGGGACCCGACGGTGGGTGGCAGCACGCGGCCGGCCACGGCGCCGGCGCCGTGGCCGCCGGCCAGGTCCCGGCCCCTGTCGACCTCGACGCCGACCACCTCGTGGCCCGGGCGCTGCGCAGCGGAGCCGTGGTGCGGGTGCTGTCCGTGGACCCGGCCCCGGTGGTCGCCGGCTACCGCGCGGCCACCGCGGCCGTGGTGGCCTGCGGTGACGACGCGCTGGTGGTGCTCGGCGCACGCACCCGCAGCGACCGCCTCCTCGCAGCCCCCGACGCCGAGGTCCGCGACGTCGCCCGGCGGCTGGCCACGGCGCTCGGGGGGCCGGTCCCGCCGCACGCGGACGGGTCGGGCCGGGAGGGCACCGGCTCACTCGAGGGACCCGTGGTCGACGAGCTGCGCGCGCTGCACGCCGTGCAGGAGCTCACCGGTGCGCTGCGCGGCTCGCCCGCCGAGGCCGTCCAGCGCGTCGCCCACGTGCTGCTCGACGCCCTCGGCTGCCGGCTCGCCGCGGTGTGGCTGGACGGCGGTCCGGCCGCCGTGGTCCGCAGCTCCAGCTTCGCCGCCGGTGGTGTGACCGTGGTGACGGGCTCCCCGGGACCGGACGCCGGGAGCGCGTTCGAGCGCGCCGACGACGCGGCCGTGCTGGCGGCGGCCCGGGCCGCCGTGGGCGGTGCCGCACCGTCACCCGGGAGCTCAGCGGGTGCTCCGCTGCGTCCCCAGGACGGCGCGGTGGCGGCGCTGGTGCTTCCGCTGGGCGGCGCTGACCACCCCGGCGGCCCGTCCGGTGGCGTCCTGGCCGTGCGCGCCGGCCCGGGGGCCCAGCCGTTCAGCCCGCTGCGCCGCCGCATCGCCACCCAGCTGGTGCACACCGCCGGCACCGTGATGGCGGTGGTGCTCGCGCGCCAGAAGGTGGAGCAGCAGCTGTCCGACACGCGGCTGCAGCTGGGCCGCGACGCCCTCACCGACGTCGGCAGCCGCCACCGGTGGGACTCCGAGCTCGCGGCCGCGCAGGGACTGGTGGACGCCGGCGTGCCGGTGGCGGTGGCGCTGCTCGACCTGGACGACCTCAAGCGCGTCAACGACGAGCACGGGCACGCCGCCGGTGACGAGCTGCTGCGCACCTGCGGTGCTGCGCTGCGGGCCTGCCTGCGCGACAGCTCCGACGTGGTGGCGCGCGTCGGCGGGGACGAGTTCGCGGTGCTGGTGCCGCGCGTCGGCGACGTCGACGCGCTGGTGGCGCGCCTGCGCGCGGGCGTGGAGGCGGCCCGCACCGCCGACGGCCTGCCGCTGCGGGTGTCGGTGGGTGCCGCCCGGGCGGAGGCGGGGCGGACGGTCGCCGAGGCGGTGGCCGCCGCCGACGCCGCCATGTACCAGGACAAGCGCCGCCGCCGCGCGCAGCGCGCTCGCTCCGGAGAGCGCTCCGGCCGGTGAGGGCGCGGCTGCTCTTGGCTGCGGCGGTGCTGGCGCAGCTGGTGGTGCTCTACGCGCCGCGCGCGCCGTCCACCGACCAGGTCCCGCTGGTGGGCCCGGTGCTTGACAAGGTGGTCCACCTGGCCGTCTTCGCGCTCGTGGCCTGGACCGGGCGGCGGGCGGGCGTCCGGGTGCGTCTGCTCGTCGTCGTCCTCCTGGCCCACGCGGTGGTCTCGGAGCTGCTGCAGCACTGGGTGCTGCCGCACCGCAGCGGCGACCCCCTGGACGCCCTCGCGGACGCCGCCGGCGTGCTCGTGGGGCTGCTGCTGCCGGCCCGGCGGGGCAGACTGGTCGCGTGACGCTCGGGAAGGGGGAGGAGCGGGCCGGGGCCGGGGTCGACGGGTGGTCGATGACCGGACGGCTCCTCGTGGCCACGCCCTCCCTGACCGGGGAGGAGTTCCGCCGCAGCGTGGTGCTCCTGCTCGACCACACCGCCGACGGCGGGGCCTTCGGGGTGGTGGTGAACCGCCCGACGACGACGGCGGTCGACGCGGTGCTGCCGGACTGGCAGCCGTACACCACCGCACCGGGCCAGCTGTTCCGCGGCGGCCCGGTGGGGCTCGACTCCGCGCTGGGGCTGGTCCGGGCGCCCGGGGACGACGCCGAGCCGCTGGGCGTGCGGCGCATCGTGGGCTCGGTGGGCGTGGTGGACCTCGACGCGCCGCCCGAGGTGGTGGCCCCGGGTGTCGCCGGCCTGCGGATCTTCGCGGGGTACGCCGGCTGGAGCGCCGGCCAGCTCGAGGACGAGGTGGCCGAGGGCTCCTGGTACGTGGTCGACGGCGAGGCCGGGGACGCGTTCACCGCCGCGCCGCAGGACCTGTGGGCCGCGGTGCTGCGCCGCCAGGGCGGCCGGCTGGCCTGGGTGGCGTCCTACCCGTCGGACCCCTCGCTGAACTGACGGCCCGTCGGTGCCACGACGTACGCTGTGGTCCATGAGCGAGCCGCTGTCCGACCCCAGCGCCAGCCCCGCGACGGCGGACCCGCGGACCTCCTCCTCGGGCACCGCTCTGCTCGACCGGGAGCTCGTCGAGCAGCCCGTCGAGCCGGGTGACCACGAGCGGTACGCGCACTACGTCCGCAAGGAGAAGGTGCTGGAGTCCGCGCTCACCGGTGAGCCCGTGATCGCCCTGTGCGGGAAGGTCTGGGTCCCCGGGCGGGACCCGAACAAGTTCCCCGTGTGCCCGATGTGCAAGGAGGTCATCGAGGGCATGCGCGCCCGCGAGGGCGGCTCCGGCGGGGGCTCCGGCAAGGGCTCCGGCGCGGGGGAGTGATCCGCGGCGAGCTGCGGGTCGCGCTCGCCGGCATCGTCGCGCTGGTCACGCTGGTCGCCTTCGAGGCGATGGCGGTCAGCACGGCCATGCCCGTCGTGGCCGACGAGCTGGGCGGCCTGAGGCGCTACGGCCTGGCCTTCTCCCTCTTCCTCACCGCCAGCCTGCTGGGCACGGTGCTGGCCGGCGGCTGGGCGGACGCCCGCGGTCCGCGCACGCCCGTGGTGGCGGGGCTGCTGGCCTTCGCCGGCGGTCTGGTGGTCTGCGGGACCGCCCCGACGTTCACCGTGCTGCTCGTCGGCCGCGCGGTCTCCGGGCTGGGCGGCGGCCTGCTCGTCGTCTCCCTGTACGCCGTGGTCGGGGCCGTCTTCGACGAGGCGGTGCGGCCCCGCGTCTTCGCGTGGATCAGCTCGGCGTGGGTGCTGCCCGCCGTCATCGGCCCGCTGGCTGCGGGCTGGCTGGCCACTGCGTGGAGCTGGCGGGCGGTGTTCCTGCTCGTGGCACCGCTGGCCGTGGTGGTCGGTGCCGTGCTGCTGCCCCGGTTGTGGCACCTGGGCGCCCCGGCGCCGGAGGCCGGCGCCCCGGAGCGCGAGGGTCTGCTCAGCCAGCGCTCGCGCGCGCTGCGGGGCCTGGGGGTGGCGGCCGGCGCGGGTCTGGCGCAGGCGGGTGCCGCCGAGCTGGTGCCGCTGCGCCTGCTCCCGGTGGTCACGGTGCTGGTGGGCCTGGCCGCTGTCCTGCTGGCCCTTCCGGCGCTGCTGCCGGAGGGCACACTGCGCGCCCGGCGCGGGTTGCCGAGCGTCATCGCCGTCCGCGGCCTCATGACCGCGGGGTTCTTCGGCGCCGAGTCGTACGTGCCGCTCATGCTGGTGCTCGAGCGCGGGCTGCCGGTCACCCTGGCGGGGCTGGCGCTCACGGGGGCGGCGATGGGCTGGACCCTCGGTTCGGCGCTGCAGGGGCGGCAGGGGCTGCGGATGGACAGGTCCCGCCTCATGGCGGTCGGCGGGCTGCTCGTGGCCTGCGCCGTGGGGCTGCTCGTGCTGCCGTCGCTGCACGTGCTGCCCGGCCTGGCGGTGCTCGGCGTCTGGGCCGTCGGCGGCCTCGGGATGGGCCTGACGCTGTCCAGCACCAGCGTGCTGACGCTGTCCATGAGCCCGCCGGACCTGCGAGGGCGCCACAGCGCCGCGCTCCAGCTGTCCGACGCCCTCGGCGCCGTGGTGGGCATCGGGGTGGCCGGGGCGGTCTTCGCCGCACGCCTGGGCGCCGCGCCCGACCTCCACGCCGACCTGTCCGGCGCCGCCGCGGGGGCCTCCGCGGCGCCCAGCGCCGACGGCGGGGTGACGTTCGCCCTGGTCTTCGGCGGGCTGTCGCTGGTCGGGCTGGTGGCCGCGGCGGTGGCGCTGCGCGTGAGGCCCGCCGGGGGCTGGCCGAACCAGCCCGGAGCGGGCGGGCGAGCGGCTAGCGTGGCCGGGCCGTGAGTTCCTCCCCGCTCCAGCGAGCCCGCAGAAGCGCCTCCGCACACCTGCCCGCGGAGGCCTCCGACGACCTCTTCGCGCAGGCCGCCGACGAGCAGCCCCGTGACGAGCAGCCCGGTGACCCCGGCGCCGTGGTCGGCCCGGTGGAGTCGCACGGCGGCCGCCCGCTGCGCGCCTGGCAGGCGCAGGCGCTGGGGCGCTACGAGGCCGAGAAGCCGACCGACTACCTCGTCACGGCGACCCCCGGGGCCGGCAAGACGACCTTCGCCCTGACGCTGGCCTCGCGGCTGCTCGCGCGCCGGGAGGTCGCCCGCGTCGTCGTCGTCGCCCCCACCGACCACCTGCGCACGCAGTGGGCGGAGGCCGCCGACGCCGCGGGCATCGTGCTCGACCCGACGCTCACCAACGCCGTGGGCCCGGTGCGCGCGGGGACGAAGGGCTACGTCACCACGTACGCGCAGGTGGCGGGCAAGCCGGCGCTGCACGCCGCCCGGTGCACGGCTGCCAAGACCCTGGTCATCCTCGACGAGGTCCACCACGCCGGGGACGGCCTCAGCTGGGGCGAGGCCGCCGAGGAGGCCTTCGACCGGGCCGCCCGCCGCCTGTGCCTCACGGGGACGCCGTTCCGCACCAAGCCCGGCGAGCGGATCCCCTTCGTGCGGTACTCGGAGGTGCCCGACGGGGAGCCCGGCGAGCTGCGGTCCGCAGCGGACTACACGTACGGCTACCGCGAGGCCCTGCGCGACGGCGTGGTGCGTCCCGTGGTGTTCGCGGCGTACACGGGCACCGCGCGCTGGCGCAACAGCGCGGGCGAGGTCATCGCCGCGTCGCTGAGCGAGCCGAGCACCAAGAGCGTCGAGGCGACCGCCTGGAAGACCGTGCTCGACCCCAAGGGCCAGTGGGTGCCGCACGTCATCGCCGCCGTCGACGAGCGCATCACGCACCTGCGCGCCCACGGGATGCCCGACGCGGCCGGGCTCGTGCTGGCCTCCGACCAGGACGACGCCCGCGCCTACGCCGCCATCGTCAAGAAGGTCACCGGCACCAAGCCCGAGCTGATCCTGTCCGACGACCCGACGGCGTCGAAGAAGATCGAGAAGTTCGGCACGGGCACCACGCGGATCGCGGTCTGCGTGCGCATGGTGTCCGAGGGCGTCGACGTGCCGCGCGCGGCCGTGCTGGCCTGGATGACGAGCTACCGCACCCCGCTCTTCTTCGCGCAGGCCGTGGGGCGCGTGGTCCGCAGCCGCGGACCCCACGAGGCGGCCACCGTGTTCCTGCCCGCCGTGCGCCCGCTGCTCACGCTGGCCGCCTCCATGGAGGAGGAGCGCAACCACGTCATCCCGCCGCCCGCGGAGGCCAGCGAGGACCTCGACCCGCTGCCGCCGCGCGAGCGCGCGGCGGGGGAGACCCGCGAGTGGCGCGCCCTCGACGCCGACGCCCAGTTCGCGCACGTCCTCCACGGGGGCCGTGCCGTGCTGGCGGGCTCGGCGCCGGCCGAGCTGTCGGAGGAGGACGGCGAGCACCTCGGCCTGCTCGCGGGGATGCTCACCCCCGAGCAGACCGCGCACCTGCTCTCCCAGCGCGACGAGGAGCACCGCCGCGCCGCGGCCGCTGCCGCCGTCCAGGACGACCTCTTCGGTGGTCTCGGCGGCGACGACGGCGGGGGCGGCCGGGGCGCGGGCGCCGCCGGCGGCCCCGACTCGACGGCGGGGCGCTTCGAGCCCGACGAGGGCCAGGCCGGCTGGCGCGCGGCCGCAGAGCTGCGCCGCGAGGTGAACCAGCTGGTGGCGCGGGTGGCGTCGCGCTCCGGTGAGCCCCACGCGCGGGTGCACGTGGCGCTGCGCAAGGCCGTGCCGGGGCCGGCCTCGGCCTCGGCGTCCGTGGAGGTGCTGGAGAAGCGCCGCGACTTCCTGCTCGCCCAGCTCTGACCCCCGCCCGCCCCCTCGCCTTCGCGTGCCCCCGATCCCGCACTCGCGCACCCGAGTGCGCCTTCGCGCACCCCGGATCCCGCACTCGCGCACCCGAGTGCGCCTTCGCGCACCCCGGATCCCGCACTCGCGCACCCGAGTGCGCCTTCGCGCACCCCGGATCCCGCACTCGCGCTTCCGAGTGCAGGTCTGCAATCGGAAAGTACTTGCCATGGTGGAAAGTAGTTGCCACACTCGTGGCATGAGCGAGCACGCCCACCTCACCGCCGACCAGGCCCGTGCCGCCCTCGCGGGCGCCGACACCGCCCGACGAGGCCTCGCCGCCCGCGGGCGGTGGCTGGCCACCTACTTCGCCACCTTCGCCGTCGGAAGCGTCGTCGTGGTGAGCGTCATCGGGCTCGTCCCCGGGCCCGTCGGGGTGTCCCTGGCGATGGCCGCGTGGGTGGTGCTGATCTCCGTCTGCGTCTCCTGGGCCGCGCGCCGTCCCGTGCGCCTGCGCTCCGAGGGGAGGCTGCACGCCCTGGCCTGGGGGTCCTGGGCCGTCGTCTACGGCGTGGTGCTGGTGACCGGCGAGTCGCTGGGCGCCGGCCCCTCGTACTGGCTGCCCGCCGCCGTGGTCACCGCCGTGCCGCTGGCCGCCTGCGCCGTCCTGGCCCTGCGGTGGTCGCGCCGGTGACCAGCACCTCCCACCCCCGCCACCAGCTCGACGACGTCATCCACTCCCCGGTGCGCCTGTCGGTGGTCTCGGCGCTCTCGGGCGTCGACCGCGCGGAGTTCGGCGAGGTCCGCGACACCGTGGAGGTCTCCGACTCGGTGCTGTCCAAGCAGGTCGCGGCCCTGGAGGCCGCCGGCTACGTGGAGGTGACCAAGGGGCGGGTCGGGCGCCGCCCCCGCACGTGGCTGGCGCTGACGGACGACGGTCGGGCGGCGCTGCGGTCCCACCTCGACGCCCTCCGGGCACTGCTCGGCCACGGGCTCGGCTAGCAGCCCGCGGGCCCAGCGCCCACAGTGGTCGGGTGCCGACGATCGAGGCCCGTACCGACCTCCCCGGGGACGTCGCCACCGTGCTGGCGGTCTCGCTCGACCTCGACGTCGAGCGCGCCGCCGGCCGCCGCCACCGGGTGCACCCGGTGCCCGCGGGCCCCGGCAGCCGCACCAGCGGCCGGATCGGCGCCGGGGAGCGGGTGCGCTGGTCGCTGCGGCTGTACGGCGTGGTGCCGCTGCGGCACACGACGCAGATCCTCGAGGTGCACGAGGCGCTGCCCGGCGGGGGAGCGCGCTTCGTGGACGCGATGGTCTCCGGCGCGTTCTCGGCCTTCCGGCACGAGCACCTCTTCGACCCGCTCCCGCCCGGTCCCGACGGGTCCGCCCGCACGCGGTCGACGGACCGCATGACGTGGACCAGCCCGCTGGGTCCGCTCGGCCGCCTCGCCGACGCGCTGCTCGTGCGCCGGACGCTCGTCGGGCTGCTGGCAGACCGCAACGCCGAGATCGGCCGCCGCCTGGGCCTCTGAGGACGGCGCCTGAGGACGGCGCCCGGGGACACTGCCCGGGGTCAGCGCTGGAGCGAGCTGCGGGCGGCCGCGTCCGCGCGCACCGCGCCGGCGACCAGCACGACCGCGCCGAGCACGGCGCCCCCCACCACCACGGCGGCGAAGACCCCGGGCGAGCCCGTCGTGGCGCCCACCAGCAGGGCCCCCAGGCCGGCGAGGGCCATCAGCGCCCCCGCGGCGGTGGCGAAGGGACGCGCCGCGGCGTGGCCGGTGCGCCACCCGGCGTCTCCGGCGAGGGTGCCCGGCGTGCGCACACCCACCCACCGGTTGCGGCGCAGGCGGCCGTCCGCGGCCCGTGCCACCACGTAGGGCACGAGGCCCCCGGCGGCCAGCAGGACGGCGCCCACCAGCACCGCCGTCCACACCGGCACCGAGTCGTCCACCCGCGGAAGGGTACGCGGGGCGCACGGCGGCTGCGCCGGTCTGGGAGACTGGCCCGCCGCGGGCACGACCCGTGACCGGTGCGTGGGCGAGGAGCGGGTGTGGAGCGGGTGCGGGTGGCGCTGCTGGGCTGCGGCTCGGTGGGCAGCCAGGTGGCGGCGGCGCTGGCGCCGGGCTCGGAGGGCGTTGCCGAGCTGTCGGCGCGCGCCGGGGTGGCCATCGAGCTGGTCGGGATCGCCGTGCGCGACGCGGACGCGCCGCGCGAGGGCCTCGACGGGGTGCTCGACAGGTCCCTGCTCACCACCGACGCCGAGGCGCTCGTGGCCCGGGCCGACGTCGTCGTCGAGCTGGTCGGCGGGATCGAGCCGGCGCGCAGCCTGCTGCTGCGGGCCTTCGAGCACGGCGCCAGCGCGGTGACCGGCAACAAGGCGCTGCTGGCGGCGCACGGGCGCGAGCTGCACGCCGCCGCCGACGCGGCTGGCGTGGACCTGTACTTCGAGGCGGCCGTGGCGGGCGCCATCCCGATCATCAGGCCGCTGCGGGAGTCCCTGGCCGGTGACCGCGTCGAGCGGGTGCTCGGCATCGTCAACGGCACCACCAACTACGTGCTGGACCAGATGGACACCCACGGCCAGTCGTTCGACGACGCCGTGGCGCGCGCCCAGGAGCTGGGCTTCGCCGAGGCCGACCCCACCGCCGACGTCGACGGGTGGGACGCCGCCGCGAAGGCCGCCATCCTGGCCACCCTCGCCTTCCACACCCCCGTGACCATCGACGACGTGCACCGCGAGGGCATCCGCTCGGTCTCCGCCGAGGACGTCGCGGCCGCCCGCGAGGCGGGAGCCGTGGTGAAGCTGCTCGCCGTGGCCGAGCGCACCACCGGCGTCGACGACGACGGCGCCGCGGTCGAGGGCGTGCAGGCCCGGGTGCACCCGGTCCTGCTGAGCCGGGAGCACCCCCTGGCCAGCGTCCGCGGCGCCTACAACGCCGTGTTCGTCGAGGCCGCCGGAGCCGGGGACCTCATGTTCTACGGCCAGGGCGCCGGCGGGCGGCCCACGGCGAGCGCCGTCCTGGGAGACCTCGTCACGCTGGCGCGCCACCGCCAGGACGGCAGCCAGGGACCGCGCGTGCTGGGCCACGCCGGCCTCCCGGTGCTCCCCACGGACGCCGTCCGGACCCGGTACCAGGTGCGCCTCGTGGTGGCGGACCGCCCCGGCGTGCTCGCCGCGGTGGCGCAGGTCTTCGCCGCGCACGGCGTCTCCATCGAGACCGTGCGCCAGCGCCCCGCCGCGGGGGCGGTGGCCGGTGAGGGCGGGGCCGCCTCGCTCGTGGTCGTGACGCACACCGCCGCCGACGCCGCCCTGGCCGGGTGCGTGGCGGACCTGTCGGAGCTCGACGCCGTGGCCTCGGTGGCCTCGGTGCTGCGTGTGGAAGGGGACAGCTGATGGCGCACCAGTGGCGCGGGGTGGTCGACGAGTACCGGGAGCGCCTGCCGGTGGTGGCGGGGGCGCCCGCGGTGACGCTGGGCGAGGGCGGCACGCCGCTCGTGCGGGCCCGCCACCTGTCCGAGCTGACCGGGTGCGACGTCCGCCTCAAGGTGGAGGGCTGCAACCCCACCGGCTCCTTCAAGGACCGGGGCATGACGGTGGCGATGACGCGCGCCGCCGCGGACGGCGCCCGCGCCGTCATCTGCGCCTCCACGGGCAACACCTCGGCGTCCGCGGCGGCCTACGCCACGGCTGCCGGCCTGTCCTGCGGCGTGCTCGTCCCCGACGGCCGGATCGCCATGGGCAAGCTCAGCCAGGCGGTGGCGCACGGCGCCACGCTGCTGCAGGTGGACGGCAACTTCGACGACTGCCTCCGGCTCGCCCGCGAGCTGGCCGAGTCCTACCCGGTCGAGCTGGTCAACTCCGTCAACCCCGCGCGCATCGAGGGCCAGAAGACGGGCGCCTTCGAGGTGGTGGACGCCCTGGGGGACGCCCCCGACGTGCACTGCCTCCCGGTGGGCAACGCCGGCAACATCACCGCCTACTGGCGCGGCTACAGCGAGTACGCCGCTGACGGGCCCGCCACGCGCCGCCCGCGCATGTGGGGCTTCCAGGCCGCCGGAGCCGCCCCGATCGTCCACGGGCACCCCGTCGACGCGCCGGACACCATCGCCACTGCCATCCGCATCGGCAACCCCGCGTCCTGGGAGCAGGCCGTGGCGGCTCGCGAGGAGTCCGGCGGCGTGGTCGAGGCCGTCACCGACGAGGAGATCCTCGCGGCGCACCGGCTGCTCTCCACCCGCGACGGCGTCTTCGTGGAGCCGGCCTCCGCCGCCGGGGTCGCGGGCCTGCTCAAGCGCCACGCCGCCGGCCTGGTGGACTCCGGCCTGCGCGTGGTGGTCACGGTGACCGGCCACGGCCTCAAGGACCCGCAGTGGGCCCTGCGCGAGCCCGACGGCAGCGAGGTCCGCCCGGTGCGCGTGGGGGTCGACGCGGCCTCCGCCGCCTCGGCCCTCGGCCTCGTGTGAGCGCCCGCACGGTCCCCGGACGGCGCGTGCGCGTCGTCGTCCCCGGGTCGAGCGCCAACCTGGGGCCCGGTTTCGACGCCCTCGGGCTCGCGCTGGGCCTGCGCGACGAGGTGGTCGTCGAGGTGCTCCCACCCGGCGGGGCGGGGGAGCCCACCGCCGAGGTGGCGGTCTCCGGTGAGGGCGCGGACTCCATCCGCGGCGGTGAGGGCAACCTCCTGGTGCGCTCGGTGAGGGCGGCGCTGCACGCCGCCGGAGTGCCGGCGTCGGAGCAGCCGCGCCTGGGCGTCACCAGCCGCAACGGCGTGCCGCACGGGCGCGGTGTCGGTTCGTCGGCCGCCGCGGTGGTGGCCGGGGCCGCGGCGGGCTCCGCCCTCCTGGAGGAGCCGCTCCCCGCCGACGCGCTGCTCGACCTGGTCTGCGGCCTCGAGGGCCATCCCGACAACGCGGCGGCCTCGCTGCTGGGCGGCTTCACGCTGGGCTGGCGCGAGGGCGCTCACGGGCCCTGGCGCGCCGTGCGCGTGGACCCCCGCGCGGACCTCGTCCCGGTGCTCTGCGTGCCCGGCGTCGAGCTGTCCACCGCCCGGGCGCGGGCGATGCTGCCGCTGCACGTGGCCCACGCGGACGCCGCCCACACGGCCGGGCGCGCGGCGCTGCTGGTCGAGGCGGTGACGCGGCGGCCGGAGCTGCTGCTCGCCGCCACCGAGGACCGCCTGCACCAGGAGCAGCGCGCCGCGGCCATGCCCGCCAGCGCCTCGCTCCTGGCGGACCTGCGCAGGGCCGGCCACGCCGCCGTCGTCTCCGGCGCCGGCCCCTCGGTGCTGGTCCTGTGCCCCGGTGCCGCCGCGGCGGCGGACGCCCGCGCCCTGGTGGAGCAGCGCGCCGGGTGGCTCGCGCTGGAGCCCGGCGTCGCCCGGGAGGGCGCCGTGGTCGACGTCCTCGCGGGCTGACGGACCCGACCTGCGGACAGCCCCCGCCGGGAAGTCCTCATCACCGCCGCCGGCGCGCCGATGGGAGGGCGGGACCACCGGAGGGCCGCGCGGCCGTCCGGGCGACATCTGCACGCCGTCGGTGCAGCCCTTCCGAGCGCGGGGGTGGCTGCTGCGACCGGGTGCTACTGTGGAGGCAGCCCTGCTGGTCTGCGCCGCGGCGCCGATGTCGCCGCCTTCTGCTGGCCCCACGGGTCGACACACCTGCCGTGGAGATCCACGGGCCCTCTCCGCTCTCCTGATCCGCGCGCTGCGCGAGGTCTGAGGGCGAGGTCCCGCACGGCGTCACTCAGCACCGGCCTCGCTCGAGACTCCCGGTGACCCGCCTCCGGTGTCCACCGAGGCGCTGACGAGGGGGAAGGACCTTCGTGACCGACACCACCGAGATCGCCGCACCGGCGCAGTCCGGCGCGGCGACCGACTCCGGCGCGCGCCGCGCCGGGCTCACCGGTCTCCGCCTGCCGGAGCTGCAGGCGCTGGCGGTGCAGCTGGGCGTCTCCGGAACGGCCCGGATGCGCAAGAGCGAGCTGCTCGACGTCATCAAGACCGCCCAGGCGAACGGCCAGGCGAACGGCCAGCCCACCAGCCAGGGCGAGTCCGGGACCGCTCCCGCGCGCTCCACCGGCGTCCGTCGCCAGCGCCGCTCCCCGGAGCAGGCGCCCGCCGAGGCCGCCGTCCCCACCGCCGAGGACGCTGCTCCCGCCGCGACCGCGGCGCAGGCCCCCGCGGCCGACGCCTCCGAGCCCGCCGCAGCGCCGGAGCGCCCCGCGCGCCGCACCCGCGCCCCGCGCGAGCGCTCCGAGCAGGTCACCCGCACCGAGCAGCCGGCGAAGGACGCCCAGGTGCTCCTGCCGGACCTGGCTGAGCTGGCCGAGGCCCGCGCCGAGCGGACCGACCGCGCCGAGCAGCCGGAGCGCACCTCCCGGGTCGAGCGGGCCGACCGCACTGACCGCGTCGAGCGGGCCGACCGCACTGACCGCGTCGAGCGGGCCGACCGCACCGACCGCACCGAGCGCGTCGAGCGGGCCGACCGCATCGAGCACACCGACCGCGCTGAGCGGCCGGAGCGCACCTCCCAGCGCGACGCCCGCGACCGCGCCGAGGAGGTGCGGCTCGACCTGGACCGCGCCCTCGCCGAGCGCAGCGAGCGCAACGACCGCGCCCGGCGCGAGCGGGGCGAGCAGGTCCGCACCGACGACCGCGCCGCGTCCGTGCAGCGCACGTCCGCGCCGGCGCAGCAGCGCACCGACCTGGGTGCGCCCGGCGAGGACGAGGACGACGACGACCTGCGCGGTCGCCGCGGCCGTCGCGGGCGCTACCGCGACCGCGACCGCAAGGGGCGCCGCGGGCGCACCGAGGCGGGTGCGGAGGTCGAGGCCCCCGTGGAGGTCTCCCCGGACGACGTCCTCGTGCCGGTCGCCGGCATCCTCGACGTCCTCGACAACTACGCGTTCATCCGCACGTCCGGCTACCTCGCCGGCCCGAACGACGTGTACGTGCCGCTCGGGCAGGTCAAGAAGTCCGGGCTGCGCCCGGGCGACGCCGTCACCGGCGTCGTCAAGGCCCCCCGTGACGGCGACCAGCAGCAGCAGGTCAGCGGGCGCGGAGCGCAGAAGTTCAACGCGCTCGTCCGCCTCGACACCGTCAACGGCATGGCTCCCGACGAGGCGCGCCGCCGCCCGGAGTTCAGCAAGCTCACCCCGCTGTACCCCAACGAGCGCCTGCGCCTGGAGACCGAGCCCGGCATCACGGCGACGCGCATCGTCGACCTGGTCGCGCCGATCGGCAAGGGGCAGCGCGGTCTCATCGTCTCGCCGCCCAAGGCCGGCAAGACGCTGATGATGCAGGCCATCGCCAACGCGATCAGCATCAACAACCCCGAGGTCCACCTCATGGTCGTGCTCGTCGACGAGCGCCCCGAGGAGGTCACGGACATGCAGCGGACGGTGAAGGGCGAGGTCATCGCCTCGACCTTCGACCGGCCCGCCTCCGACCACACCGCCGCCGCCGAGCTCGCGATCGAGCGCGCCAAGCGCCTGGTGGAGCTGGGGCACGACGTCGTCGTCCTGCTCGACTCGCTGACCCGCCTGGGCCGCGCCTACAACCTCGCCGCCCCGGCGAGCGGGCGCATCCTGTCCGGCGGTGTCGACGCGGCCGCGCTGTACCACCCGAAGAAGTTCTTCGGCGCGGCGCGCAACATCGAGAACGGCGGCTCGCTGACCATCATCGCCTCGGCGCTGGTGGAGACCGGCTCGAAGGCCGACGAGGTCATCTTCGAGGAGTTCAAGGGCACCGGGAACATGGAGCTGCGGCTCGACCGGCGCCTCGCCGACAAGCGGGTGTTCCCCGCCGTCGACGTGAACCCGTCCGGCACGCGCCGCGAGGAGATCCTCCTGGGGCGCGAGGAGCTGGCCGTCATGTGGAAGCTCCGCCGCGTGCTCACCGCGCTCGACAGCCAGCAGTCCCTGGAGCTGCTGCTGAGCAAGATGCGCGACACCAAGAGCAACACGGAGTTCCTCATGCAGGTGAAGGCCCAGACCCCGACGACCGGCGCCGCCCGGACGCCGGCCAAGGACTGACCGCCGCCTGACGACCTCCGCACCGGCGCAGCGGACCCCGCGGGAAGTCCCGGGGGGTCCGCTGCGTTAGGAGGAGAGCCAGTCCTGCTGGCAGACTGCTCGCCGGCTCCGGCTCACGTGCGCTCCGCTCCGAGGGAGCAGCACGACCCGGCGGCCACCGACACTCGAGGAGATGCTGTGAAGAGCGAGATCCACCCGGACTACCACGAGACCACCGTGACGTGCACCTGCGGGAACACGTTCACCACCCGCAGCTCCGCGCCCGGCACGGAGATCCGCGCCGACGTGTGCAGCGCCTGCCACCCGTTCTACACGGGCAAGCAGAAGATCCTCGACACCGGCGGCCGCATCGCGCGCTTCAACCAGCGCTACGCGAAGAAGAGCTGACACCGGCTCCCTCGGACGCCGGCCCACCCCGCGGGGTGGGCCGGCGTTCGTCGTCTGACCGCCGCCCGCACGCCCTGGAGACCTGAGTGAACACCCCCGTCGACCGCCTCTCCGCGCTGCTGGCCGAGCACGCCGACGTCGAGCGCCAGCTCGCCGACCCCGCGGTGCACGCCGACGCCTCCCGGGCCCGCGCCCTGGGGCGGCGGTACGCCGAGCTGGGCCGCGTGGCGGCAGCGGCGGCGGCCCGCGAGGCGGCGGTGGCCGACCTGGCCGCCGGGCGCCAGCTGGCCGCCGAGGACGCCGCCTTCGCCGTGGAGCTGCCGGCCCTGGAGGAGACCGAGCGCGCCACCGCCGAGCGCCTGCGCGAGGTGCTCGCCCCGCGCGACCCCGAGGACGGCTCCGACGTCATCCTCGAGGTCAAGGCGGGGGAGGGCGGCGAGGAGTCGGCCCTGTTCGCGGGGGACGTGCTGCGCATGTACCTGCGCTGGGCGGAGCGCACCGGCTGGCGCACCGAGGTGCTCTCCTCAACGGACTCCGACCTGGGCGGCTACAAGGACGTGTCCGTGGCCGTGAAGCGCCGCGGCGGCGACGACGGGCCGGACGGCCCCTGGGCCCGCCTGAAGTTCGAGGGCGGGGTGCACCGCGTGCAGCGGGTGCCCGTCACCGAGTCGCAGGGCCGCATCCACACCTCCGCCGTCGGCGTCCTGGTGGTCCCCGAGAACGACGACGCAGCGGATGAGGCCGCCCTGGTCATCTCCCCGAACGACCTGCGCATCGACGTCTTCAGGTCCTCCGGGCCGGGCGGCCAGAGCGTCAACACCACCGACTCCGCCGTGCGCATCACCCACCTGCCCACGGGCACGGTGGTGAGCTGCCAGAACGAGAAGAGCCAGCTGCAGAACCGCGAGCAGGCCTTGCGCATCCTGCGGGCGCGCCTGCGGGCCGCGCAGCTGGAGGCCGCGGAGGCGTCGGCGTCCGCGGCCCGGCGCTCGCAGGTGCGCACCGTGGACAGGTCCGAGCGGATCCGCACGTACAACTACCCCGAGAACCGCATCAGCGACCACCGCACCGGCTACAAGGCCTACAACCTCGACCAGGTGCTGGCCGGTGACCTCGACCCGGTGGTCCAGTCCTGCGTCGACGCCGACCTCGCCGCCCGCCTCGCCGACGCCGGTGCCTGACGCCGTGCCCCCCGCGGACACCCAGGACGACGACGACGCCCGCCGCGGCGGCGACCTCGGCGCGGTGCTGCGCGCCGCGAGGACCCGCCTGGGCGCCGCGGGCGTCCCCTCTCCCGCCGTCGACGCGGACCTGCTGGCCGCGGGCGTGCTGGGCCTGGGGCCGGGGGAGCTGCGCGCCGCTGCGCTGCGCGGCACCGCCCTCACCGCCGCCCAGGCGTCCGCGCTCGCCGCGCTGGTGGCCCGTCGCGAGGCCCGTGAGCCGCTGCAGCACCTCCTGGGCTCGGCGCCCTTCCGCGGGCTGGAGCTGCTCGTCGGGCCCGGCGTCTTCGTGCCGCGCCCGGAGACCGAGACCACCGCGGGCCTCGCCGTTGAGGCGGCCCGGCAGGTGGTGCGCAGCGGGCGGGCGCCGCTCGTGGTGGACCTGTGCACCGGCTCGGGGGCCGTGGCCCTCGCCGTGGCCTCGGAGGTGCCGTCCGCCGTCGTCGTCGCCGTGGAGCTGGACCCCGCGGCGCACGCGTGGGCGCAGCGCAACCTCGACGCCCACCGCTCCGGCGGCGGGCCGGGCGCCGGTGCGGGGGAGCGGGTGCGGCTGGTGCTGGGTGACGCGACGTCCGCGGAGGTCCTCGCCGAGCTGGACGGGCAGGTGGACGTGGTGGCGTCCAACCCGCCGTACGTGCCACCGGGTGCCGTGCCGCGCGAGCCCGAGGTTCGCGACCACGACCCGGCCCTCGCGCTGTGGGGCGGCGGCGACGACGGCCTGCTCGTGCCGCGCGGGGTGGTGGCGCGCGCCGCGGCGCTGCTGGGGCCGGGGGGCTTCGTCGTCGTCGAGCACGCGGAGGTGCAGGGCGGGGCGCTGCGCGCCCTGCTCGCGCCGCCGTCCTGGGAGGGCGCGACCACCCACGACGACGCCGGCGGCAGGCCCCGTGCCACGAGCGCCCGCCTCGTCCAGGCTCCGGTGACACACTGGCCCGCGTGAGCAGCCGCTACGACTGCACCGAGCCCTCCGCCCGCGAGGCGGGCCTGCGCCACGCACGCGACGCCCTCGCCCGCGGCGAGCTGGTGGTGCTGCCGACCGACACCGTGCACGGCATCGCCGCCGACGCCTTCGACGCCGAGGCCGTCTCGCGCCTGCTGGCGGCCAAGGGGCGCGGCCGGTCGATGCCGCCGCCCGTGCTCGTCTCCGACGTCGCCGTCCTGGACGGCCTGGCCACCGGCGTCCCGCCGGAGGCGCGGGCGCTGGCCGAGGCCTTCTGGCCCGGGGGCCTGACGCTCGTGTGCCGCGCCCAGCCGTCGCTGCGCTGGGACCTCGGGGACACCGGCGGCACGGTGGCCGTCCGGGTGCCCGACCACGACCTCGCCCGGGAGCTGCTGCGCTCCACCGGGCCGCTGGCCGTGAGCAGCGCCAACCGGACCGGGCAGCCCGCCGCGACCACGGCCGCCGAGGCCGAGGCGCAGCTGGGGGACGCGGTGGCCGCCTACCTCGACGACGGCCAGCCCGCGCGCACCGACGCTCCGCCGTCCACCATCGTCGACGCGACCGGGGGGCGCCTGCGGGTGCTGCGCCGCGGGGCCGTCCCCACCGCGGCGCTGCGCATGGTGGTCCCGGTGGACGACGAGGACGAGCCTCCAGGGTGAGGGCCTACGTCCTCCTGCTGCTGCTCGCGGCGGGCACCACCTACCTGGCCACCCCGCTCGCCCGGCGCATCGCCGAGAAGGCCGGGGCCATGACGGCGGTGCGCGACCGGGACGTCCACTCCGTGCCGACCCCGCGCCTGGGGGGTCTGGCGATGCTCGCGGGGGTGCTGGTCGCCTTCGTGGCGGCCAGCCAGATGCCCTTCCTGGGGGACCTGTTCTCCGACAACCGGGCGCCGTGGGCGGTGCTCGCCGGGGCAGCGATCGTCAGCCTCTTGGGCGTGGCCGACGACGTCTGGGGCCTGGACCCGCTCACCAAGCTGGCCGGGCAGGTGCTGGCCGCGGGCCTCATGGCGTGGCAGGGCGTGCAGCTGTACAGCCTCCCCTGGGGCGGCGGTCTGCTCGTGGGGTCGGCGGGGCTCTTCCTCGTGGTCACGGTGCTGGCCGTGGTGGTGGGCATCAACGCCGTCAACTTCGTGGACGGCCTGGACGGCCTGGCGGCCGGCGTGGTGGGCATCGGCGGGGCCGCCTTCTTCGTCTACTCCTACCTGTTCACCCGCACGGTGACCAGCGACAACTACGCCAACCTCGGCTCGCTGACGGTGGCGGTGCTCGTGGGCGTCTGCCTGGGCTTCCTGCCGCACAACGCCCACCCCGCCCGGATCTTCATGGGCGACTCCGGCTCGATGCTCATCGGCCTGCTGCTCGCCGCCTCCGCGGTGTCGGTGACCGGCCAGGTGGACCCGGCCAACCTCAACCAGATCAGCGGGGCCCAGGTGGCCCCGGTGTTCCTGCCGGTGCTGCTGCCCGTCGCCGTGCTGCTGCTGCCGCTGACCGACCTCGTGTGGGCCGTGGTGCGCCGCGTGCTGGCGGGCCAGTCGCCCTTCGCCGCGGACAAGCTCCACCTGCACCACCGCCTCCTGTCCCTCGGGCACACCCACGGGCGCGCGGTGCTGGTGCTGTGGCTGTGGACGGCGGTGGTGTCGTTCGGGGCCATCTCGTTGGCCTTCGTCCCGCTCAAGGTGGCCTTGCTGGGGTGGGGAGCAGCCCTGCTCCTCGCCGTGCTGGTGACCCTCGGCCCGGCGCGGCGCCGCGCTCGCACGCACGGTCCGGTGCTGCTCCGGCAGCGGAGCGGGCCGGGCGGTGCGGAGCGGGGCGGTGCCGCCGAACGGGTGAGGCGTGCGTCACGTCCGCAGCCCCCGGCCGACCAGCAGCGCAGCGCCTGAGGGCCCTGCGCGGACGGCAGGGGTGCTCTCCCGCGCGTCTAGGATCGGGTGCGCCCCGCCCCCTTGACGTCTGGAGACGACCGTGCAGGCCTCGCGCCCGCAGGACCCCTACCGCGCCATGCTCCTGGGCGGCTCGCTGCCCGCCGCCGTCGTCGCCGTGGTCGCGGTGGTGGTGTTCGCGGTGGTCGACGGCGGCCTCGGCGCCGCCGGCGCCGTCACCGCCGCCCTGCTGGTGGGGGTGACGTTCGCGTCCAGCACGCTCGTGCTGCAGAAGGTGCGCCACCTCGAGCCGGTCATCGTGCTGGGCATCGCCATGGTCGGCTACATGACGGTGGTGCTCCTGCTGGGGCTCTTCCTCATCCTCTTCCGCGATGCGACCTGGCTGTCGCCGATCGCCTTCGCCGTGTCGGCGTGCGCGGTCTCGCTCGCCTGGACGGTGGGTCAGATCTGGGCCTTCACGCGCGTGCGCACCCTCCTGTTCGACCAGCAGGAGGGGCAGGCGGACGGCGCCGCTGCCGACGGCGGTGCCGCGGACCGCCCGTCCCCCCGGTGACGGGCACCCGCGCGGTCAGGAGCACCTCCGCGGTCCGATACGGTGGTCCCGCTCACGCAGGTGGTGCTCAGGGATGCGGACGACGTAGCCCGCTCGAGATCGCACCCACCCGGCCGCACTTCGACCGAGAGGATGCCCACGGATGATCGGTGTGCCGACTTCAGCGGGCTTCGTGCCCCCGAGTCCCGCCGACTTCTGGCAGCCGCTCGTCGGTGACGGCGCGTTCGCGCTGACCCGGCCGATGGTCGTCATGATCCTGACGACCGTGGTGATCTGCCTGGTGCTCGTCGCCGCCACACGTCGCCTCGCGCTCGTCCCGAGCCGTGGCCAGTGGGCCCTCGAGGGCGTCTACGGCCTCGTGCGCAACTCCGTCGGTCGAGACGTCATCGGTGCGGCCCACGTGCGCCCGTACCTCGGTCTGCTGATGTCGATCTTCACCCTGGTGCTGGTGAACAACCTGATGGGCATCACGCCCGTCGTGCAGTACCCGACCTTCGCCCGCATCGGCTTCCCGATCGTGCTGGCCGTCGCCGTGTGGGCGGTCTACATCGGTGCCCAGCTGAAGCGCAACGGCGTCGGTGGCACGCTGCGCCACCTCGTCCCCGCGGGCCTCCCGGTCGCGGCGGTCCCCGTGGTCTTCGTGCTGGAGCTGCTCACCTTCCTGCTGATCCGTCCGCTGACGCTGGCGCTGCGACTGTTCGGCAACATGTTCGCGGGCCACATGCTGCTGCTGCTCTTCGCCCTCGGCGGGGAGTACATGCTGATCCACGGCGGCGCGTTCTTGAAGGTCGTCTCCATCCCGACCTTCGCCATCTACTTCTTCCTGACGGCCTTCGAGATCCTCATCTCGTTCCTGCAGGCCTACGTCTTCGTCCTGCTGACCTCGCTGTACATCGCCGAGGCCTACGCAGACGACCACTGAGAGACACCACAGGACTCCCCACCACCCACCACGACCGCTCGGTCGCACGATCGCGGCGGGAATCGAGAGGAACGGATCTATGACTGGCAGCCTCGGGATCGTCGGCTACGGCCTGTCCGCCATCGGGCCGGGCGTCGGCGTCGGCCTGATCTTCGCCGCCTACGTCAGCGGCGTCGCACGCCAGCCGGAGGCGCGCGGCATGCTCCAGACGATCGCCATCCTCGGCTTCGTGCTCTGTGAGCAGTTCGCCATCTTCGGCATCGCGCTCGCGTTCGTCTTCGGCGGACTCTGACCCACCACGACTGAGGGGAACAGGAGATGACACCGGTCCTCGCGGCTGAAGAGGGCTTCTGGGCCACTGCCTACCCCGTGCTCCCGCACCCGGGTGAGCTGCTGGTCGGCACGATCTGCTTCGTCATCCTCCTGGTCGTCGCCTACAAGCTGGTCGTTCCTCGCCTGGAGACCATGCTGGCCCAGCGCCAGGCGGCCATCCAGGGCGGCATGGAGAAGGCTGAGAAGGCCCAGGCCGAGGCGGCTGCGGCGCTGGAGGAGTACCGCGCCCAGCTCGCCGACGCCCGTGCCGAGGCGGCGCGCATCCGCGAGGAGGCGCGCGCCGAGGGCGCCAAGATCATCGTCGAGATGCGTGAGCGCGCCGCCGCCGAGGCGGAGCGCATCACGGAGTCGGCGAGCCGCCAGGTCGAGGCCGAGCGCCAGGCGGCGGTCACGTCGCTGCGCACCGAGCTGGGTGGCCTGGCCACCGAGCTCGCCGGTCGCATCGTGGGCGAGTCCCTCACCGACTCCGCGCGCCAGTCGCGCATCGTGGAGCGCTTCCTCACCGAGCTCGAGCAGTCCTCGCCCGAGGAGGTGCGCGCCAGCGCCACCTCCGCGGAGCCGGCTGCCCCGAGCGCCGGGGGGGCCACGGGCTCCCACGCCGCGCCGCGGGGCACGGCCCGCTGATGCGCGGAGCCTCGCGAGACTCCCTCGCCGCCGCCCAGGAGCGGCTCGAGCCGCTCCTGGCGCGGGGCGGGGCCTCCGCCCTCGGCCAGGAGCTGTACGCGGTGGCCGGTCTGCTCGACTCCTCGGTCGGGCTGCGCCGGGCGCTGACCGACAGCAGCCGCGCCGAGGCAGACCGCGCCGCCCTGGCCCAGCGCCTGCTCGCCACCCAGGTGTCCGGCCCCACGCTCGACGTGGTGTCCGGCGTGGTGCGGGCCCGCTGGTCCGAGCAGCGCGACCTGGGCGACGCCCTGGAGGCGCTCGGCACGCAGGCCATGCTGGCCGGCGCCGAGTCCGACGGCGTGCTCGACACGGTCGAGGACGAGCTGTTCCGCTTCTCGCGGCTGGTGGACGGCGACCGCGCCCTCACCTCCGCCCTCGACGACGGCCGCGCCACCCCGGCGCAGCGAGGGGCGCTGGTCGACGACCTGCTGGCCCGTCGCGCCGACCCCACCACGGTCGCGCTCGTGCGCCAGGTGGTCACCGCACCGCGCGGGCGCCGGGTCTCCGGCGCCCTGGACGACCTCCTCGAGGCCGCCGCCGCCCGGCGCGCGCGCCTGCTCGCGGTCGTCACCGCCGCGGTGCCCCTCACCGCCGTGCAGACCGACCGCCTGGCGGCCGGCCTCGCGCGCGTCTACGGCAAGCGGGTCCAGGTCCAGGTGGACGTCGACCCCGAGGTGCTCGGTGGCCTGCGCGTGCAGGTCGGCGGCGAGGTCCTCGACGCCAGCACCGCCAGCCGCCTGGCCGCAGCCCGCCGCCGCGTGGTCGGCTGACCCCGCCGCGGCGGGGACACTAGACACACTGACGAACCACCCACGAACAGGGAGCAGGGACAGACGATGGCGGAGCTCACCATCCGGCCTGAGGAGATCCGCGGTGCGCTGGAGGACTTCGTCTCCTCCTTCTCGCCCAGCGGCAGTTCCCGCGAGGAGATCGGCACGGTCAGCGAGGCCGGCGACGGCATCGCCCGCATCGAGGGCCTCCCGGGCGCCATGGCCAACGAGCTGCTCCGCTTCGAGGACGGCACCCTCGGCCTCGCGCTGAACCTCGAGGAGCGTGAGATCGGCGCCATCGTGCTCGGCGAGTTCGCCGGCATCGAGGCCGGCCAGCCCGTGCACCGCACCGGCGAGGTGCTGTCCGCCCCCGTGGGCGACGCCTTCCTCGGCCGCGTCGTCGACCCGCTCGGCAACCCGATCGACGGCCTCGGCGAGATCAAGGCCGAGACCACCCGCGCCCTGGAGCTCCAGGCCCCGTCGGTGGTGCAGCGCAAGTCGGTGCACGAGCCGCTGCAGACCGGCATCAAGGCCATCGACGCGATGATCCCGATCGGCCGCGGCCAGCGCGAGCTCATCATCGGTGACCGCCAGACCGGCAAGACGGCGATCGCGCTCGACACGATCATCAACCAGAAGGCCAACTGGGAGTCCGGCGACCCCAAGAAGCAGGTCCGCTGCATCTACGTGGGCATCGGGCAGAAGGGCTCCACGATCGCCTCCGTGCGCGGCGCCCTCGAGGACGCCGGCGCGATGGAGTACACGACCATCGTGGCGTCCCCGGCCTCCGACCCGGCCGGCTTCAAGTACCTGGCCCCCTACACCGGCTCGGCCATCGGCCAGCACTGGATGTACGGCGGCAAGCACGTCCTGATCATCTTCGACGACCTGTCCAAGCAGGCCGAGGCCTACCGCGCCGTGTCGCTGCTGCTGCGCCGCCCGCCGGGCCGCGAGGCGTACCCCGGTGACGTGTTCTACCTGCACTCCCGGCTGCTCGAGCGCTGCGCGAAGCTCTCCGACGAGCTGGGCGCTGGCTCGATGACCGGCCTGCCGCTCATCGAGACCAAGGCCAACGACGTCTCGGCGTACATCCCGACCAACGTCATCTCCATCACGGACGGGCAGATCTTCCTGCAGTCCGACCTCTTCAACGCCAACCAGCGCCCCGCGGTGGACGTCGGCATCTCGGTGTCCCGCGTGGGCGGCGACGCCCAGATCAAGGCCATGAAGAAGGTCTCGGGCACCCTGAAGCTGGAGCTGGCGCAGTACCGGTCGCTGCAGGCGTTCGCGCTGTTCGCCTCCGACCTCGACGCCGCCAGCCGCAACCAGCTGGCCCGCGGCGAGCGCCTCACGGAGCTGCTCAAGCAGCCCCAGTACTCCCCGTTCCCGGTGGAGGAGCAGGTCGTCTCCGTCTGGGCCGGCACCAACGGCAAGATGGACAAGATCCCGGTCGAGGACGTCCGCCGCTGGGAGACCGAGCTGCTCGAGCACCTGCGCCGCAACGACATCGCGCTGTCGACCATCCGCGAGACCGGGCAGCTGGGCGACGACACCGTGGCGGCCCTCACCAAGGCCGTCGACGACTTCAACGCCGGCTTCCGCACCTCCGAGCAGGGCGGTGGAGCCGACTCCAGTGCCGCTGGCGAGGACGCGCTGGACGACGTCCAGAACGAGCAGATCGTCCGGCAGAAGTCCTGACGTGACCGCACCGACGATGACGACGACGACGAGAGGAGGCTCCGGTGGCCGGGCAGCTGCGTGAGTACCGGGGTCGCATCAAGTCGACCCAGTCGATCCAGAAGATCTTCCGCGCGATGGAGCTCATCGCGACGTCGCGCATCGCCAAGGCGCGCCAGGCGGTGGCGGCCTCCAGCCCCTACGCCCGGGCGCTGACGCGGGCCGTCTCGGCGGTGGCCACCTACACCGACGCCGAGCACCCCCTGCTCACCGAGCGGGAGGACCCGAAGCGGGCCGCGGTCCTCGTCGTGACGAGTGACCGCGGCATGGCGGGCGCCTACTCCTCGAACACGCTGCGCGAGGCGGAGCGCCTCGTCGCGACGCTGCGCGAGCGGGGCGTCGAGCCGGTCCTGTACGTCCTCGGCCGCAAGGGCGTGACGTACTACCGCTTCCGCCGGCGCGCCATCGAGGCGGAGTGGACCGGCTCCTCGGAGTCGCCCACGTACGAGCTGGCCGACGAGGTGGGCGAGGCCCTGGTGGCCGCGTTCCAGCGCGGAGGTGCCGACGGCGGCGTGGACGAGATCCACGTCGTCTCGACGCGCTTCCTGTCGATGGTCACCCAGGAGCCGCAGGCGCTGCGGCTCCTGCCGCTCGAGGTGGTCGAGGGCGTCGAGGCGCCCCCGTCCAACGAGGTGCTGCCGCTCTACTCCTTCGAGCCGGACCCCGAGACCGTGCTCGACGCGCTCCTGCCGCGCTACATCAGCGCCCGCATCTACAACCTGCTCCTGCAGGCGTCCGCCAGCGAGCACGCCGCTCGCCAGCGCGCGATGAAGGCCGCCGGCGACAACGCCGACGACATCATCAAGGACTTCACCCGGCTGGCGAACCAGGCCCGCCAGGCGGAGATCACGCAGGAGATCTCCGAGATCGTCAGCGGCGCTGACGCCATGACCTCGGCCCGCTGACCACCGCCTAGATCGTCCGCTGAGAGGACCGCACCGAGATGACCGCGATCGCCACCGAGCGCCCCCACTCCGCCGCAGCCCCGGCGACCGGCCGCATCATCCGGGTGACCGGACCGGTCGTCGACGTCGAGTTCCCGGCGGACGGGATGCCCGACATCTACAACGCCCTCACCATCGACTACACGCTGCTGGGCGAGGCGACCTCGCTGACCCTCGAGGTGGCCCAGCACATCGGTGACAACCAGGCGCGCGCCATCGCGCTGAAGCCAACCGACGGCCTCGTGCGCGGCATGGAGGTCAAGGACACCGGCAGCCCGATCTCGGTGCCCGTCGGTGACGTCACCCTGGGTCACGTCTTCAACGTCAACGGCGTGCCGCTGAACCTCGCCGAGGGCGAGAAGCTGGAGATCACCGACCGCTGGCCGATCCACCGCAAGGCGCCGGCGTTCGACCAGCTCGAGTCGAAGACCACGATGTTCGAGACCGGCATCAAGGTCATCGACCTGCTGACCCCGTACGTGCAGGGCGGCAAGATCGGCCTGTTCGGCGGCGCCGGCGTGGGCAAGACGGTGCTGATCCAGGAGATGATCCAGCGCGTCGCCCAGAACCACGGCGGTGTGTCGGTCTTCGCCGGCGTGGGGGAGCGCACCCGCGAGGGCAACGACCTCATCGCGGAGATGGAAGAGGCCGGTGTCTTCGACAAGACCGCGCTGGTCTTCGGCCAGATGGACGAGCCGCCGGGCACCCGCCTGCGCGTGGCGCTGAGCGCCCTGACGATGGCGGAGTACTTCCGCGACGTCCAGAACCAGGACGTGCTGCTCTTCATCGACAACATCTTCCGCTTCACGCAGGCCGGTTCGGAGGTGTCGACCCTGCTGGGCCGCATGCCCTCCGCGGTGGGCTACCAGCCGAACCTCGCCGACGAGATGGGCGTGCTGCAGGAGCGCATCACCTCCACCCGCGGCCACTCGATCACCTCGCTGCAGGCGATCTACGTGCCGGCTGACGACTACACCGACCCGGCCCCGGCCACGACGTTCGCCCACCTCGACGCGACGACCGAGCTCTCGCGCGAGATCGCGAGCCGCGGCCTGTACCCGGCCGTGGACCCGCTGAGCTCCACCAGCCGCATCCTCGACCCGCGCTTCCTGGGTCAGGACCACTACCAGACCGCGACGCGCGTCAAGCAGATCCTCCAGCGCAACAAGGAGCTGCAGGACATCATCGCGATCCTCGGCGTCGACGAGCTGTCCGAGGAGGACAAGGTCGTCGTCAACCGCGCCCGCCGCATCCAGCAGTTCCTCAGCCAGAACACCTACATGGCGGAGAAGTTCACCGGCGTCGAGGGTTCGACCGTCCCGCTCAAGGACACCGTCGAGTCCTTCCGGATGATCGCTGACGGCGAGTACGACCACGTCGCCGAGCAGGCCTTCTTCAACGTCGGCGGCATCGAGGACGTCGAGAAGAAGTGGGCGCAGATCAAGAAGGAGACCGGCGAGTGAGCCTGCAGGTGCAGGTGGTCTCGGCCGAGCGCGAGGTGTGGACGGGCGAGGCCACCATGGTCCTGGCCCGCACCCTCGAGGGCGAGGTCGGCATCCTCACCGGTCACGAGCCGATGCTCGCGGTCCTCGCCGAGGGCGAGGTCCGCGTGGACGGCGTCGGCGGCAGTGGCGGCGTGACCGCCCACGTGGACGGTGGCTTCCTGTCCGTCGAGCACGACACCGTGCTCGTCGTCGCTGAGCGCGCCCGCGTGGGCGAGCGAGCCTCCAGCTGACGGGGTTGCCGCTCGAGGCCCTGCTCCTCGACGTCGCGATCGCCGCGGCGTCAGCCCTGGTGCTGCTCGCCCTCCTCCTCGTGGCGGTCGCGCTGCGCCGGCGGGCGCTGGTGAAGGTGCCCGGCAGCTTCGAGTGCGCCGTGCGCCGCCGCGGGCGGGCGTGGACCGTGGGCATCGGCAGGTTCGGCAGCCACCACGTGCAGTGGTGGAGCGTGCTGTCCCTGCGCCCCGGTCCGCGCTCGACGTGGGCGCGCACCGACCTGGAGGTGGTCGGGCGCCGCTCACCGGGCGCCGAGGAGGGGCTGGCCCTGCAGCCGGGGGACGTCGTGGTGCGGTGCACCCACCGCGGCGCCTGCCTGGAGCTGGGCATGAGCCCCGACGCGGCGACCGGTTTCACCTCCTGGCTGGAAGCGGCCCCGCCGGGGTCACCCGGCGGCCACCCGGCGCTGTAGGGCCGCGCTGCAGGGCCGCGCGGCTCGAACTGCTCGAGCGGGCTGGCCGCTACGCGGCCTCGAGCAGGGCGCGCGCGATGCTCGCGTCCTCGGGGAAGACCAGGACCCGCGGGCCGTCGGTGGTGGGTGCGAGCGTGGCGCGCAGCCCCGCGGCCACGAGGCGCTGCCGGTCCACCTCAGCCTCGACGAACGTGCCCGGCTCGCTCACCACCACGAGCAGCCCGTACTCGCTGGCCCGGCCGGTGCGCGGCTTGCGGGCCACCACCGAGTGACCCCGGGAGAACGTCCAGCGGAGCGCGAGGACGAGCACGCCCAGCATGAGCAGGGACAGCCCGAACGTCGTCCACACCCCGAACGCCGTGCCGCTCGCGCTCACTCCCATCCGCCCATGGTGCGGCAGGGCAGCAGGCGGCACCAGCCTCAGAAGAGCCGGGACTCCACGTCGTCGACGCCGCGCAGCGCGTCGTAGTCGAGCACCACGCAGCGGATGCCGCGGTCGGTGGCGAGCACGCGCGCCTGGGGCCGGATCTCCTGCGCCGCCAGGACGCCCTCCACCGGGGCCAGCAGCGGGTCCCGGTTGAGCAGCTGCAGGTAGCGGGTCAGCTGCTCCACGCCGTCGATCTCCGCCCGGCGCTTGACCTCCACCGCCACCGTGCCGCCGTGGGGCGAGCGCACGAGCAGGTCCACGGGGCCGATGGCCGTCGGGTACTCGCGGCGCACCAGCTGGTGGCCCTCGCCCAGCAGCTCGACCTGCTCCGCCAGCAGCTTCTGCAGCTGCGCCTCCACGCCGTCCTTGACCAGACCGGGGTCGGTGCCGAGCTCGTGGGTGGAGTCGTGGAGCACCTCGTGCACCGCCACGACCAGGCGGTCCTCGGTCTTGGCCGAGCGCACCGTCCACACCTCCTGCGCCCCGGCCGCGGCGTGCGGGCCGTCAGCGGGGGCCACCGCCAGCGAGCACGGCGGGCTCATCCAGTTGAGCGGCTTGTAGGAGCCGCCGTCGGCGTGCACGAGCACGCTGCCGTCGGCCTTGACGAGCAGCAGTCGGGTGGCGAGGGGCAGGTGGGCGTTGAGCCGCCCCTCGTAGTCGACCGAGCAGCGGGCGATGACGAGGCGCACGAGCGCGCACGTTACCGAGCCTCGTGGATGGCCGGTGATGGCTGGTGATGCCGGATGATGGTGAGGTGCCGCGCCGTCGTCCCCAGCCCGTCCCGCGCTCCGCCGGCCGGCGCGGTGCGCGGTCGCAGGCCCGGCAGGCGACGGCGCCCGAGCCCACCCGCCCGGTCGGCTGGGCCACCGGGGAGAGCGGTCCCGACGGCGACTGGCTCGTGCGCGCCGTGCCGGGCGCGGCGGCCCTCAAGCCCTACCGGTGCCCGGGCTGCGACCAGGTCATCCAGCCCGGCACCGCGCACGTGGTGGCCTGGCCCGCGGACGCCCCGCCCGGGGTCGGTCCGTCGGAGCGCCGCCACTGGCACCGCTCCTGCTGGCGCGCCCGCGCCCACCGCCGTCCCCGCTGAGGGCGCTCCGGGCGCAGAGCACGTCGCCGCGGGCCCGCTGAACCGCCGCGGGGCGCCCCGCCCGTGGCTACCGTGGGCGCATGCTCGTCGCGTTCTCCGTGTCCCCCGGCAACGCCAGCGACGCGGACGGCTCGGTGACCGACGCGGTCGCCGCGGCCGTGCGCGTGGTGCGCTCCAGCGGGCTCCCGCACCGCACGGACGCCATGTTCACCACGCTCGAGGGGGAGTGGGACGAGTGCATGGACGTGGTGCGCCGCGCCTGCGAGGCGGTGGCCAGCGCCAGTCCGCGCGTGTCCCTCGTGCTCAAGGCCGACATCCGGCCCGGCCGCACGGGTGAGCTGCAGGGCAAGCTGGACCGGCTCGAGGCCGCCGTCGAGCGCGCCGAGGGCGAGCCCGGCCGCGGCCAGTGAGCCGGTGAGCCGGTGACCGAGGTCAGCCCCCGCCGGGCGGCCCGGCGCGCCGACTCCCGCGCGGCCCGTCGCGGGCTTCCCGCCCTGCTCGTCCGCCGGCTCGGCGCCCGGTCCCGGGACGGCAGCCGCCCCACCCGGCGCTGGGTGGGCGCGCTGGGACTGCTCGCTGTGCTCCTGCTCGCGGGGGGCGCCCTGCTGGCCACCGTGGCGCGCCCGGCGCAGCGCACCACCGCCGTCCTCCCGGTGGGCGCGTCCGCGCCGCTGGTGGTCCTGTCCGCGGAGCTGCTGAGCGCCCGGGAGGGGCGCGTGGTGGTCAGCGCCCGCGGCGACGGCCCGGTCCTCGTGGCCCGCGGCAGCGCCGAGGACGTCCGTGCCTGGACCCGGGGCACCGCCGCCGCAGCGGCCACCGGGCTCGACGACGACGGCGGCGTGCGCGTCGAGCGGACCGACGGCGCCGCCACGGCCCCGGACCCCTCCGGCAGCGACCTGTGGACGGCGCAGCAGCGCGGCCAGGGCAGTGCCGAGCTGGACCTCGCAGGCGGTTCCGGGGCGGGCGGGCTCGCCCCGGAGGCGGTGCTGGTGGCCTCCGACGGCACGGCACCGGCCCCCGCGCAGGTGGATCTCACGTGGAGCAGCCGCCCGGTGCCGCTGGTCGCGGTCGTCCTGCTCGTCGTCGGTGCCGCCTGCGCCGCCGCCGCGGGGACCGCGGTGGTGCGTGCTGTGCTCGTGGTGCTGCGATCGCGGGCGTCAGCGGAGGCCGTCCCGTGAGGCGCCTGCGCATCCGCGTCGTCGTCGTGGTGGCCACTGCCGGCGCCCTGGCCGCGGTGCTGCTCGGGGGGCTGAGCGCGTGCGGGGGCCCCGCGGCCACAGAGCGCGCGGCGGCCGCCGGCACGGCACCGGTCGCCTCCGTCGCAGCGCCGCAGGTGGCGCGCATCCTCAGCGCGGTGGCGCAGGCGTCCGGTGACGGGCTGGAGGCCCGGTACGCCGGGGCCGAGCTGGAGGTGCGCCGCGCGGCCCTCACCGTGCGCGCCGCCGTCCCCACGAGCCCCGAGCCCGCACCGCTGGCCGGGCAGCAGCTCCTCACGGCCGTGCCCCCCGCCGGGACCTGGCCGCGCTGGTTCCTCACCGCCCTCCAGCCGGGTGGGGGCGCGGTCCCGCAGGTGGTGGTCCTCGTGCAGGAAGGACCGCGCAACCCCTACCGGGTGGTGGCCTCGGCGGCCGTGCTGCCGGGGGCCGCCCTGCCGCAGCCCGCGTCCAGCGGCGGTGCCGCCGAGGCACTGCCCGCTGACGCCCCGGGCCTGGTGGTGACCCCGGCTCAGGCCGTGGCCGGCTACGCCGACGTCCTGACCCGCGGGGACGGCTCCCCGGCCGCCGCCGGGCTGGCCGAGGACCCGCTGCGCACCCAGGTCCTCGCCGAGCAGCGGGCCGAACGGGACGGCGTCTCCGGCTACGTCGACTACGCGGCCGCCCACGCACCGCGGGAGGGCGCCCTGTGGTCGCTGCGCACCACCGACGGGGGAGCGCTCGTCGTGGGCGTCCTCGCCGGGAAGCGCACGTTCACCCCCCGCGGCGCCGGGGTGGTGCAGTCGCTGCCCCCCGACCTCGCCGCGCTCGCCGGGCGCTCCTCCGCCCCGAAGGGCCTGGACGTGTCCACCGCAGAGGTGGTGGTGCTGCGGGTGCCGACGTCGGGGCAGGTGGCCCTGGTGGCGGGGCAGCGGGGCACCACCGGGGTGGCCGTCCGCTGACCGGGCTGGGGGAGGATGGGGGCATGAGCACTCCGGCGAGCCGCCCCGGCCCGCGCCTGAACCTGCGCGGCGCCGTCGACCTCTCTGGCCTGGCCAACCGGCCCCAGCGCCCCGCGGCGCCGCCCAGCGCCCCCGCGGCGCCCGTCGGCGACGGCGCGGCACCTCCCGCCGAGCAGGCTCCTGCCGGCGGCGCCAGCGTGGTGCTCGACGTCACCGACGCCGAGTTCTCCTCCCTGGTGCAGCTGTCCGCCCAGGTGCCCGTGGTGGTGGACCTGTGGGCCACGTGGTGCGGGCCGTGCAAGCAGCTCTCCCCGGTGCTGGAGCGCCTGGCGGAGGAGTACGCGGGCGCCTTCCTGCTGGCCAAGGTGGACGTGGACGCCAACCCGCAGATCGCCGCGGCCTTCCAGGTGCAGTCGATCCCCACCGTCGTCGCCGTGCTGGCCGGCCAGCCCGTGCCCCTGTTCCAGGGCGCCTACCCCGAGCCCCAGGTCCGGCAGGTCCTCGACGAGCTGCTCAAGGTCGCCGCGGCCAACGGCGTCACCGGCCGGGTGCCGGGCGCCGCCGGGGGGATCGGCGAGGGCGAGGCCGGCGCCGACGGCGGCCCCGCCGAGCCGCCCGTGCCCCCGCTGCACGCCGAGGCGCGCGAGGCCATCACCCGCGGCGACCTCGACGCCGCGGCCGACGCCTACCGCCGGGCGCTCGCGGAGGCGCCGGCGGACGCGGAGGCGGCGGTCGGGCTGGCCAGCATCGAGCTGCGCCGCCGCACCCGGGGCACGCAGGCACCGCAGGCCGTGCGCGCCGCCGACGACGCCCCGGCCGACGTCCAGGCCGGGCTGCTCGCCGCCGACCACCAGGTGCTCGCCGGAGACGCCGAGGGCGCCTTCGCCCGGCTCGTCGCGCTCGTGCGCACCACCCACGGCGACGAGCGCGACGCGCTGCGCGCCCGTCTGGTGGAGCTGTTCGAGGTGGTCGGCGCGGACGACCCGCGCGTCGCCACCGCCCGCCGCACCCTCGCGGCCGCCCTCTACTGAGGCCCCCGGCTGAACGGCCGGCCGCCCGCCCGGCCGGCTACCGACGACGACGGCGCCCCGCCGCTGACCTGGTCAGCGGCGGGGCGCCGTCGTCGTCCTCGAGAGGCTGTCAGGCCTGCTCGTCCTCGTTCTTGAGGTACTCGGGCGGGTCGGCGGCGACGACCAGCTCGTCGAGCGCCGCGCCGTCGGTCTCACGGGCCTCGGCCTCGGAGACGTCGGTGGCCTCCGCGGCCTCCGAGGAGGTCGCGGTCCCCGCGGCGGCCACCGCTGCGGTGGCCGGTGCGGCACCCTCGGCCGGCGGCCACTCCTGCGGGGTGAACCAGACCGCGCCCAGCGGCGGGATGCGCACCAGCGCCGAGGCCGGCTGGCCCCAGTGCGGCTCCGCGGCCACCTCGACCGACCCGCCGTTGGTGACGCCCGACCCGCCGTAGCGGGTGTCGTCGGTGTTGATGACCTCGGTCCAGGTGCCCGCGCCGGGGAAGCCGAGGCGGTAGTCCTCGTGGGGCACGCCCGCGAAGTTCACGATGAACACCAGCGGGCGCCGCTCGGAGTCCCAGCGGATGAACGAGAACGTGTTGTGCGAGGAGTCGTCAGCGCTGATCCACGAGAAGCCCGCGGGGTCGGTGTCGAGCTCGTACAGGGCCGGGGTCCCCTTGTAGACCCGGTTGAGGTCGGTGAGGGCCGCCAGGACGCCGGCGTGCAGCGGCTGGTCGAGCAGCCACCAGTCCAGCCCGCGGCCCTCGGACCACTCCGCCTCCTGGCCGAACTCCTGGCCCATGAAGAGCAGCTGCTTGCCCGGGTGGGCCCACATGAACGCGAGGAAGGCGCGCAGCGTGGCCACCTGCTGCCACCGGTCCCCGGGGGCCTTGCGCAGGAGCGAGCCCTTGCCGTGCACGACCTCGTCGTGGCTGATGGGCAGCACGTAGTTCTCGGAGTAGGCGTAGACCATCGCGAAGGTCATCTCGCCGTGGTGCCAGCTGCGGTTGACGGGGTCCTCGCCGAGGTAGCGCAGCGAGTCGTGCATCCACCCCATGTTCCACTTCAAGCCGAAGCCGAGGCCGCCGGCGTCGGTGGGGCGCGTGACGCCCGGCCACGCCGTCGACTCCTCGGCGATCATGACGATGCCGGGGACCCGCTTGTACGCCGTGGCGTTGACCTCCTGGAGGAACTCGATGGCCTCCAGGTGCTCCCGCCCGCCGAAGCGGTTGGGCACCCACTGCCCGCTCTGGCGGGAGTAGTCCAGGTAGAGCATCGAGGCGACGGCGTCCACGCGCAGGCCGTCGATGTGGAACTCCTGCAGCCAGTACACAGCGTTCGCCACGAGGAAGTTGCGGACCTCGGGGCGGCCGTAGTCGGGCACGAGGGTGCCCCAGTCGGGGTGCTCGCCCTTGCGGGGGTCGGGGTACTCGTACAGCGGCTCGCCGTCGAACCGGGCCAGCGCCCACTCGTCCTTCGGGAAGTGCGCGGGCACCCAGTCGAGGATGACGCCGAGGCCCGCCCGGTGGAGGCGGTCGACGAGGTACTTCGCGTCGTCGGGGGTGCCCAGGCGCGAGGTGGGGGCGTAGTAGCCGGTGACCTGGTAGCCCCAGGACCCGCCGAAGGGGTGCTCGGCGATCGGCAGCAGCTCCACGTGCGTGAAGCCGGCGGCCGAGGCGTACTCGGCCAGCTGGTCGGCGGCCTCGCGGTAGTCCAGGCCGGGACGCCAGGAGGCCAGGTGCACCTCGTAGACGCTCATCGGCGAGGTGGTCGCGTCCGTGCGCGCCCGCTGCGCGATCCACTCCTCGTCGTTCCAGCTGTACGTCGACTCGGTGACCACCGACGCCGTCAGCGGGGGCACCTCGGTGGCCCGCGCCATCGGGTCGGCCTTCTCGACCCACCCGCCCGACTGCGTCTGGATGCGGAACTTGTAGCGCGTGCCCACGCCGACCCCGGGCAGGAAGACCTCCCAGACCCCGGAGCTGCCCATGTTGCGCATGGAGCTCTGGCGCCCGTCCCAGCCGTTGAAGTCGCCCACCACCTGCACGGCGCGCGCCCGGGGCGCCCAGACCGCGAAGGACGTGCCGCGCACCTCGCCCATGGCTCCCGGCCAGCGCTGCACGTGGGCGCCCAGGACGGTCCACAGCTCCTCGTGGCGGCCCTCGGAGATGAGGTGCAGGTCGAAGGGCGTCAGGGTGGGCAGGAACCGGTACGGGTCGTCCAGGAGCTGGGCGCTCTCGCCCGGCATCGTCACCTCGACCCGGTAGTCGGTGACGGCGTCCCCGGGCATGACGGCCGCCCACACGCCCTCGGCCTGGTGGGTGAAGGGCGTGCGCACGCCGTCCGGCGTCAGCAGCACCACCTGCTCGGCCAGCGGCCGCAGGGTGCGCACGGTGATGGTGCCGTCCGGGGCCTGGTGGGCGCCCAGGACGTCGTGGGGGAAGGGGCTCTCACCCCGCGCCACCTGGCGCAGGAGCTCGACGTCGAGGCTGGCGGGAGCCTGGCTGGTGTCCATGACCCTCACCCTGGCACGAGGTCACCATCGCTGCTACGGGGCCGCCGCCGAGCACGCGCAGCGGCCGCGGCGGCCGCCGGGGGGCGGCCGGCCGCGGCCGAGCGGGCGGGGCCCGGGCGTGTGCCCGGGCGCTGCCTCACGCCGCGCTGACCACCCGCGCGCGGCGGTCGGCGCCGAGCGCGACGCCCAGCAGCAGCAGAGCGCTGGCCAGGTGGAGGACGTTGTCGGCGTCGTTGAGGGCCAGCAGGTTCAGGTGGCTGGTCGGCGAGGCGATGAACAGCCCCAGCACGCCCACCAGCAGGTAGACGGCGCCGATCGTCCCGTTGGTGGCGCGGGCGGCCGCCAGCCGGCGCGACGCCAGCAGCAGGGCGACGCCGATCGCGACGTGGACGACGTTGTGCAGCGGGTTGACCTCGAACACGACCAGCGTGCGGCCGCCCATCGGGTCGGCGAAGCCGCTGAAGCCCGTCAGCGCGAAGCCGACGACGCCGACCAGCAGGTAGACCGCTCCGAAGACGAGGGCGACCAGGCGGTTCAGGCCTCGGCCGCTCGTGCTGGTGATCTGCGACACGGGTGACTCCCTCCACGGGTCCGGCGAGCGGCGTGCGCCGCTCCCGGTGGTGGTTCGGAGGGACCCCCGCAGGAGACTGGCTGGCGGCCCGGGGGACCGCCGGGGTCACCCGTCTGCGGGAACCGGACCGGCGAGCAGCCTGTCGACGGCGGCCAGCGGCACGGCCACCCACGAGGGGCGGTTGCGCACCTCGTAGACCACCTCGTAGAGGGCCTTGTCCAGCTCGAGGGCGTCCAGCAGCGCGGCCGCGCCGCGCGGGTCGGCGCCGGTCACCGAGGCGTAGCCCTCGCAGAACGCCGCCCGTGCGGCATCGGCCCACCGCCCGGCCGCTGCGCGCGCGGTGTCCGCCTCGGGGCCCTCGGCCAGTCCCACGGTGGTCTGGCGCGCGGCGTAGTCGAAGGACCGCAGCATGCCCGCGACGTCGCGCAGGGCGAGGTCGGGCAGGGTGCGCTCGGCCAGGGGCCGCAGCGGCTCGCCCTCGAAGTCGAGCAGCACCCACCCGCGCCCGGGCACGTCCAGCACCTGGCCCAGGTGGTAGTCGCCGTGGACGCGCTGCAGCACGCCGAGCGCCGCGGCGTCCAGCGAGCCCGCCGCGCCCACCCGCTCGCGCAGCGCGGGCGCCCGCTCGGCCAGCACGTCCGCCTCCGCGAGCGCCCACTCCAGGCGCTGGCGCCAGCCCTCGGCCAGGCGGTGGGCGTCGTCGTCGGCGGCGGGCCGGCTGGGAAGCTGCTCGGCCAGGGCGGCGTGCACCTGCGCGGTGGCGGCGCCCAGGGCGCGGGCGCGCCCGGAGAAGTCGGTGCCGCCCACGACGGCGGCGGTGGCCTCGCGCCAGGCGTCCTGCGCGCCCACGAGGAACTCCGAGGCCACGGCGAGGTCGCCGGAGACCAGCGGGGCGGAGGCGTCGGGGGAGACCGGCCAGGTGCCCTCCACCCAGCCGGCCAGCGCCGGGACCGCGGAGACGCCGGCCGGAGCCAGCGAGGCCTGCACCTCCACGTCGGGGTTGCGGCCGGGGTGCAGGGTGCGGAAGACCTTGACGATGACGGGGGCGGAGCCGTCCTCGGGCTCGACGATGATCGAGGTGTTGGACTGCTCCCCGCGCAGCACGCGGGCAGGGCTGCCCGGCTCCGGGGGGACCGCACCGGCGGGGTGGTGGCCCACCGCGGTGCCGGCGTGGGCTGCCTGCTCCCCGGAGGCGTCCAGCGCCACCCCGCGGATCTGGCCGGACAGCAGCGCCAGGAGCGCCTCGACGTAGGCCGGGTCGTGCGGGCCGTCGTAGACGTACCAGCCGATGCCCTCGGGGTCGGTGAGCACGCCGAGCAGGGCGGCGGCGGCGTCGGCCCCCGGGCGGGGGGCGCGCCGGTGGACCAGCGGCACCTGCACCAGGTCGACGTGCCCGGAGCTGCCGGGCGGGCCGCCCGCGGCGGTCGTGACGCGGACCACGTGCACGAGCACGCGCACGTCCTCGGGGTCGGCCCAGGGCAGGAGGATGCGGCCCACCACCTCGGCGCGCGCCTCCCGCCCCTTGGCGGGGTACCACCGCTGGTGGGGCACCCACGGACCGAGCAGGTCGTGCAGGTGCGTCCCCGTGGTCGGTGCGGCGGGGGTGCTCACGCAGCGCCGCCCTCGGCGACGCGGGTCACCGACACGACGTGGAACGGCGAGGTGTCGGGGCCCAGCTTGACGTAGGTGTTCTCCCACCACGTCCACGAGTCGCCGCTGACCAGGTCGCGGGCGGTGAACGGGTCCCAGGACGCCAGCCCGAGGGCGGCCATGTCGAGGTGGACGGTCGTCTCGCGGGTGGAGTGCGGGTCGAGGTTGACGACGACGAGGACCACGTCCTCCGCGCCGGTGGGCGACTGCTCCGCCGGCACGCGGCGCGAGTAGACGAGCACGTCGTCGTCGTCGGCGGTGTGGAAGGACAGGCCGCGCAGCCGCTGCAGGGCGGGGTGGTGGTGCCGGGCGTAGTTCAGCTTGGCCAGCAGGGGCGCCAGCGAGCGGCCGGACGCCGCGGCGCCGTCCCAGTCGCGCTGCTTGTACTCGTACTTCTCGTTGTCGTTGTGCTCCTCGGCGCCGGGGCGCGCCACGTTCTCCACCAGCTCGTAGCCGGAGTAGATGCCGTACGTGGGCACGGCGGTGGCGGCGATGACGGCGCGCAGCGCGTGGGCGGCCGGGCCGCCGTACTGCATGTACGGCGTGAGGATGTCGTGCGTGGTGGGCCAGAAGCTGGGCCGCAGGTAGTCGGCGGTGCCGCCGTGGGCGGCGTCGCCGTCACCGGGCTCGTCGCCGCCGGTGGTGAGCTCGAGCAGGTAGTCGGTGAGCTGGGCGCGGGTGTTGCGCCACGCGTAGTAGGTGTAGCTCTGGGCGAAGCCCACCTTGGCCAGAGCGCGCATCATGGCCGGCTTGGTGAAGGCCTCGGACAGGAACAGCACGTCAGGGTCCACCTCGCGGACCTTCGCGATGAGCCACTCCCAGAACACCACGGACTTGGTGTGGGGGTTGTCGACCCGGAAGAGCTTCACGCCGTGCTCGACCCACAGCAGCACGACCCGCAGGACCTCGGCGTAGATGCCCTCGGGGTCGTCGTCGAAGTTGACCGGGTAGATGTCCTGGTACTTCTTGGGCGGGTTCTCGGCGTAGGCGATGGAGCCGTCGGAGCGGCGCGTGAACCACTCCGGGTGCTCGCGCACCCACGGGTGGTCGGGGGAGGCCTGCAGCGCGATGTCGAGCGCCACCTCCAGGCCGCGGTCGTTCGCGTACCGCACGAAGTGGTCGAAGTCGTCGAAGGTGCCCAGGTCGGGGTGGATCGCGTCGTGACCGCCGGCCTCGGAGCCGATGCCGTACGGCGAGCCCGGGTCTCCCGGCTCGGCGACCAGGGTGTTGTTGCGGCCCTTGCGGTTGGTGGTGCCGATCGGGTGGATCGGCGTGAGGTAGATGACGTCGAAGCCCATCGACTTGGCCCTGTCGACGGCGGTGGTCGCGGTGCGCAGCGTGCCGCTGCGCCATGCGCCGTCCTCGTCGCGCCAGGCGCCCTCGGAGCGGGGGAAGACCTCGTACCAGGCACCCACCAGGGCGCGCTCGCGCTCCACGCGCAGCTGCATCACGGGGCCGGGGGAGACCATGTCGCGCAGGGGGTGCTCGGCGAGCACCGCCTTGACCTCCTCGGCGGTGCCGGCGGCCAGGCGGACCTCCGCCGGGCGGCCGGTGTCGCGCAGCGCCCAGGCCGCGCCGTGCAGCGTGTGCACCACGTGCTCGGGCAGCCCGTCGCGGGCGGCGGCCCGCTCCAGGAGGATCGCGCCCTCGACGAGCATGAGCTCGACGTCCACCCCGGCGCGCACCTTGATGGTGGCGTCGTGGTCCCAGGTGCCGTACGGGTCGCTCCAGCCCTCCACCCAGAACGTCCAGTCGCCGGGGGCGTCGGGGACCACCCACGCCTCCCAGCGGTCCGTGCCCGGGGCGAGCGGGGTCATGGTGGCCCGGGTGCGGACCGAGCCGTCGGGCCGGGCGAGCACCGCGGAGGCGCTCACGGCGTCGTGGCCCTCGCGGAAGACCGTGGCGCGCACCGGCACCGCCTCGCCCGCCACCGCCTTGGCGGCCCACCGGCCGCCGTCGACCGACGGGCTGGTGTCGATGACGGGGATGCGCCCGAGCCCGCTGGGGGAGGGGCCGATGAGCGGCTCCCGGGGCGGCTGCGGGCGCGCCGCGGTGTCGGCCGGGGCGTCGACGGAGGACTCAGCGGTCACGACGGCGAACCTATCGAGGCGCCCAGCCCACCGACACCCGAGATCCCGGGCGCCCGCGGGTCCGCCCGGGCCGATGCGCTCCCCCCCTCGGGGGGCACCGACCGGGACCCCGCCTGATCACCCCTCGCAGACCCCGCCCGCGCTGGCATAGGTTCGGCGGCTGTGAGAGCGATCCGACGGTTCACCGTCCGCACCGCCCTGCCGGAGGCGCTGGCGCCCCTGGGGGAGCTGGCCACCAACCTGCGCTGGTCCTGGCACCCCCCGACGCAGGACCTCTTCGCGAGCCTGGACCCGCAGACGTGGGAGTCCCTGCGCCACGACCCCGTCGCGCTGCTCGGAGCGCTGTCGCCCGAGCGCCTGGCCGAGCTCGCCGCCGACCGCTCCGTGGTGGCTGCCGTGGAGGCCGCCGCGCAGGACCTGCGGGCCTACCTCACGGGCGAGCGCTGGTACCAGCAGGAGGTCGCCCCCCAGGGCGGACCTGCCGCCATCGCCTACTTCTCCCCGGAGTTCGGCATCACCTCGGTGCTGCCCCAGTACTCCGGCGGGCTCGGCATCCTCGCCGGTGACCACCTCAAGGCCGCCTCCGACCTCGGCGTCCCGATCGTCGGCGTGGGGCTGCTCTACAAGGCCGGCTACTTCAAGCAGGCCTTCACGCGGGACGGCTGGCAGACCGAGACCTACCCCGTCTCCGACCCCGACGGGCTGCCCCTGACGCAGCTGCGCGAGGAGGACGGCACGCCCGCCGTCATCTCCCTGCCCCTCCCGCACGGCCGCACCCTGCTGGCGCACGTGTGGAAGGCCGACGTCGGCCGCGTCCCGCTGCTCCTGCTCGACTCGGACGTCACCGGCAACGACGAGGCCGCCGCGAACGTCACCGACCGCCTCTACGGCGGCGGCGGCGACCACCGCCTGCAGCAGGAGCTGCTGCTCGGTGCCGGGGGCGTGCGCGCCCTGCGCCTCTGGTCGAGGCTGTCCGGCGCCCCGGAGCCGGCGATCTACCACACCAACGAGGGGCACGCCGGGTTCCTCGGCGTGGAGCGCATCCGCGAGCTCACGGCCCAGGGCCTCACCTTCGACGAGGCGGTCGAGGCCGTCCGCGCCGCCACCGTGTTCACCACCCACACCCCCGTGCCCGCGGGCATCGACAGGTTCGGGCGCGACGCGGTGTCCGAGCACCTGGGGGGCTCCGGCTTCCTCGGCGACGTCCCGCTCGACCGCGTGCTCGCCCTCGGCGCCGAGGACTACGCCGGCGGGGACCCATCGGTGTTCAACATGGCCGTCATGGGCTTCCGCCTGGCCCAGCGGGCCAACGGCGTGTCCGCCCTGCACGGCGAGGTCTCCCGCGGCATGTTCTCCGGCCTCTGGCCGGGCTTCGACGCCGACGAGACCCCGATCACGTCCATCACCAACGGCGTGCACGCGCCGACCTGGGTGGACCGCAAGGTCGTGGAGCTGCTGGCCGCCTCCGGCGGCGGGGAGGACGCCTCGAACCAGTCCGGCGGCGCCGCCTCCCTGGACGGCGCGGCCCTGTGGTCGCTGCGCGGCGAGCTGCGCGCGCAGCTCGTGGCCGACGCCCGCCGCCGCGTGCGCTCCTCCTGGCTGCGCCGCGGTGCGTCCCCGGCCGAGCTCAGCTGGGTCGGCGACGTGCTCGACCCCGAGGTGCTGACCATCGGCTTCGCGCGGCGCGTGCCCACGTACAAGCGCCTCACGCTCATGCTGCGCGACCCGGAGCGCCTCACGGCGCTGCTCACGCACCCGACCCGCCCGGTCCAGCTGGTCATCGCCGGCAAGAGCCACCCCGCCGACGACTCCGGCAAGCGGCTCCTGCAGCGCATGGTCCAGTTCGCCGACGACGCCGGCGTGCGGCACCGCATCGTCGTCCTGCCCAACTACGACATCCGCATGGCGCAGACCATGTACCCGGGCGTGGACGTCTGGCTCAACAACCCGCTGCGCCCCCTCGAGGCCTGCGGGACCTCCGGCATGAAGGCCGCCCTCAACGGCGGTCTCAACCTGTCGATCCTCGACGGCTGGTGGGACGAGTGGTTCGACGGCGAGAACGGCTGGGCGATCCCCACCGCCGACGGCGTCGAGGACCCCGACCGCCGCGACGACCTGGAGGCCGCGGCGCTCTACGACCTCATCGAGAACCAGGTGGCGCCGCGCTTCTACGACCGCGACGCCGACGGCCTGCCCGGCCGCTGGCTGGAGATGGTCCGCCACACCCTCGGCACCCTGGCGCCGAAGGTGCAGGCCACCCGGATGGTGCAGGACTACGTGAACACCCTCTACGTGCCCGCGGCCACCTCCGGCGCAGCGCTCGCCGCCGGTGACTTCGCCGGGGCGCGCGACCTCGCGGCCTGGAAGGGCCGCGTCCGCGCGACCTGGGGCGGCGTGCGCGTCGACCACGTCGAGTCCGGGGGCGTCAGCGACTCCCCGGAGGTCGGTGACGAGGTGCGGGTGGCCGCGTACGTCTCGCTCGGCCAGCTCTCGCCGTCCGACGTCGAGGTCCAGGTGGTGCACGGGCGCGTCGACGTCGACGACGAGCTGGTGGAGACCTCCACCGCGGCGCTGGCGCTCGAGGAGAGCTACGAGGAGGGCCGGCACCTGTTCTCCGGCACCGTGGTGCTGCGGCGCTCGGGTGCCTTCGGCTACACCGTGCGCGTGCTCCCGCGCCACGGCGCGCAGGCGAGCCCGGCCGAGACCGCGCTCGTCACCAGCGCCTGACCCGGCGCTCGCACCACCCGTGATCGACGTCCGCGGCCTGCGGCGCTCCTACCCGGGCGCCGCGGGCCGCGGTGTGGTCCAGGCGGTGGCCGGCCTCGACCTGCACGTGCCCGAGGGCAGCTTCACCAGCGTCATCGGCCCCAGCGGCTGCGGGAAGTCGACGCTGCTGCGCGCCGTCGCCGGCCTGGAGGACCCCGACGACGGCGAGGTGCTGGTCTGCGGACGCCCACCCGGTGTCGCCGCGGCGGACAAGGAGATCGGGCTGGTGCCGCAGACCCCCGCGCTGCTGCCGTGGCTGACCGTGCGCGGCAACGTCGAGCTGCCACGGCGCGTCAACCGCGCCGCGGACCGGCGCCGGCGCCGCGACGGGGAGACCGCCGAGCGCGGCGACGCCGTGGAGGTGCTGCGCGAGGTGGGCCTCGGCGCGGTCCTGGAGGCGTACCCGCACGAGCTGTCCGGCGGCATGCAGCAGCGCGTGGCCCTGGCCCGCGCGGTGGCGATGCGGCCGCGGGTGCTGCTGCTGGACGAGCCCTTCAGCGCCGTCGACGAGATCACCCGCGAGGCGCTGCGGCGCCAGCTGCTCGCGCTGTGGGAGCACGTGCGCACCACCGTGCTCTTCGTGACGCACTCCGTGCGCGAGGCCGTGGTCCTGTCGGACACGGTGGTGGTCATGGCGGGCCCGCCCGGCCGCGTGGTGGACGTGGTGGACGTGGGTCTGCCGCGCCCGCGGGCCGGGGCCGACCTCGGCGGTCCCGCGATGCACGCGGTGGAGGACCGGCTGCGCCGCGAGCTCGCCGCGGCCTGGTCGGCCGGTCGCTCGCCGGAGGCGTCGTGAGCCGCTGGTGGCGGCCCGCCACCTGGGCACCCGCGGTGGTGGCGCTGGTGCTGCTCGCGCTGGTGTGGCAGCTCGTGGCCGCCCACCTCGTGGCGCAGGGGCAGACCTACCTGCTGCCGCTGCCCGGCGACGTGGTGGCCGAGCTGGTGGGCTCCGGCGGCACCTACCTGGCGGACGCCTGGACCACGCTGTCGACGGCGCTGCTGGGGGTGCTGCTCGGCGGGGTGCTGGCGGCTGTGCTGGCGGTGGTGCTCAGCGAGGTGCCGCTGCTCGCGCGCGCCGTGCTGCCGCTGGCCGTGGTGCTCAACACCACCCCGGTCGTGGCGTTCGCCCCCGCGCTGGTGGTGGCCTTCGGCTTCGGGCGGACCCCCAAGGTGCTGGTCACCGCCGTCGTCGTCTTCTTCCCGGTGCTGGTCACGCTGCTGCAGGGGCTGCGGGCCGCGCCGCCGGACGCGCTCATGGTGCTGCGCTCGCTGCGCGCCTCCCGCACCGAGGTGCTGCTGAGGCTGCGGCTGCCCTCGGCGCTGCCGGCCTTGTTCACGGCGCTGCGCGTGGTGCTGCCGCTGTCCGTGGTCGGGGCGGTGGTCGCGGAGTTCGTCGCGGCCGGCTCGTCCGCCGGGCTCGGGACGCTCATCACCACCTCCGCGGCCAGCTACCGGCTGGCTCCGGTCTACGCCGCGATCATCGTGCTGGCGGTCATGGGCGTGGCGCTGCTCGGCGCCGTCGTGGTGGTGGAGCGGCGCGTGCTGGCGCGCTACGCCCCGGGCCGCCGCTGACCCGCCGGCGGCTCGGCGCCGGACGGACCGGGAGCCGTTGATGGACGCGGACGCACGGGAACTCGGGCACGTCCGCTGGCTGGGCGGGGGCAGCGGCGCCGGCAAGAGCAGCGTGGCCAGGGCGCTGGCGGTCGAGCGCCCCGAGCTCGTCGTCGTCGACACCGACGAGCTCATGGCGGACCACGCCCGCCGCGCCGATCCCGCCGCCGCACCCGAGCTCGCGCGCTTCGCCGCGGCGACGACGGACGTGCGGTGGCTCGGCAGCACGCCGCAGCAGATGCTCGAGACCTTCCACTGGTACCGCGGGGAGGCCTTCGACCTGCTCCTCGACGACGTCGCGGCGCTGCCGCCGGAGCGCCCGGTGCTGGTAGAGGGCTTCCGGCTGCTGCCGCACCTCGTGGCGCCGCTCCTGGCGGACCCGTCCCACGCGCTGTGGCTGCTGCCGACCCCCGCGTTCCGCCGCCGCGCCTTCGCGGCGAGGGGGTCGCTGGGCGACGTCGCGGGGCGCACCAGCGACCCGCCGCGAGCGCTCGCGAACCTGCTGGAGCGCGACGCGCTCTTCACCGACCGGCTGCGCGCGCAGTGCGCCGACCTGGGGCTGGTGGCGTGGGAGGTGGACGGGTCGGCGCCGCTGGGGGCGCTGGTCGACCGCGTGGGCGCGGCGCTCTGGACCGGTGGTGCGCCGAGGTCTACCGTCCGATCATGAAGCTCGCGTCGGCACTGGTCAGGGCCCTCGCCGCGCTGCCCCGGCGGGCTGGCGCCTACGCGTCCGGCATCGTCGTCGGGTTCTCCGACGAGCGCCTCCGCGGCAACTTCCCGAACTACGCCGGCGGCCCGGGGAACCGCACCGCTGAGCGCGCGGACCTGCAGTCCGGTGACGCGGAGCGGCGCGCTCTCGCGACGCAGTGGATGACCGGCGGCCCCACGAGCTGATCGCCCGCGGAGACCCCGCTGCGACCGGTCGGAAGCCGCGCAGCGGTGCGAGGCCCGACAATCAGGCGCGTGACCACGCTCCGACGCCGCTCCGCCCTCGGCGCCCTGGCGGCCGCCTGCACCGCCGTGCTCCTGCTGTCCGCCTGCTCGGGCTCCTCACCAGCCCCGGGCCAGGGGGCGACGGCGAGCGGCAGCGGCGTCATCGACGCCGACCGCTGCGCGAAGAACCGCGACGCCGGCACGGTCACCTACCTCACGGGGTACCAGTACCAGGCGTCCACGACCATCCTCGAGGCCGTCGCGGCGGAGTCGATGGGGTTCTTCAAGGACGTCTGCCTCGACGTGCAGCTGCAGCCCGGCTCCGGCGACACCGCGCAGGGCGCGCAGCTCACCGCCGCGGGCCGGGCCCAGCTGTCCGGTGTCGGCAGCGCGGCCGAGGCGATGCTCGCGGTGGCCGGGGGAGCCGACGTCGTCGGGGTCGCGACGTTCGGCCACGTGCCGATCGCCACGCTCATGACCGAGCCGAGCGTGACCGACCTCAAGCAGCTCGACGGCACCACGCTGGGCCACAAGGGGAGCCTCCCGGCGCCGCTGAGGGCCATGCTCGTCACGGCCGGGGTGGACCTGGGGTCGATCACCCAGGTCAAGGTCGGCTACGACCCGACCGTGCTCGTGCGCGGCCAGGTGCAGTCCCTCACCGGCTACAAGTCCAACGAGCCGCTCACGCTGGCGGCGATGGGTGACCAGGTCACGCAGTGGAACCCCGAGGACTACGGGGTGACCGGCTCCTTCGGGCAGCTCATCGCCAACCCCGCCTTCGCGAAGGCCCACCCCACCGCCGTGCAGGACTTCGTCCGGGCGCTGCTGCACGCCCACGAGGTCTGCCAGACCCAGCTGCAGCAGTGCGTGCAGGCGGCGGCGGAGAAGTCCGGCAGCGGGTTCGACGTGACCCACAACGAGCAGGTCTTCACCACCGAGTCGAAGCTCGTGGCCAGCTCCACCCCGGCCGGCCAGCCGATCGGCTTCGTCGACCCGGCCGCGCTGACCGCGGAGGGCCAGGTGCTGGTCGGGTCCGGGGAGCTGAAGAGCGTCCCGGACCCGACCAGCGTCTTCGACGACTCCTACCTGCGGGCCGTGGTCGGCTCCGACGGCGCGGTCGTCTGGCCCTCGGCCGGCTCGACGACGACGGCGGCAGCGTCGGCGTCCGCGTCGTCGTCCTGAGGTGAGGTGACCGGCCGGTACAACCGGGTCGAGAGCGCGCTGACGGGCACCGTCGTGCCCACCGCGTCCAGCGCTCCCAGGGCGCCCGCGGGGTAGCGCTCCACGGCGCTGTCCCACAGCAGCCGGTAGCCCGCCACGCCCGGCTGCGGCGGCAGCACGAGGTCGCCGTCGTCGAGGTCCCCGGCGAGGACGAGCAGCAGGTCCTCCCCGCTGGTCTGCGCGGCGCCCAGGTGCACCTGCACGGTGCGGTTCTGGGGGTCCTGCCAGTCCTCGGGGTCCATCGGGCCGCCCTCGGCGTCCCACCAGGTCAGCTGCGGAGCGCCGGGCACCGCGGCCGCGCGGGCCGGGCGGGGCGGCTGCTCGGCGTGCAGCACGGGGTGCTGCGCGCGCAGCGCCAGCAGCTGCCGGGTGGTCTCCAGCAGGTGCTGCTGCCAGGGCGCCAGGTGCCAGTCGACCCACGAGGTCTCGTCGTCGAGGCAGTACGGGTTGTTGTTGCCGCCCTGGGACCTGCCCAGCTCGTCACCGGCGGTGAGCATCGGCACGCCGGCGGACAGCACCAGCGTGGCCAGCAGGTTGCGCATGGAGCGGCGCCGCAGGGCGGTCACCATGAGCTCGTCGGGGTCGACGGCGAACCCCGCCTGCTCGTCGGCCGGGTCGGCGAGCGGACCGGCGGCGGTGCCGCCCTCCCCGGGCCAGCCCTCCATGCCGTGGTTCCAGGACCGGTTGGAGTCCGTGCCGTCCCGGTTGTCCTCGCCGTTGGCGAGGTTGTGCTTGTGGTCGAACGCGCACGCGTCGGCCAGCGTGAAGCCGTCGTGCGCGGTCACGAAGCTCACCGACGCCATCGGCCCGCGGTCGCCCGGGCCGCCGCCGAACAGGTCCGCGGAGCCGGTCAGGCGCAGGGCCAGCTCGCCCAGGCCCGAGCCGGTGGGCTCCCCGCGCGAGGCGCGCCCCGGCACGGCCAGCCAGAACTCCCGGGCGCCGTCGCGGAACCTGTCGTTCCACTCCGCGAACGGCTGTGGGAAGTCACCCGTGCGCCACCCGTCCGGCCCGAGGTCCCACGGCTCGGAGACCAGCTTGACGTCGGACAGCACGGGGTCGGCGCCCATCGCGAGCAGCAGCGGCGCGTCGGGCCGGTAGGCGCCGTCCAGGCCGCGGCCGAGCGTGGGCGCCAGGTCGAACCGGAAGCCGTCCACGCCGAACGCCGTCACCCAGTGCCGCAGCGAGTCCATCGCCAGGCGCACGCACTGCGGCCGCCCGAAGTCGAGGCTGTTGCCGCAGCCGGTGGAGTCGACGTCGCGGCCGGAACCGTCCAGGCGGTAGTAGCCGGCGGAGTCGATGCCGCGCAGCGAGAGGCTCGGCCCGTCGTGGGCGTGGCCCTCGCAGGAGTGGTTGTAGACGACGTCGAGGAGCACCTCCAGGCCCGCCGCGTGCAACGCGGCGACGGCGTCGCGCACCTCGGCGAGCACCGCCGCCGGCCCCGCGGCGCGCGCGGCCGCGGTGGCGTAGCGAGGCTCGGGCGCGAACCAGCTCAGCGTGGAGTATCCCCAGTAGTTGGCCTGGCCGCGCCGGGCCAGCGAGATCTCCGTGCCGATCGCCTGCACCGGCAGCAGCTCGACCGCCGTGACGCCCAGCCGGGTCAGGTGCTCGACGACGGCGGGGTGCGCCAGGCCCGCCCAGGTGCCGCGCAGCTCCGGCGGGACGTCGGGGTGCAGCATCGTGAGGCCGCGCAGGTGCGCCTCGTAGACCACCGTGCGCGACCACGGGGTGCGCGGGCGTGCGGCCTGGTCGGCCACGGGTGCTTCGAGGACGACGCCGACGGGCGCGCTGCCGGCGCTGTCCAGGCCGCTGCGCCGCTGCGCGGCCGGCGAGGCGTCCAGCGGCAGCCACTGCGGCCCGCTGACCTCGTGCGCGAACAGCTCCGGGCCCCACCGCAGCTCGCCGTCGACGGCGAGGGCGTGCGGGTCCAGCAGCAGCTTCGCCGGGTCGTGCCGCAGCCCCGCGGCGGGGTCCCACGGGCCGTCGACGCGCAGCCCGTAGCGCTGGCCGGCGCGCACGCCCGGGAGGTCACCGGTCCACAGGCCGCCGGGACGGCGGGTCAGCGGCACGCGCCGCTCGCTCCAGCCGCCGGCGCCGTCGTCGTCGAGGAGGCAGACCGCCACCGCGTCGGCGCGGGACGCGACGACGGCGGCGCTGGCGCCTCCCGGGTGCAGGCGCACGCCCAGGGGCGGTGCGCTGCTCGACACCGGGCTCGACACCGGGCTCGACGCTGGGCTCGACACCGGGCTCGACACCGGGCCAGAGGGGGTGCTCGCCGCTGCTCTCGACGTGGCGCTCGCGCTGGTCATGGGGGATGACTCTGCCGCATGGACGTACCCTCGGTGCGTGACGGCGTACCTGGACCACGCTGCCGACACGCCCGTGCTGCCCGCCGCGGCCGAGGCCATGCTCACCGAGCTCACCCGCTCGGGGAACGCCTCCGCCCTGCACAGCTCGGGGCGCGCCGCGCGGCGGGTGGTGGAGGAGTCCCGCGAGGAGCTCGCGGCCGCGCTGGGAGCACGTCCCGGCGAGGTCGTGCTCACCGGCGGCGGCACCGAGTCCGACAACCTCGCCGTGAAGGGCCTCTTCTGGGCCCGCCACGGGGAGGACCCGCGCCGCACGCGCGTGCTGGTCTCGGCCGTGGAGCACCACGGCGTCCTCGACCCGGCGCACTGGCTGGGGGAGCACCCCGCGGGCCTGGGCGCCCGGGTGGAGGAGCTGCCCGTGGACGGCGAGGGCCGGCTGCGCCTGGACGCGCTGCGCGAGTCCCTCGAGCGCGACCCGGCGTCGGTGGCCCTGGTCAGCGTCATGTGGGCCAACAACGAGGTCGGCACCCTGCAGCCGCTCGCCGAGGTGGTCGAGCTGGCGGCCCGCCACGGGGTCCCCGTGCACTCCGACGCGGTGCAGGCCGTCGGCCAGGTCCCCGTCGACTTCGCCGCCTCGGGCCTGGCGGCGCTGTCCTTCACCGGGCACAAGCTGGGCGGCACCACCGGCGTGGGCGGCCTCGTGCTGCGCCGCGGCACCCCCCTCGTGCCGGTGCTGCACGGCGGCGGCCAGGAGGGCGGGGTCCGCTCCGGCAGCGTCGACGCCGCCGCCGCACGCGGGCTGGCCGTGGCCACCACCGCCGCCGTCGACACCCTCGCCGAGCGCACTCCGGCGCTGCGCGGGCTGCGGGACCAGCTGGAGGCGGCGGTGCTGGCCGCCGTCCCCGACGCCGTGGTCCGCGGCGCCTCCCGCCCGGAGGACCGCCTGCCCGGGATCCTGCACGTCACCGTGCCGGGGGCCGAGGGCGACGCCCTGCTCTACCTGCTCGACGCCCGCGGCGTGGAGTGCTCCACCGGGTCGGCGTGCACGGCCGGCGTGCCCCAGCCCAGCCACGTGCTGCGGGCCATGGGCCTGTCCGACGCCGACGCCGCCGGGGCCCTGCGCTTCAGCCTGGGCCGCACCTCCACCGCCGCCGACGTGGCGCTGGTCGGTGAGGTGCTCGGCCCCGTCGTCGAGCGTGCCCGCACCGCGGGCCTCGCGCTCGCGGGCTCCTGAGGGCGCCGCGATGAGGGTGCTCGCCGCGCTGTCCGGCGGCGTCGACTCCGCCGTGGCCGCCGCCCGCGCGGTGGACGCGGGGCACGACGTCGTCGCGGTCCACCTGGCGCTGGCCAGCGCCAGCCCGAGCGCGACCCCGGGACGGGCCCGGGGCTGCTGCACCGTCGAGGACTCCCGCGACGCGCGGCGCGCCGCGGACGTCATCGGCGTCCCGTTCTACGTGTGGGACCTGTCCGAGCGCTTCGGCCGGGACGTCGTCGACGACTTCGTGGCCGAGTACGCCGCCGGGCGCACCCCCAACCCGTGCGTGCGCTGCAACCAGAAGGTGAAGTTCGCGGCCCTCGCCGACCGCGCGCTGGCGCTGGGCTTCGACGCCGTGGCCACCGGCCACTACGCGCGCCTGGAGGACGGACCGGGGACGGCCACCGGCGGCCGGGAGCTGCACCGCAGCCACGACCTCGCCAAGGACCAGTCCTACGTGCTGGCGGTGCTGCCGCCGCAGCGCCTGGCCACGGCCCTGTTCCCGCTGGGCACCGCGACGGGCAAGGACGAGGTGCGCGCCGAGGCCGCCGCGCGCGGCCTGGCGCTGGCCGACAAGCCCGACAGCACCGACATCTGCTTCGTGCCCGACGGCGACACCCGCGCCTGGCTCGGCGCCCGCCTGCCGGAGAGCGCCCGGCAGCCCGGCGACGTCGTCGACACCGCCGGCCGCCCCGTCGGCACCCATGACGGGGCCGCCGGCTACACGGTCGGCCAGCGCCGCGGCCTGCGCCTGGGTGTGCCCGCTGCGGACGGCAGGCCGCGGTACGTGCTCTCGGTGTCCGTGGCCGAGCGCCGCGTGGTGGTCGGCTCCGCCGAGGACCTCGACGTGGAGCTCCTGTCCGGTGACGGCGCCGTGTGGTGCGGCCCGCCGCCGGAGCCGGGCCAGCGGCTGGGGGCGCAGGTGCGCGCCCACGGCGCGGAGCTGGCCTGCACCGTGGAGCAGGTCGACGACGACGGCACCGTGCGCGTGCGGCTGGACCAGCCCGCGCGCGGTGTCGCCCCCGGGCAGCTGCTGGCCCTCTACGACGGCACCCGCGTGGTGGGCTCGGCCACCCTCGCCGCCGCCGTGCGCGACGGGGTTCCGGCTCGCGCCTGACGCCCCTGCCGCGCGAGGTCCGCCGAGCGGGTGTCCCGGTGCTCGCTGGGTGGCCTGGTGCCCGGGTGGAGGCCCTGCCCCCGGGCACCGGCGCACCCACCGGGCAGCGCACCACCCAGCCCCCCACTGGCGGGCGGTCGGACGCCGCCCGCCACGCTGGGGGCATGAGCGAGCGCCCCAGAGCCACCGCCACCGGGGCCTGGCCCGGGGAGCACCCGCTGGAGGCCGCCCGCGCCGTCCTCGGAGAGCTGGGCGGGGACCACCTGCCCTTCGCCCCCGAGCTGCCCGCCCGCGGCCCCGGGGCCGACCCGACCGGGCGCACGGCGGCGCTGCTGGTGGACATGCCGGTGGACCTGCAGCCCGTCGGCTGGCGCCTGGTGGACCACCCCGGCCGTGACGCCCAGCGCGCCGCGTCGCTGCGCACGGCCGACCTCGACGCCCTCGCCGAGGCCGCCGACGGCTACGCCGGCCCGTTGAAGCTGCAGGTGGTGGGCCCGTGGAGCCTGGCGGCCTCGGTGTGGCTCCCGCGCGGCGAGCGCGCCGTGGTGGACGACGGTGCCGCCCGCTACCTGCTCGGCTCGCTCGTGGAGGGCGTGCTCCAGCACGCGGCCGACGTGCAGCGGCTCGTCCCCGGCGCGCAGCTGGTGGTCCAGGTGGACGAGCCGTCGCTGCCCGCCGTCCTGGAGGGGCGCGTCCCCACGGCCAGCGGCTGGGGCAGGCTGCGCGCCGTCGACGCCCAGCGGGCCCGTGACGGCCTGCGCGACCTCACCGGTGCGCTGCGCGCCGCGGGCGTGCGGACCGCGCTGCGCTGCACGGCCCCCTCGTCGTCGTCCTCCGCGGGGCCCTCGGGAGCCGCCGGGGTGTGGCCGCTGCTGCGCACCGCCGGGGCGGACGCCCTCGTCCTGGCCGCCCCGGCCTCGCGGCCGCTGGGCACCGCCGTGTGGGAGCAGCTGGCGGAGGCGCTCGAGGCGGGCCACGAGCTGCACCTCGGCGTGCTCGACGTGCCGGCGCTCGCGGGCGGTGCCGCCCTGCCGGAGGTGTCCGCGCTGATCAGCGCGGTGCGCACGCCCTGGGACCACCTCGGCCTGCCCGCGGCCCAGCTGGGCCAGGTGGTGGTGACGACGTCGACGGGGCTCGCGGCCCTGTCGCCCGCGGCCGCCGCCGCGGCGCTGGGACGGCTGCGGGCCACCGCCGACGCGCTGGGCGAGGTGCTCGCCGAGGCCTGACCCACCCGGCAGGGTGGAGGCGTGCCGCCGTCCCGCTCCACCTCCGGCGACCGGCTGACGGGCGACCTCGCCCGCGCCGCCGCCTCCTGGCTGTCCTTCGTGCTCGCCCTCGGCCTGTCCGGCGTCGCCCTCGCCGCGGCGCGCAGCGCCGGGGCCTCCGGGGACGCGCTGCGCGCCGTGCCAGCCGCTGTCGTCCTCGCGGTGACCGTGCCGCTGGTGCTCGCGGCCCACGGCCGCTCGCGCTGGCAGTCCGTGCTCGGGATGCGCCGGCCCGTGCTGGTGCTGGCGGGAGCGGCGCTCGGGCTGGGCGCGGCGGGCCTGGTGCTGCTCGCCGACCACCTCGCCGGCGGAGCCCGCGGGTTCGCGGTCACGGGCGTGGACGTCCCGGTGCTGCTGCTGTGGCTGGTGGTGACCCTGGCGCTGGCCGCGGCGCTGGAGGCGGTGCCGGAGGAGCTGGCACTGCGCGGCGGCGTCTTCGGCGGGATGCGCGGCCACCTGCCCGGGTGGCTCGCGGGCCTGGTCACCACGGCGGCGTTCGTGCTGGCCCCGGCGGCGGCGATCTGGGCGACCGCGCAGCTGGGGGAGTGGCTGGGGGTGGCCGTGCCGGCGGCGACCTTCGCGCCCGGCGGCCAGGACCCGGTCTCGTACGCGGTGCTGCTGGCGGCGTTCGGCGTCGTCCTGCTGCTCGTGCGGGCCGTGGTGGGGTCGGTGTGGGCGTGCGTCGGCTACCACCTGGCCTTCCTCGTGGTGAACCGGCTCCTGCTGGGCGACCCGGCCACCACGGGGCTGTCGCTGCGCACCGGCGAGGGCGCCGAGCTGCTCGTCATGGCCTACCTGGTGCTCACGGCGGCGGTGCTGGGCGTGGTGCTGCTGCGCCGCCGGGGTGGTCGTCGGTAGCGCTGTCGGAGGGGCTCGGCAGACTGGCGGCGTGACAGAGCAGGAGACGGCGCAGGACCTCCCGAGCGCGCCGCCGGACGCGCGCCGCGCGTGGGACGAGCTGGCCGAGCAGGTGCGCGCCGCCCGCTTCGCCTACTACGTGCGCGACGCCCCGACCCTGGCCGACGGCGAGTTCGACGCGCTGCTGCGCGAGCTGGAGGCGCTCGAGGAGCGCCACCCCGACCTGCGCGTGCCGGACTCGCCCACGCAGGTGGTCGGCGGGACGTTCAGCACCGAGTTCACCGCGGTCGACCACCTCGAGCGCATGCTCAGCCTCGACAACGTCTTCACCGGCGAGGAGCTCGCCACCTGGGCCGGGCGCGTGCAGCGGGACCTGTCCGACGGACGCGAGGACGCTCCCGCCGTGCGCTGGCTGTGCGAGCTGAAGATCGACGGGCTGGCCGTCAACCTGCGCTACGAGCGCGGACGCCTGGTGCTGGCGGCCACCCGCGGTGACGGGCGCACCGGCGAGGACGTCACGAACAACGTCCGCACCATCGACGCCGTGCCGCAGCAGCTCGCGGGCGACCCCTCGAGCTTCCCCGAGCAGTTCGAGGTGCGCGGGGAGGTGTTCTTCCCCGTGGCCGACTTCGAGGCCCTCAACGCCTCCCTCGTCGACGCCGGCAAGGCGCCGTTCGCCAACCCGCGCAACGCCGCGGCCGGCTCGCTGCGGCAGAAGGACCCGCGCGTCACCGCGTCCCGGCCGCTGTCGATGATCGTCCACGGTCTCGGCGTGCGCGGCGGCCTGGAGCCGGCCAGCCAGTCGCAGACCTACGAGCTGCTGCGCTCGTGGGGCCTGCCCACCTCGCCCGCCTTCCGGGTGGTGGAGTCGCTGGAGGAGGTCCAGGCCTACATCGACCACTACGGCGAGCACCGCCACGACGCCGCGGCGATCGCGCACGAGATCGACGGCGTGGTGGTCAAGGTCGACGAGGTCTCCCAGCAGCGCCGCCTGGGCGCGACGTCGCGCGCACCGCGGTGGGCGATCGCGTGGAAGTACCCGCCGGAGGAGGTCACCACCCGGCTCCTCGACATCCGCGTCAACGTGGGCCGCACCGGGCGGGTGACCCCGTTCGCCCACATGGAGCCCGTCAAGGTCTCCGGCTCCACGGTGCAGCTGGCCACGCTGCACAACGCCTCCGAGGTGGCGCGCAAGGGCGTGCTCATCGGCGACACCGTGGTGGTGCGCAAGGCCGGCGACGTCATCCCCGAGGTGGTCGGCCCCGTCGTCGACCTGCGCGACGGCTCCGAGCGCGCCTTCGAGATGCCCACCCACTGCCCCGAGTGCGGCACCGAGCTGCGCTTCGAGAAGGAGGGCGACGCCGACCTGCGCTGCCCCAACGCCCGCACCTGCCCCGCGCAGCTGCGCGAGCGCGTCTTCCACGTGGCGGGGCGCGGCGCCTTCGACGTGGAGGCCCTGGGGTACGAGGCGGCCACGGCGTTGACCGAGAAGGACGACGACGGCCGCCAGGTGCTCCCCGACGAGTCGGGCCTGTTCGCGCTGACCGCCGAGGACCTGCTGGCCCTGCCGCTGTTCACCCGCGCCCCGAAGAAGGGCGAGGGGGACGTGCGCGTCCTCAACGCCAACGGGACCCGCCTCCTCGCCAACCTCGAGGCGGCCAAGGACCGGCCGCTGTGGCGCGTGCTCGTGGGCCTGTCCATCCGCCACGTCGGTCCCACGGCGGCCCGGGCGCTGGCCCAGCGGTTCGGCTCGATGGACGCCCTCCGCGCCGCCTCCCAGGAGGAGCTGGCCGCTGCCGACGGCGTCGGGCCGACCATCGCCGAGGCGGTCGTGGAGTGGTTCTCCGTGGACTGGCACGCCGCCGTGGTCGACGCGTGGGCCGCAGCCGGGGTGTCGATGGCCGACGAGGCCGTGGCCGGCGTGGAGCGGACGCTCGAGGGCCTGACGGTCGTGGTGACGGGCTCCCTGGAGCGCTTCAGCCGCGACGAGGCCAAGGAGGCGATCCTGTCCCGCGGGGGCAAGGCGTCGTCGTCGGTGTCGAAGAAGACCTCGTTCGTGGTGGTCGGGGACAGCCCCGGCAGCAAGGCGGCCAAGGCCGAGGAGCTGGGCGTCACGGTGCTCGACGAGGCGGGCTTCGAGCGGCTGCTCGCCGACGGTCCGCCGACGCAGCCTGCCGAGGAGCCCGCCGAGGAGCCTGCCGAGGAGCCTGCCGAGGAGCCTGCCGAGGGGACCGGTGGCTGACAGGTCCGCCCTCCGGGCGGACTGCGGACGGTGCGTGGCGCTGTGCTGCGTGCTGCCGGCCTTCAGCAGGTCCGCGGACTTCGCCGTCGACAAGCCCGCGGGGACGCCGTGCCAGAACCTGCGCGACGACGCCCGCTGCGGCATCCACACCCGGCTGGTCGCCAGCGGGTTCCCCGGGTGCGTGGCCTTCGACTGCTTCGGGGCCGGCCAGCGCGCCGTGCAGGTGGTCTTCGGGCAGCGCCCGGGCGGGCCGCCGCCGCCCTCCGCGCTGCTGGCGCAGGCCCCCGACCTGCCCGAGGTGCTCAACGCCCTGCGGGGCCTCCACGAGGTGCTGTGGCACCTCACCGAGGCCGCCGGGCTGCTGCGTCCGGGGCCGCTCCGGGACGAGGTGGAGGCGCTGCGCGGGAGCGTCGCAGCACTGGCGGGTTCGGGCAGGGAGGAGCTGGCGCACGTCGACGTCGGGCAGCAGCGGCGCGCCGCCGGGCCGCTGCTGGAGCACGCGAGCCGTGCGCTGCGCGCCGACGTGCCCGGCAGGACCGCGCGGCACCGGGGAGCGGACCTGTCCGGCCGTCGCTGGCGCGGCGCCCGGCTGCGCGGCGCGGACCTGCGCGGGGCGCTGCTGCTGGGCGCCGACCTGCGCGAGGCGGACCTGCGGCGGGCTGACCTGCTCGGGGCCGACCTGCGCGGCGCCGACCTGCGGGGCGCGGACCTCACCGGGGCCCTCTTCGTCACCACCGCTCAGCTCGACGCGGCCCGGGGCGACGCGTCCACGCGCCTGCCCGACGGGCCGCTGCCCGTGTGGCGCGGCCTCCCCGGCGGCGGCCCCCACCGCGACACCGCAGGTCAGAGGGTGTAGGACGTACGTCCATGGCCAAGAAGAAGAGCAAGGGCAAGAGCCCGTCGGTGAGCCTGGCGGACCGGCTGCGCGCAGCGCAGGCGTCCCTGGACAGCGCCACCGCCGCCAAGGACGAGTCCGCCACCCGGCGCGAGGAGACCGCGCGCCGCCGCGACGAGGCCGCTGCGGCCGTCGCCGCGGCGAAGACCGCACGCAAGGAGGCCCGTGCGTCCCTCGCCGCCGCCGAGAAGGCGCTGGTGAAGGCCAAGGCGTCCCTGGAGGACCTGCGGGGCAAGGCGAAGAAGGCCGACAAGGCCGCGCACTCCGCCGACGTGGCGGCGGACGAGGCGCGCCGCGAGCACGAGCAGCTGGCCCGCAAGGCCGCCCGGCGCCAGGGCGCCGCCGACGCCGCGACCGCCGCGGACGCGGGTACCCCGGCCGAGGCCGCCGCCGAGACCGCCACCGCCGAGCCGACCCCGGAGCCGACCCCGGAGCCGACGGCCGAGCCGGCCGCTGCGAGCGAGGCGCCCGCCCCGGCGCGGCGAACCCGCACCACGACGCCCCGCGCCCCGCGCGCCACCGGCACCCGGACCCGGCGCACCACCGCGTCGGCGAGCGGCTCCACCGGGGCGGCCGAGCCCGGCGTCGTCGTCGACACCCCTGAGGGGGAGGCCGCGGACACCCCGCCGCGGACCACCAGGACCCGCCGGGCCGCCGGCACCGGAACGCCGCGCGCCACCACCCCTCGCACGCGCCGTCCCCGCGCCACCTCCGTCACCGCCACCGACGTGACCGCCGCCCCCGAGGCCCCCGAGGGCATCGCCACCGCGGGCGTCCCCGACGCCGACCAGCCCGAGCAGGTCACGACCCCTCCCGCTGAGCAGCCCGCCGAGCAGCCCGCTGAGCAGCCCGCTGAGCAGCCCGCTGAGCAGGCGAGCGACCAGCAGTCCTGACCGCTGCTCCGCGGCGGTCGAGGACGCTGCGCGCGGCCACGCGTGCGCGGCTCCCTCGACCGTCGCGGCAGGGGGGCGGTACCTGGCGACCGGGGCCGACGACCAGCCGCGGCCGACCCTCCTAGACTCGGCTCCCATGCCCGCCCTGCCCCGCGAGGAGGTCGCGCACCTCGCGCGGCTGGCCCGCATCGACATGCCCGATGCCGAGCTCGACCACCTCAGCGACCAGCTGACCGCCATCGTCGACGCGGTCGCCTCGGTCACCGGTGCTGTCGCCGCCGCCGAGCGCGCCACGGGCGAGCCGGTGCCGGCCACGAGCCACCCGGTGCCGCTGACCAACGTGACCCGGCCCGACGTGGTCGCGGGCGTGCTGACCGCCGCCGACGCCCTCGCCGCGGCGCCGGAGGCCGAGGACGACAAGTTCCGCGTGCCGCGCATCCTCGGGGAGGACGCATGACCACCGGCAGCACCACCGGCAGCACGAGCGGCAGCGCGTCCGAGCTGACCCGCCTGGACGCCTCGGCCATGGCGGCCGCCCTCGCAGCACGCGAGGTGTCCGCCGTCGAGCTCACCCGGGCCCACCTGGACCGGATCGCGGAGGTCGACGGGCCCGCCGAGTCCGGCGTCCACGCCTTCCTGCACGTGGACCGCGAGGGTGCGCTGGCCCGCGCCGCGGAGCTGGACTCCGCCCGCGCCCGCGGCGACGAGCTGCACCCGCTGGCCGGTGTCCCCGTGGCCGTCAAGGACGTCATGGTCACCCGGGGCATGCCGAGCACCGCGGGCTCCCGCATGCTCGAGGGCTGGGTGCCCCCGTACGACGCGACCGTGGTCGAGAAGATGCGAGCCGCCGGCTTGGTCACGCTCGGCAAGACCAACATGGACGAGTTCGCCATGGGGTCCAGCACCGAGCACTCCGCCTTCGGGCCCACCCGCAACCCGTGGGCCGCTGACCGGATCCCCGGTGGCTCCGGCGGCGGCTCCGCCGCCGCGCTGGCGGCCTTCGAGGCGCCGCTGGCCACCGGCACGGACACCGGCGGCTCCATCCGCCAGCCGGCCTCCGTGACCGGGACGGTCGGGGTGAAGCCGACCTACGGCGGCGTCTCCCGCTACGGCCTCATCGCCCTGGCCAGCAGCCTCGACCAGGGCGGCCCGTGCGCCCGCACCGTGCTCGACACGGCGCTGCTGCACGAGGTGATGGGCGGACACGACCCGCGCGACTCCACCTCCCTGACCGACCCCGTCCCCGCCGTCGTCGCGGCGGCCCAGGAGGGCGCCCGGGGCGACCTGCGCGGCGTGCGGGTGGGCGTGGTGTCCGAGCTGGGCGGCACGGGACACGCGGAGGGCTTCCAGCCCGGGGTGCTCCAGCGCTTCTCCGAGGCGCTCGACCAGCTGCGCGCCGCGGGCGCCGACGTGGTCGAGGTGAGCTGCCCCAACCTCGAGCACGCGCTGGGCGCCTACTACCTCATCCTCCCGAGCGAGGCGAGCAGCAACCTGGCCCGCTACGACGGGATGCGCTTCGGGCTGCGGGTGCTGCCGGAGGGCGTGGACCCCTCCGAGGTCACCGCGGAGCAGGTCATGGCCGCCACCCGCGCCAAGGGCTTCGGCGCCGAGGCCAAGCGCCGCATCATCCTGGGCACCTACGCCCTCTCCAGCGGCTACTACGACGCCTACTACGGCAGCGCGCAGAAGGTCCGCACGCTCGTCCAGCGGGACTTCGCCGCCGCGTTCTCCCAGGTGGACGTCCTGGTCAGCCCGACGGCACCCACCACGGCGTTCCGGCTGGGGGAGAAGCTCGACGACCCGCTGGCGATGTACCGCGGAGACGTCGCGACGATCCCCGCCAACCTCGCCGGCATCCCCGGCATGAGCCTGCCCGTGGGGCTGGCCCCCGAGGACGGCCTGCCGGTCGGCCTGCAGCTGCTGGCCCCCGTGCGCGAGGACGCCCGGCTGTACCGCGTGGGCGCCGCCCTGGAGGCGCGCCTGCACGCCGCGTGGGGCGGGAAGCTGCTCGACCGCATCCCCGCCTGGACGCCCGCCACCCCTGCTGCGACGACCGCCGGAGCCTCCGCATGAGCACCAGCGCCGACCTGGTCCCCTACGACGACGCCGTCGCCCGCTTCGACCCCGTGGTGGGCCTCGAGGTGCACGTCGAGCTGAACACCGCCACGAAGATGTTCAGCGGGGCGCCCACGGAGTTCGGCGCGGAGCCGAACACCCAGGTCGACCCGACGTCCCTGGGCCTGCCGGGCTCGATGCCGGTGCTCAACGCCAAGGCGGTGGAGTCCGCCGTCCGCATCGGCCTGGCGCTCAACTGCTCCATCGCCAGCGAGTGCCGGTTCGCGCGGAAGAACTACTTCTACCCGGACATGCCCAAGAACTTCCAGACCAGCCAGTACGACGAGCCGATCGCGTTCGACGGCTGGCTCGACGTCGAGGTGCCCGCCTCCGAGGACGGCTCGCTGCCGGCGTTCACGCACCGGGTGGAGATCGAGCGCGCCCACATGGAGGAGGACACGGGCAAGTCCTCCCACGTCGGCGGGGCCACCGGGCGCATCCACGGCGCCGAGTACTCGCTGGTGGACTACAACCGCGCCGGCATCCCGCTCATCGAGATCGTCACGCGCCCCATCACCGGCGCCGGCGCGCGCGTGGGGGAGGTCGCCCGCGCGTACGTCGCCACCCTGCGCGACCTGCTGCGCGGCCTGGACGTCTCCGACGTGAAGATGGAGCAGGGCTCCATGCGCTGCGACGTCAACCTCTCGCTGCGCGACTCGGCCGAGGCCCGCCTGGGCACCCGCACCGAGACGAAGAACGTCAACTCGCTGCGGTCGGTGGAGCGCGCGGTGCGCTACGAGGTGGGCCGCCAGGCGGCGGTGCTCCTCGCGGGCGGCGCGGTGCTGCAGGAGACCCGCCACTGGCACGAGGACACCGGCCTCACCACCTCCGGGCGCGTGAAGTCCGACGCCGAGGACTACCGGTACTTCCCCGAGCCCGACCTGGTGCCGGTGGCCCCGGACCCGGCCTGGGTGGAGGAGCTGCGCGCGTCGCTGCCCGAGCCGCCCGCCGCGCGCCGCCGCCGCCTGCAGACCGACTGGGGCCTGACCGACCTCGACATGCGCGACCTGCTCAACGCGGGGGCCCTCGACCTCGTCGAGGCCACGGTGGCGCACGGCGCGCCCGCCGCAGCGGCCCGCAAGTGGTGGACGGGCGAGCTCAGCCGCGCCGCCAACACCCGCGGCACCGCCCTGGAGGAGCTTCCCGTCACCCCGGCCCAGGTGGCGCAGCTGCAGGCGCTCGTGGACGGCGGCAAGCTCAACGACACGCTGGCCCGCCGGGTGCTCGAGCACGTGCTCGACGGCGAGGGCGACCCGCAGCAGGTGGTCGAGGCGCGCGGCCTGGCCGTGGTCTCCGACGACGGCGCTCTGCTCGCGGCGGTCGACGAGGCGCTGGCCGCCAACCCGGACGTCGCGGGCAAGATCCGCGACGGGAAGGTGCAGGCGGCGGGAGCGATCGTCGGTGCGGTCATGAAGGCGACCCGCGGGTCGGCCGACGCCGCCCGCGTGCGCGAGCTGGTGCTGGAGCGCGTCGCCGCGGGCTGAGCACGGTGCTGGAGCCGCGCCACCAGGGTCCCGAGCCGTCCGCTCGGGCTCGCCCGGACGCCCGTCGCGCGCTCAAGTCCCCCCGTCGGCGGACCGACCACACGAGGGTGCGAGCGGCTGGTGACCCGGTGAGCTGGCGGCGCCTGCCGCGGCTGTCCGGGCTGCTGCTCGCGGTCGCCGTCGTCGTCGTCCTCCTGGTCCGCTGGTGGGTCGTGCCGCCCGGTGCGCAGCCGTCCGTGGACGCCGTCGTCGTGCTCGCCGCGCCGCTCGCCGGCGCCTGCGTCCTGCGCGCGCTCGCGGCCGGCGAGCGCCGCACCGCCGCGCTGGACGCCCTCGTGACCGGTGCCTCGCTGGCCGCTGTCGCCTGGCTCGTCCACTACCAGGTCCGCGCGAGCACCACCAGCACCGCGGTCGCCGCGCTCGGCGCGCTCGCCCTCCTCGCGCTGTGCGCCCTCGCGTGCCTGGGCGTGCTCACCGCCCTGGCTCGCCCCCACCGGGGAACGGGTGGCTGCCCCGCCGAGGAGCGCGCCGCGCGCTCCGGCGCCCTCACCAGCGGCGTGCTCGTGGGCGGTGTCATCACCGTGGTGGCCCTGAGCGCCGGTCCGGGCGGCGCCTACCTGGACCTCGAGAGCGGCGTGCTGGTGTGCCTCGTGGTCGCGCTCGGTGCCCTCCGCGAGGCCCAGCTGCGCCGCCAGCGCGCGGGACTCGTGGGCGACCTGCGCCGGCAGGTGCTCACCGACGACCTCACCGGGCTGCCCAACCGCCGCGACCTCGTCGAGGTGCTCCAGCGCGACGGCGCCGCCGAGCGCACCGTGGTGGTCAAGCTGGGCCTGGACTCCTTCTACGAGTACAACGCCCAGTTCGGCTCCTCCTGCGGCGACGCGGCGCTGCGCTCGGTGGCCCGCGTCCTGCTGGAGACCACCCCTGCGGACTGGACCGTCCACCGCACCGGGGGCGACCAGTTCCTCCTGCGGGGCCCGGGCACCGCCGCCGACGGCCGCGCGCGGGCGGAGGTGGCCCTCGCCGCCGTCCGCCGGGCCTCGCTGTCCGACGACCGGCCCCTCAGCGCCAGCGCCGGCGTCGCCGAGGCCGTCCCCGGCGTCCTGGACCCCGCCGCCGTCCTGTCCGACGCCGCGGCCGCCCTGCGCGCCACCAAGGCCCGCTGCGACGGTGGCATCGGCGTCCACGACGCCGCCCTGGTCGAGCGCACCCGGCGCCAGCACCAGGTCACCGCTGCCCTGCGCGAGGCGCTCGCGGCCGACAGGCTCTCCGTGGGCCTGCAGCCGGTCGTCGACGTCGCCACCGGCACCACCACCGGCTTCGAGCTGCTCTCCCGCTGGGACGACCCGGTGCTCGGGGTGGTCTCGCCCGAGGAGTACGTGCCCGTGGCCGAGGCGGCCGGGCTGGTGCACCAGCTGGGCGAGAGCGTCCTGCGCCAGGGCCTGGCCGCCCACGTGGCGGCGGGCGGTGTCGAGCGCCACCTGCGGGTGGCCGTCAACGCCTCCGTGCACGAGCTGCGCCGGTACGGCTACGCCGACGGCGTGCGCGCCGCCGCGGCCCAGGCGGGGGTGCCGCTCGACCTGCTCACCGTGGAGGTCACCGAGTCGGTGTTCCTGGCCCGCGAGGACCCGGCCGCCCCCACGCTGCGCGAGCTGCGGGAGGCCGGTGTCCGCCTCGCCATCGACGACTTCGGCACCGGCTACTCCTCGTTGGGCTACCTCGACCGCCTGCCGGTCACGTACGTCAAGGTGGACCGGTCCCTGGTGGTGGCCGCGGCCGCGAGCGAGCGCTCACGAGCGCTGCTCGCCGCGGTGGTGGCCGTCTCCCGCTCGCTGGACCTGGAGGTGGTGGCGGAGGGCATCGAGGACGAGGCGCAGGCGCGGATGGTGCTCGACCTCGGCGTCCGCCTGGGCCAGGGGTGGCTGTGGTCGCGCGCCCTCGAGCCGTCGCAGCTGGCCGCGCACCTGGCGGCGCCCCCGCGCGCCCTGACCGCCGACCGAGAGCCCCTCGCCTGAGACGGCCCGGGGCGCAGGTCAGGCCAGCGGCACGCGCAGCAGCCTGTCGTCCCCGTCGCGGGGCGTCCCGCGGGAGGTGTTGTCGGTGAGCACCCACAGCGCCCCGTCCGGACCGGCCACCACGTCGCGCACCCGCCCGTGCTCGCCGTCGAAGACGCGCTCGGGCTGGCCGAGGCGGCCGTCGGCCAGCGGCACGCGCCACAGCTCCTGCCCCCGCAGCGCGGCCACGTACACGGCGTCCCCGGTGACCAGCAGCCCGCTGGGAGAGGCGTCCGACGTCCGCCAGGTGACCAGGGGGGCCGTGAAGGCCGGGTCGTCGACGCCGCTCGCCGAGCCCGACGGCCCGGCCACCGCCCCCTCCACCAGCGGCCACCCGTAGTCGCGCCCCGGCTCGAGCAGGTTGAGCTCGTCCTGGGCGTCCTGCCCGAACTCGGCCTGGAACATCCGCCCTGCGGAGTCCCAGCCGATGCCCTGCGGGTTGCGGTGGCCCCACGTCCACACCGGCGAGCCCTCCACGGGGTTGCCGGGGGCCGGGCGGCCCTCGGGGGTGAGGCGCAGCACCTTGCCGGTGAGCGCGTCCCGGTCCTGCGCGGTGGACGGCGCGCTGGCGTCCCCGGTGGTCACGTAGAGCATGCCGTCGGGGCCGAAGGCCAGCCGGCCGCCGTGGTGGACGGTGGCCGAGGTGATGCCCGTGAGCACGGGCTCCGGCGCTGACAGCGAGCCGGCGCCGTCCCCGCTGCCGGGGGTGTAGCGCATCCGCACCACGCGGTCGTCGGTGGCGGTGGTCGTGTAGGCGTAGAGCCACCCGTCCTCGGCGAAGGCGGGGGAGAGGGCCAGGCCCAGCAGCCCACCCTCCCCGCGCGGCTCGACGCCGGGCACGGAGCCGCCAGGTCCCGGGGCCGTGACCTGCTGGGCGGACCAGCCGCCGCCGTCGGAGGAGACCCGCTGGACGCGCGCGGTGTCGCGCTCGCTGACCAGGGCGCTGCCGTCGGGCAGCACGACCGTGCTCCACGGGACGTCGAGGCCGGTGACCACGTCCTGCGCGGGCTGCGGGGTCCCGCGCAGGGCCAGCCCCGCGGCCCAGACCCCTGTCGACGCGGACGACGACGCCGCCGACGAGGGGGACGACGACGGCGCGGGCAGCTGCTCGGTGGACACCGCGGCGGGGGCCGCGGCCTGCTGGCCCGAGCAGGCGGTCAGCGCGAGCGCGGCGGCGAGCAGGCAGGCGGGTGCGGCGCGTCCGGCGGTGGAGGGTCGGCCCATCCCCCAGCCTGACCCGCCGCAGGTCGCACGGCCAGTCGGGGCCTGACAGGGTGGTCGTCCGTGAGCGACGTGCTGACCATCACCCTGCCCGACGCCGATTGGCAGGAGGCCCTCGCGCCGCACCTGCCCCCGGGCGTGCGGAGCCTGGTCTGGGACGTCGACTCCGACCCGCGGGAGGCGCTCGGCGCGGACGCCGAGCAGGTCGGGTACGTCGTGCTGCCGTACATGCACCCCGCTGGCGCGCTGGAGTCCCTCGGGTCCCTGCCGGCGCTGCGGCTGGTCCAGACGACGTCGGCCGGGTACGACGACCTCCTCGAGCGCCTGCCCGGTGGCGTGCGCCTGGCGAACGGCGCGGGCATCCACGACGCCTCCACCTCCGAGCTGGCGCTGGCGCTGGCGCTGGCCAAGCTGCGCGGCCTCGACGACGCCGTCCGCGACGCCGAGGAGGGGGCCTGGCGCCCGGTGCAGCGCCGCGCGCTGGCCGACCGCCGCGTCCTCGTGCTCGGCACCGGTGGCATCGGCGGAGCCATCGCCGACCGCCTGGAGCCCTTCGAGGTCGACCTCGTGCGCGTGGCCACCACGGCCCGCACCGACGGGCGCGGGCAGGTCCACGGGATCGACGAGCTGCCGGAGCTGCTGCCGACCGCCGAGGTGGTCTTCATCGGCCTGCCGCTCACGGACAGCACGCGCGGACTGGTCGACGCGGCGTTCCTGGCCGCCCTGCCCGACCAGGCGCTCGTGGTCAACGTGGGCCGCGGCCCCATCGTCGACACCGGCGCGCTGCTGGCCGAGCTGCGCGCCGAGCGCCTGCACGCCGCCCTCGACGTGACCGACCCGGAGCCGCTCCCCGAGGACCACCCGCTGTGGGGCGCTCCGAACGTGCTCATCGCCCCGCACGTCGGCGGCAACACCACGGCCATGCGCCCGCGGGCCCTGCGGCTGCTCCGCGCCCAGGTCGAGCGCCTCGCGGCCGGGCAGGACCCGCTCAACGTCGTCGTCGGCTGAGGGCCGCGCCGAGAGCGGTCCCGGGGCTGGTGGGGGCGCAACCTACGCGGCCGTAGGATCGCGGGCATGACCCAGGCCGACATGAAGCCCCGCTCCCGCCAGGTCACCGACGGGCTCGAGGCCACCGCCAGCCGCGGCATGCTCCGTGCCGTCGGCCTCGGCGACGACGACTTCGCCAAGCCGCAGATCGGCGTGGCCTCGTCGTGGAACGAGATCACCCCCTGCAACCTGTCGCTCGACCGGCTGGCCAAGTCCGTGAAGGACGGCGTGCACGCCGCCCAGGGCTACCCGCTGGAGTTCGGCACCATCTCCGTCTCCGACGGCATCTCCATGGGCCACGAGGGCATGCACTTCTCCCTCGTGAGCCGCGAGGTCATCGCCGACTCCGTGGAGACCGTCATGCAGGCCGAGCGCCTGGACGGCTCGGTGCTGCTGGCCGGGTGCGACAAGTCGCTGCCGGGCATGCTCATGGCCGCCGCCCGCCTCGACCTCGCCAGCGTGTTCCTCTACGCCGGCTCGATCCTGCCCGGCTTCGCCAAGCTCTCCGACGGCACCGAGAAGCAGGTGACGATCATCGACGCCTTCGAGGCCGTCGGCGCCTGCGCGCGCGGGCTCATGAGCCGCGAGGACGTCACGGCCATTGAGAAGGCGATCTGCCCGGGCGAGGGCGCGTGCGGCGGCATGTACACGGCCAACACCATGGCCAGCGCCGCCGAGGCCCTCGGCATGAGCCTGCCCGGTTCAGCCGCCCCGCCGGCCACGGACCGCCGCCGCGACGGGTTCGCCCGGGCCTCGGGCGCCGCCGTCGTCAACCTGCTCTCCCGCGGCATCACCGCGCGCGACATCATGACCAAGGAGGCGTTCGAGAACGCCATCTCCGTGGTCATGGCCTTCGGCGGCTCCACCAACGCCGTGCTGCACCTGCTCGCGATCGCCCACGAGGCCGAGGTGGAGCTGACGCTGGCCGACTTCGACCGGGTGGGCTCCCGCGTCCCGCACCTGGCCGACGTCAAGCCGTTCGGCCAGCACGTCATGACCGACGTCGACAAGATCGGCGGCGTGCCGGTGGTGATGCGGGCCCTTCTCGACGCGGGCCTGCTGCACGGCGACGTCATGACCGTGACCGGGAAGACGATGGCCGAGAACCTCGCCGACATCGCCCCGCCGGACCCGGACGGCAAGGTGCTGCGGGCCCTGGCGGACCCGATCCACCCCACCGGCGGCATCACGATCCTGCACGGCTCGCTCGCCCCGGGCGGCGCCGTGGTGAAGTCGGCGGGCTTCGAGTCCGACGTCTTCGAGGGCACCGCCCGGGTCTTCGACCGCGAGCGCGCCGCGATGGACGCCCTGGAGGACGGCACCATCACCGCGGGCGACGTGGTGGTCATCCGCTACGAGGGGCCCAAGGGCGGACCCGGCATGCGCGAGATGCTCGCCATCACCGGCGCCATCAAGGGCGCCGGCCTCGGCAAGGACGTGCTGCTGCTCACCGACGGGCGCTTCTCCGGGGGGACCACGGGCCTGTGCGTGGGCCACGTGGCGCCGGAGGCCGTCGACGGCGGGCCGGTCGCGTTCGTGCGCGACGGTGACCGCATCCGCCTGGACGTGAAGAACAAGACCCTCGACGTGCTCGTGGAGGAGTCCGAGCTGGCGGCGCGCCGGGAGGGCTGGGAGCCGTTGCCCCCGCGCTACACCCGCGGCGTGCTCGCGAAGTACACCCGGCTCGTGGGGTCGGCCAGCGGCGGAGCCGTCTGCTCCTGACGTCCGGCCACCGGGACGGACCGTCTCACCAGGTGAGACGGTCCGTCCCGGTGGCTGACAGGGCGCTCCGGAGGGGGCTACTCTCCCGGCATGGGCATCCTCGTCGTCGTACTCGCGCAGCGCGCGAGCTGACGCCGTCGTCGACGTCCCGCCGCGCGCGACCCTCCGCAGACTCCGCTGACACCGGAGCCGGGGGGTCTTTCCATGCCCGGCGGAACGAGGGGCCGGGCTGCTCGCACAGCACGACCCCGCGACCAGCAGCACAGCAGCAGGAGGACCGATGAGCACCGCCAGCACCGAGGGCGCCGCCGCCCAGCCGGCCAGCGGCACACCGGAGCGCATGACGGGAGCGCAGAGCATCGTGCGCTCCCTCGAGAGCGCCGGGGTCGAGGTCGTCTTCGGCCTCCCGGGCGGAGCGATCCTGCCCACCTACGACCCGCTGCTCGACTCGACGAAGCTCCGCCACGTGCTCGTGCGCCACGAGCAGGGCGCCGGCCACGCCGCGCAGGGCTACGCCGCCGCCACCGGCCGCGTCGGGGTCTGCATGGCGACGTCGGGGCCGGGCGCCACCAACCTCGTCACCGCCATCGCCGACGCCCACATGGACTCGGTGCCCCTGGTCGCGGTCACCGGGCAGGTCTCCTCCACGGCGATCGGCACCGACGCCTTCCAGGAGGCGGACATCGTCGGCATCACCCAGCCGATCACCAAGCACAACTACCTCGTGACCGATCCCGCGGACATCCCGCGCGTCATCGCCGAGGCCTTCCACCTGGCCTCGACCGGCCGCCCCGGCCCGGTGCTCGTGGACGTCACGAAGGACGCCCAGCAGGCGATGACCACGTTCCAGTGGCCGACCTCGCTGGCCGAGCTGGACCTGCCCGGCTACCACCCGACCACGCGCCCGCACGCCAAGCAGGTCCGCGAGGCGGCCCGCATGATCGCCGAGGCGAAGCGCCCGGTGCTGTACGTGGGCGGCGGCGTCATCCGCTCCGGCGCCTCCGCGGAGCTGCGGCGCCTGGTCGACACCTCAGGCGCGCCCGTGGTCACCACGCTCATGGCCCGCGGCGCCCTGCCCGACTCCCACCCGGCCAACCTCGGCATGCCCGGCATGCACGGCACCGTGGCCGCGGTGACGGCGCTGCAGCGGGCCGACCTCATCGTCAGCCTGGGCGCGCGCTTCGACGACCGGGTCACCGGCCTGCTCTCGAGCTTCGCCCCCGGTGCCGCGATCGTCCATGCCGACATCGACCCCGCGGAGATCGGCAAGAACCGCCGCGCGGACGTCCCGATCGTCGGTGACGCCAAGGAGGTCATCGCCGACCTGGTCCCGGCCCTGGAGGCCGAGCACGCCGCCGGGCGGCGCGCCGACCTGGGCGGCTGGTGGCGCCAGCTGGACGACCTGCGCACCACCTACCCGCTCGGCTACGACGAGCCGCAGGACGGGTCCCTGAGCCCGCAGAAGGTCATCCAGCGCCTGGGGCAGATCAGCGGCCCGGACACGGTCTTCACCTCCGGCGTGGGCCAGCACCAGATGTGGGCCGCGCAGTTCATCTCCTACGAGAAGCCGAACACCTGGCTCAACTCCGGCGGCCTGGGCACCATGGGCTACTCGGTGCCCGCCGCCATGGGCGCCAAGGTCGGCCGCCCGGACACCACCGTGTGGGCCATCGACGGCGACGGCTGCTTCCAGATGACCAACCAGGAGCTCGCCACCTGCGCGATCGAGGGCATCCCGATCAAGGTGGCCGTCATCAACAACTCCAGCCTCGGCATGGTCCGCCAGTGGCAGACGCTGTTCTACGACGGCCGGTACTCCAACACCGACCTGCACACCGGGGTCGGCCGGGCCAAGGGCCAGCGCATCCCCGACTTCGTCACGCTGGCCGAGGCCTACGCGTGCGTGGGCCTGCGCTGCGAGGACCCGGCGGACCTGGACGCCGTCATCGAAAAGGCCATGAGCATCAACGACCGGCCCGTCGTCGTCGACTTCGTGGTGCACCGCGACGCGATGGTCTGGCCGATGGTCGCCGCCGGCGTCTCCAACGACGCCATCCAGTACGCCCGCGGCCTCTCGCCCGTGTGGGACCGCGAGGAGCAGGACCCGGAGACCGGCCTGGAGATGAACGGAACCGCCCGATGAGCGCGCTCACCCCCACCAGCAGCTCGAGCACCCGCCACACCCTGTCGGTGCTCGTCGAGGACAAGCCCGCCGTCCTGGCGCGCGTGGCCTCGCTGTTCGCGCGGCGCGCGTTCAACATCCACTCCCTCGCCGTCGGGCCCACCGAGCACCCGTCGCTGTCGCGCATCACCGTGGTGGTCGACGTCGAGGACTCCCCGCTGGAGCAGGTCGTCAAGCAGCTCAACAAGCTGGTGAACGTCCTCAAGGTGGTCGAGCTGGAGCCGGAGACCTCGGTCCAGCGCGAGGTGCTCCTGGTCAAGGTCCGCGCCGACGCCACCACCCGCGGCCAGGTGCTGGACGTGGTCAACGTCTTCCGGGCCGCCGTCGTCGACGTCGCCCCCGAGGCCATGACCATCGAGGCGATCGGCGCGCCGGAGAAGAACGCCGCGCTGCTCAAGGTGCTCGAGCCGTTCGGGGTGCGCGAGATCGTGCAGTCCGGGGTCGTGGCCGTGGGCCGCGGCTCGCGCTCCATCACCGACCGGGCGCTGCGCAGCGCCTAGGGCACCGGGCACCGCCTGACGCCCGTCCGCCAGACTTCCCGACACATCCCTACTGAAGGAGTGACAGCCACCGTGGCTGAGATGTTCTACGACGACGACGCCGACCTGTCGATCATCCAGGGCCGCAAGGTCGCGGTCATCGGCTACGGCAGCCAGGGCCACGCCCACTCGCTGTCGCTGCGCGACTCCGGCGTCGAGGTGAAGGTCGGTCTGGCCGAGGGCTCCAAGAGCCGCGCCAAGGCCGAGGCCGAGGGCCTGACCGTCACCACCGCCGCCGAGGCGGCCGAGTGGGCCGACGTCATCATGCTGCTGGTGCCCGACCACGTGGCCCGCCACGTCTACGCCGAGTCCGTCGAGCCGCACCTGACCGCCGGCAAGGCCCTCTTCTTCGGCCACGGCTTCAACATCCGCTTCGGCTACATCAAGCCCCCGGCCGACGTCGACGTCGCCATGGTCGCCCCCAAGGGCCCGGGCCACCTCGTGCGCCGCGAGTACGCCGAGGGCCGCGGCGTCCCGGTGATCGTGGCCGTGGAGCAGGACGCGACCGGGAAGGCCTGGCCGCTCGCGCTGTCCTACGCCAAGGGCATCGGCGGCCTGCGCGCCGGCGGCATCAAGACCACCTTCACCGAGGAGACCGAGACCGACCTGTTCGGCGAGCAGGCCGTGCTGTGCGGCGGCGCGTCCGCGCTGGTGCAGGCCGGCTTCGAGACCCTCGTCGAGGCGGGCTACCAGCCCGAGGTCGCCTACTTCGAGTGCCTCCACGAGCTGAAGCTCATCGTCGACCTCATGTACGAGGGCGGCCTGGCCAAGCAGCGCTGGTCGGTGTCCGACACCGCCGAGTACGGCGACTACGTCTCCGGCCCGCGCGTCATCGACGCCTCGGTGAAGGCCCGCATGAAGGACGTCCTCACCGACGTCCAGAACGGCACCTTCGCCAAGCGGTTCATCGAGGACCAGGACGCCGGCGCGCCCGAGTTCAAGAAGTTCCGCTCCGAGCAGCAGGGCTCGCAGCTGGAGAAGACCGGCGCCGAGCTGCGCAAGCTCATGAGCTGGGTCGAGACCAAGGACGACGACTACGTCGAGGGCTCTGCCGCCCGCTGACGCCCCCGCGTCCCGCACCAGGGCCACCCCGCGCCGCTCCCCGAGTGGCTCAGGGTGGCCCTGGTCCGTTCCTGCTGGACCGGGGCCACCCTGAGCCAGAGCGGGAGTGGTGCGCAGCCCCCCAGCGTTGCAGCACGTGTGAGCAGAGGGTCCCGCACCAGCGCGAAGAGCGAGCTGCCCACCAAGCCGTGCGCGGTGTGCGGCCGCACCATCACGTGGCGCAAGAAGTGGGAGCGTGACTGGGAGGGCGTCCGCTACTGCTCCGACGCCTGCCGGCGCCGCGCCCGCTCCGGGGCCGCTCACGACGTCGACGCCGCGCTCGAGGCGTCGCTGGAGCGCCTCCTGGACGCCCGTGCGCCGTCGTCCTCGGTCTGCCCGTCGGAGGCCGCCCGCGCCGTCGCGGGCGAGCGGGGTCTGGAGGGGGAGGGCTGGCGAGACCTCATGGAGCCGGCCCGTGCGGCGGCGCGCCGGCTCGTGGTGGCGGGGCGGGCGCAGATCACGCAGGGCGGCGCCGTCGTCGACCCCGACACGGCCAAGGGCCCGATCCGGGTGCGCCGCCCCCGCTGAGGGGCCGCGCGCTCAGACGCCGCGCTCGACCGGCAGGACCCCGCGGGAGACCGCGTCGACCAGCTCCGCGTGGTCGGCCTCGGTCTGGTCGGCGTAGCGCCGGGCGAAGGTGGCCAGCGCGGTGTCGGCCTTGTCCGACGAACCCAGGTAGCCGGCGATCATCGAGGCGCCCGAGGTCCGCGCGTGCCCCTTGGCGAGCAGCTGGGCGCACACGCCCGCGTAGTCGCGCAGCGCGTTGGCGCCGATCCCGTCGAGCACCACCGAGCCCTTCATGTTCCGGAACTGGCGCACGTAGTACTGGCGCTCGCCGACCGTCGTCCACCCCAGCAGCGGGTCGGAGGTGGTCTGCAGCGCCTGCTGGTACTCCACCACCCGCTGGCCCTGGTGCTTGTGCCAGGCGTTGTCGCCGTGCACCCACGGGGCGACGACGGAGCGGCGGGCCTGCTTGAGCTGCAGGAAGACGACGTCGTCGCTGTCGGAGCCCTCCAGCAGCGCCACGTACGCCCGCAGCCCGACGCTGCCGACGCCCACCACCTTGTGCGCGATGTCCACCAGCGTGTAGCCGCCCAGCAGGCGCGCCCAGTGCGGTGCCAGCGTGCCGAGGTAGGCGTCCAGCGCCTCGGCCAGCAGCGGTGCGTCGTCCGGCTCGGGACGGGTGATCAGCGGCGGCTCCACCACGATCCGCCGCTCGAACACCGCCCCTCCGGACCCGTCGGCGCCTCCGGAGCGGTCCTCGCGGGCCACCACCTCGGTGAAGCGCGGCAGCGCGCGGTCGCTGGTGCGGTGGCGGGCCCGCTTGGCCGCGCGCTCCACCTCGTGACGCAGCCCGGGGTCCTTGGTGGCGCTGGCGAGGCGGTCCACCCCGAAGCTGGTCCAGCTGCGCTCCAGCAGCGGCTGCTCCGCCAGCTCGTGCAGGTGCTCCCGGTAGGCGCGCACGGCCGAGCGCACCGCCCGCTCGCAGGAGTCCTCCGCGAGGCCCGCCTGCCGCCCCGCCACCCACGCGCTGGCCACCAGGCGCCGCAGGTCCCACTCCCACGGGCCCGGGTGGGCCTCGTCGAAGTCGTTGAGGTCCAGCACCAGCTCCCGCGACGGCGAGCCGTACAGGCCGACGTTGCCGATGTGGGAGTCACCGCAGATCACCGGGGTGATGCCGGTGGCGGGCAGCGTGGCGAGGTCGGCGGCCATGAGACCGGCCGTGCCGCGCAGGAAGCCGTAGGGGCTCGCGGCCATGCGGCCCACCCGCACGGGCACCAGGCGCTCCAGCCGGCCCTCGTGGGCCTCCCGGATCTGGTCGACCACGCTGCGGCGGTCCGCGGCGGGCCGCCAGTCCGCCAGGGCCGAGCGCGGGACCTCCTGGCGCAGCGACCTGCCGAGCGCGTACCGCTCCGCGCGGGGCAGCGGGCGCGAGCGCAGCGAGCCGTACGGGGCGGAGTCCGCCTGCGCCAGCACCACGTGGCCCGGCCGGCCCGGCTCGCGGAGGTGTCCCGTCTCGATGCCCACGACCGCGCAGCGTGGCACCCCGGGGTCCCGCTCGCGGAGTTAGGTGATCCTTACCCGCCCCCTAGGCTGGGGCTTCGTGACCGCTGCCGCCACGGCGCCCCTGGGGGCGACCCCACCGCTGCGCGCCCTGTGGCGCCACCACCGCCGCCACCGCCCCCGATTCGCGCTCGCGGTGCTCATGACCACCCTCAACACGGCCGCCGACGTGGCGCCGGAGCTGCTGCTGGGTGTGGCCATCGACATCGTGGTCCGCGGCAGCGACTCGTTCGTGGGCACGGTCCTCGGCGTCGAGGGGCGCTTCGAGCAGCTCGTCGTCGTCGCAGTCGTCAACGCCCTCGTGTGGGTGGTGGAGTCGCTGACCGACTACGCCGCCTCCGTGTTGTGGCGCGGCCTCGCGCAGTCGGTGCAGGACGAGCTGCGCACCGAGGCGTACACGGCCGTGCAGGCCATGGACGTCGGGTGGCACGAGCGCACGCCGTCCGGGCAGGTGCTGTCGGTGCTCTCCGACGACGTCAACCAGCTGGAGCGCTTCCTCGACGTCGGCGCGCGCACGGTGCTCCACACCCTCCTCACCGTGGTGTTCGTGGGCATCGTCTTCGGGGTGACCTCGTGGCAGGTGGCGGTGCTGGCGTTCCTGCCGGTCCCGGTCATCGCCTGGGGCTCCATCCGGTTCCAGCGCCGCCTGGAGCCTCTGTACGCCGACGTGCGCTCGACCGCCGGGGAGGTGGCGGCGGTGGTGGCCGGCAACCTCGGCGGCGTCGCCACCATCCGCGCCTTCACGGCCGAGCAGCGCGAGAGCGCCCGGGTGGCCCGCGCGTCCCGCGACTACCGGCTGGCCAACGCCCGCGCCATCCGCTCCAGCTCGGCGTTCGTCCCGCTGATCAGGATGGCCATCCTCGCCGGGTTCTCGGCCACGCTGCTGCTGGGCGGCTGGTACACGCTCCAGGGCCGCCTCGAGGTGGGCCTGTTCACGGTGCTCGTCTTCATGACGCAGCGCCTGCTCTGGCCGCTCACCGACCTCGGCCAGACGCTCGACCTCTACCAGCGGGCCATGGCGTCCACCCGCCGCATCTTCGGGCTGCTCGAGCTGCGTCCGTCCGCCGTGGAGGGCGCCGTCGCGCTGTCGTCCCCGCCGCGCGGCGCACTGGAGCTGCGCGGTGTGCGGTTCGGGTACGACGACGGGCCCGACGTCCTGGGCGGGCCCGGCGGTGACCTCGACCTGGTGGTCCCCGCCGGGCAGACCCACGCCGTGGTGGGCACGACCGGCGCGGGCAAGTCCTCGCTGCTGCGCCTGGTGCTGCGCTTCGCGGACCCGCGCGCGGGCGCGGTGCTGCTGGACGGCCACGACGTGCGCGACCTCACGTGGGACTCCCTGCGCGGCGCGATCGGCTACGTGAGCCAGGACGCCTTCCTCTTCCACGGCACCGTGCGGGAGAACATCGCCTACGGCCGTCCCGACGCGACCGACGCCCAGGTCGAGGAGGCCGCGCGCGCCGCGGAGGCCCACGAGTTCGTGGCCGCGCTGCCCGACGGCTACGCCACCGTGGTGGGGGAGCGGGGCCAGACCCTGTCGGGCGGGCAGCGGCAGCGGCTCGCGCTGGCCCGGGCGCTCCTGCGCGACCCGGCGCTGCTCGTGCTCGACGAGGCGACCTCCGCCGTCGACACCGAGACCGAGGCCGCCATCCAGCGGTCCCTGGCGCGGGTCACGGCCACGCGGACGGCGCTCGTGGTCGCCCACCGCCTGTCGACGGTCCGCGACGCGGACCGCATCTGGGTGCTCGCCGCTGGGCGGGTCGCGGAGTCCGGCACCCACGACGAGCTGGTGGCCCTCGGCGGCGCCTACGCCGGCCTGTGGGCCGTGCAGACCGGCGAGCACGCTCCCGCCCCCGCCCCCCGTCCGTGATCATGGGCCTCCCGAGCACTTTCCCACCGTGATCATGGACTTCCCGAACATGCTGTAACGCTTCTGCGGTGCGGCAGCAAGGAGGGGTGTGAGCACGCCTCCAGCGACCAGCGTCCGCGCCGAGCTGGCGGATCGCTGCGCCCGCATGGGTGCCGACCCCGACGCGCTCGAGGCCGTGTACCGCGCGTGCGTGCGCGACGTCGAGCGGTTCGTGGCGCGCCGCGTGCGCGATCCCCACGACGTCGCCGACCTCACCGCTGACGTCTTCGTGCGCGCGATCGGATCGGCGGGCGGCTACGACGCTGCCCGCGCCAGCCCTGTCGCGTGGTTGCTGGGCATCGCCCGCCACGTGGTGGCCGGCCACCACGAGACCACCGCGCGCCGCCGGCGCGTCGAGCGCCGCGTCGACGCACGGGCCCTCGTCGACGACGACGCCTACGAGCGGCTCGCCGAGCAGGTCGACGCCGCCGCGAGCGCCCGGCGGCTGCACGGCGAGCTGGCCGCCCTGCCCGGTCCGCTGCGCGACGTGCTGGAGCTCGTCGTCGTCGACGACCTCCCGCTGGTCGACGTGGCCCAGGTGCTCGGCATCAGCGCTGGTGCCGCGCGCGTGCGCCTCCACCGCGCCCGGGGGCGACTGCGCCGCGCGGTCCCGCCCCTCGCCGACCCCGCCCAGCCCGCCCCCACCGACCGCTCCCAGGAGGCCTGACGTGGACCCCGAGACCGACCAGCGCGACCACCCCGAGCGCGACGAGCGCATGGACGCCTACGACGCACGTCTGCTCACCGCGCTGCGCGAGGTCGTCGAGGAGCGTCGGACCCCGGCCGCGGGCGCTGCGGAGGAGCGCGCCCGGCGGCGCTGGACGCGCAGGCCGCTCCTCGTGGCGGCAGCGGCCGTCGCCGTGGTGGCCGGCGGGCTCGTGGTCATCCCGACGCTCCAGGCAGAGCCGGCCTGGGCGGTGAGCCGCGACACCGCGGGCGACGTCGACGTGCAGGTCAACCGCCTCGACGACGCGCTCGGCCTCGAACGGGCGCTCGAGGCAGAAGGGATCAGCGCCGACGTGACGTTCCTGCCCGACGGCACCTGGTGCCAGCCCGGTCGCTCCACGAGCGCCGACGTGGACGTGTCGGGGCTGACCGTCTCGACGGGCGAGCGCAGCTTCGGTGCGCGCGTGCCCGCTGGGTCAGTCCCGCGGGGGACGACGCTCGTCATCATGGCGTCCGCGCGGACGCTCACCGAGACGGAGCTGAAGGCGGCTGACGAGGACCCCGACGACGACGTCCGCCCCGTCAGCGGCGTGACTGTGCGCGTGGCGTTCGACGTCGCGAGCGGCCCGGTCGCTGCGTGCACCCCGGTGCGGGTGCCCCCGCTCGGGACCGACTGGATGCCCTCAGGCGGGTGATGGTGTTCGGGAACTCCATGATCACGGCTGAAAGTGCACGGGAGGTCCATGATCACGGTTGGGGAGCGGGGAGGGCACCGCGGCGTCGGTAGCCTCTGCGGTCATGACCAGCACCGCAGCAGCGCCCTCCACCGCGTCGTCGACGCCGCCCTCGAGCATCCAGCTCGCCGTCATCGCCGGTGACGGCATCGGCCCGGAGGTCGTGGCCGAGGGCCTCAAGGTGCTGCGCGCCGCGGTGCCCGCCGGCACCGCCGTCGACACCACCGAGTACGACCTGGGCGCCAAGCGCTGGCACGCCACCGGCGAGACGCTGCCCGACAGCGTGCTCGAGGAGGTCCGCGGCGCGGACGCGATCCTGCTCGGCGCCGTCGGCGACCCCGGCGTCCCCTCCGGCGTGCTGGAGCGCGGTCTGCTCCTCAAGCTGCGCTTCGAGCTGGACCACTACGTCAACCTGCGCCCCGGCAAGCTCTTCCCGGGCGTGCGCGGCCCGCTGGCGGACCCGGGCGACGTCGACTTCGTCGTCGTCCGCGAGGGCACCGAGGGCCCGTACACCGGCAACGGCGGTGCGCTGCGCGTGGGCACCCCGGCCGAGATCGCCACCGAGGTCAGCGTCAACACCGCCTTCGGGGTGGAGCGCGTGGTCCGCGACGCCTTCGCCCGTGCGCAGGCCCGCCCGCGCAAGAAGCTGACGCTGCTGCACAAGCACAACGTGCTGACGTTCGCGGGGCACCTGTGGCGCCGCACCGTCGAGCGCGTGAACGCCGACTTCCCTGACGTCACCGCCGACTACGCCCACGTCGACGCCGCGATGATCTACCTCGTCCAGGACCCGAGCCGGTTCGACGTCATCGTCACCGACAACCTCTTCGGCGACATCGTCACCGACCTCGCCGCGGCCGTCTGCGGCGGCATCGGCCTGGCGGCCAGCGGCAACATCAACCCCGACCGCACGGCGCCGTCGATGTTCGAGCCCGTCCACGGCTCCGCGCCCGACATCGCCGGGCAGGGGATCGCCGACCCCACGGCCACGGCGCTGTCGGTCGGCATGCTGCTGGCGCACCTCGGCCACGCCGACGCGGCCGCCCGCGTGGAGGCCGCCGTCGCGGCGGACCTGCTCGAGCGCGGCACCGCGAAGCGCTCTACGTCGCAGGTTGGCGACGCCCTGGTGGCGCGCCTGTCCTGACCGCTCAGGACGACGACGCGGGCGTACCCGGCCGGGGTGCGCCCGCGTCGTCGTCGGCGGGGGCCGGGGCCGGGGCCGGGGACGCGTCGGTGCAGACGCGGTCGCGCCCACCCTCCTTGGCGAGGTAGAGCAGCGCGTCGGCCCGGGCGAGCAGCGAGGCGGCGTCCTCGCCGGGCCGGCGCGCCACCAGCCCGGCCGAGACGGTGTGAGGGGCCGGTGTGGCCAGCCGCAGGTCCTGGACCAGCACCTCGGCGCGCTCGGCCGCCGCCCCGCCGAGCAGCAGCACGAACTCCTCCCCGCCCCACCGGTGCAGGTCCGCGCCCGCCGGCAGCACGGCCGACCACGCGCGCGCCGCGGCGCGCAGCAGCGCGTCACCGCCCGCGTGGCCGAGGGAGTCGTTGACGGCCTTGAACCTGTCGAGGTCCAGCAGCGCCAGGGCCACGGGGGTCTCGTCCGCGCCGGCCAGGCGCTCAGCGGCGGCGCTGCAGGCGCGGCGGTTGGGCAGGCCCGTGAGGTCGTCGACGTGGGCCAGCCGCTCCAGCTCGCGCGCCTGGTCACCCGCCACGCGCAGCGCGCCGTGCAGCCGCAGGGTGCTCAGCACGGCCGCCAGCAGGGCGCCCGTGCCGAGCACCTGCCAGTCGACACCGGCCCCCACCACCCCCTGCAGCACGAGCACCGCCGCGGGCAGGCACGCCGAGGCCGGCAGCAGCGCCAGCACCAGCCGGGAGCCGCTGGGGGAGGTCCGCGGCGCAGGGCGGGTGGGAGCGGGCGCGCTCGCGGCGAGCGCCGCCAGCGAGAACGCCAGCCCGAACGGCGCGCCCAGCCAGGGCCGCAGCAGGCCGGGCGCGAGGTCGACCAGCACCAGGTAGCCGGCGTTGCCGACCAGCAGCAGCACGACGGCGGTCTGGAGCGCCGCGGCCTGCGGGCGGGTGAGCGCCCCCACCACCGAGGCGCGCACCACCAGGACCAGCAGCGCCAGGTCGAACAGCGGCGCGACCAGCGCCTGGGCGGTCTGCAGCGGCGTGCCGGTGACGGCGAGCGCCGCCAGCGGCCCGTGGACGGCCGCCGCGACCACCGCCGCGGGGCCGGCGACGACGATGAGGGCGTCGAGCGTCGCACCACTGCGCCCTGGGCCCGCGGCCAGGTGCGCGGCGCGCAGCAGCGCCAGGTACCCCAGCACGAAGGCGACGTCGGCGACCGAGGGTACGACCGGTGTGCCCTGCGCCCACCACAGGAGCCGGAAGACGACGTCGCCGGCCGCCATGAGGGCCGCGCCGGCCGCGGTCCAGACCAGGCGGCGCCGCAGGGCCACGACCAGGAGCAGGAGCACCGGTGCGAGGACGGCGGCGGCGCTGGCCAGCGGGTGGTGGGGGAGCAGCGGGACGGTGGTCGCGCCGGCGACGCACACCAGCGCGGCCACGACCTCCGCGCGCCGGGAGGGTCGAGGGCGCACCACGCCGTCTGCATCGGCACGCGGCGGTCCGCCCCTGAGGGCCCAGCGGGTCCGGAGGGTCCGGAGAGCCCGCCCCCGCACCTCGGCGCACCCGCCCGTGCGGAGGCGCTCCGACCAGCCCGGCGCGGAGGCTACGCTTCCGTAGCATGTCCGCTGACAGCCTGCAGGCCACCGCGCCGCTGTCCTTCGAGCGCCAGCCGCACCCCGCACCCGTCTCGGACGCCGACCGCGCGGCCGTGCTGGCCTCCCCGGGGTTCGGCAAGCACTTCACCGACCACATGGCGCACGCCGTCTGGACCGCCGAGGGCGGCTGGGGCCAGGCCCGCGTCGAGCCCTACGGGCCGCTCCTCATGGACCCCTCCGCCGCCGTCCTGCACTACGCGCAGGAGGTCTTCGAGGGCATGAAGGCCTACCGCTGGGCCGACGGCTCGGTGTGGACGTTCCGCCCGCGGGCCAACGCGGCGCGCTTCGCCCGCTCCGCCCGACGCCTGGCGCTGCCGGAGCTGCCCGAAGAGGACTTCCTCGCCTCGCTGGAGGCGCTGGTCTCCGCCGACGAGGCGTGGGTGCCCACCGGCGGCGAGACCAGCCTGTACCTGCGCCCGTTCATGTTCGCCTCCGAGGCGTTCCTCGGCGTGCGCCCCGCTGCGAAGGTCGACTACCTCGTCATCGCCTCCCCGGCCGGCTCGTACTTCACCAGCGGCCCCCGACCGGTGAAGCTGCTGGTCAGCCGCACCTACTCGCGCGCTGCCGCGGGCGGTACCGGTGCCGCCAAGTGCGGCGGCAACTACGCCGCGAGCCTGCTGGCCCAGCAGGAGGCGTACGCCGCCGGCTGCGACCAGGTGGTCTTCCTCGACGCCACCGAGCAGCGGTGGGTGGAGGAGCTGGGCGGCATGAACGTCTTCCTCGTCACCGCCGACGGACGCCTCCTCACCCCGGAGCTGACCGGCTCGATCCTCGAGGGCGTCACGCGCGACTCCATCCTCGACCTCGCCCGCGACATGGGCCTGGAGCCCGTCGAGCAGCGCATCGCCCTGGACGACTGGCTCTCCATGGCCGCCAGCGGCGAGGTCACCGAGGCCTTCGCGTGCGGCACCGCCGCCGTCGTCACCCCGATCGGCAGCTTCGTGGACGGCGCGGACACCAAGCCCGCCTCCGCTGACACGGAGGTGGCCGGGAAGGTCACCGAGGCCGTCCGCGCCTCCCTGCTCGACGTCCAGTACGGCCGCGCCGAAGACCGCCGCGGCTGGATGCACCGCCTGGTCTGAGGAGACCCACGATGAGCTCGACGACGACCAGCCCGACGGCGAACCCCGTCCAGGTCTACGACACGACCCTGCGTGACGGCGCGCAGCAGGAGGGGCTCAACCTCTCCGTGGCCGACAAGCTGGCCATCGCCGCGCACCTCGACGAGCTGGGCGTCGGCTTCATCGAGGGCGGCTGGCCCGGGGCCAACCCCCGCGACACCGAGTTCTTCGCCCGCGCCCGCACCGAGCTGCAGCTGCGCCACGCCGTGCTCGCGGCGTTCGGGGCCACCCGCCGCGCCGGCGGGTCGGCGGCCACCGACCCGCAGGTCCAGGCGCTGCTCGACGCGCAGACGCCGGTGGTGACGGTCGTCGCCAAGAGCCACGTCGGGCACGTGAAGCTGGCGCTGCGCACCACCGAGGAGGAGAACCTCGCCATGGTGCGCGACACCGTCGAGCACCTCGTGGCGAACGGCCGGCGCGTCTTCCTCGACGCCGAGCACTACTTCGACGGGTACGAGCTCGACCGCGACCACGCCCTCGCCGTCGTCCGCGCCGCCGTGGAGGCGGGCGCCGAGGCCGTCGTCCTCTGCGACACCAACGGGGGCCGGCTGCCGCACGAGGTCGAGGAGGTCGTCGCCGCCACCCTCGCCGCCTCGCCCGCCGGGACCCGGGTCGGGATGCACGCCCACAACGACTCCGGCTGCGCCGTCGCCAACTCCGTGGCCGCCGTGCGCGCGGGTGCCACTCACGTCCAGGGCTGCGTGAACGGGTACGGCGAGCGGACGGGCAACGCCGACCTCGTCGTCGTCGCGGCCGACCTGGTGCTGAAGCTCGGCCTGCCGGTGGTGCCCGCGGAGTGCCTGCGCGAGGCGACCCGGATCGCCCACGCGGTCGCGGAGATCACCAACGTGGCGATGTACGCGCGCTCGCCGTACGTGGGCGCCTCGGCGTTCGCGCACAAGGCGGGCCTGCACGCCAGCGCCATCCGCGTGGACCCCGACCTCTACCAGCACACCGACCCGACCGCCGTCGGCAACGACATGCGGATGCTCGTCTCCGACATGGCCGGGCGCGCCTCCATCGAGCTGAAGGGCCGCGAGCTCGGCCACGACCTCGCCGGTGACCAGGACGTGCTCTCCCGCGCCGTCGCCCGGGTCAAGGAGCTCGAGCTGGCCGGGTGGACCTTCGAGGCCGCCGACGCCAGCTTCGACCTGCTGCTGCGCGAGGTCCGCGACGGTGCCCGCCCCAGCTACTTCGAGGTGGAGAGCTGGCGCGCGTTCATCGAGCACGGCAAGGGCACCGGCCCCACGTCGGAGGCCACCGTGAAGCTGCACGCCGGCGGGCGGCGGCTCGTCGCCACCGGCGAGGGCAACGGCCCCGTCAACGCCCTCGACGCCGCGCTGCGGCAGGCGCTCATCCCCGTCTACCCGCAGATCGCCGGGCTCGACCTGACCGACTTCCGGGTGCGCATCCTCGACGCCGACGCGGGCACCGACGCCACCACGCGCGTGCTCATCGACACCACCGACGGGCGGGCCACCTGGACGACGGTGGGCGTGGCGCCCAACCTCGTCGAGGCCTCCTGGCAGGCCCTGGTGGACGGCATCACGTACGGGCTCCTCAAGTCCGGCGCCCCGGTGCCCGGCGCCTCCCCGGCGACGTCCACCGCGTCACCGGCGTGAGCGAGGAGCAGCCCGTCGTCGAGATGTGGACCGACGGCGCCTGCAAGGGCAACCCGGGCGTGGGCGGCTGGGGCGTGCTCATGCGCTCCGGGGAGCACACCAAGGAGCTCTTCGGCGGCGAGGCGGCCACGACGAACAACCGCATGGAGCTCACGGCGGTCATCGAGGGGCTCGGCGCGCTGAAGCGGCGCTCGACGGTGCTGCTGCACGTCGACTCGACCTACGTCATGCAGGGCATCCAGAGCTGGATCGCCGGGTGGAAGCGCAACGGGTGGCGCACCGCGTCCAAGCAGCCGGTGAAGAACGCCGAGCTGTGGCGGGCCCTCGACGACGCCGTCGCCCGCCACGACGTGCAGTGGCGCTGGGTCAAGGGCCACGCCGGCGACCCCGGCAACGAGGCCGCCGACGCGCTGGCCAACAAGGGCGTCGACCAGGTCCGCGCCACCGCCCGCTGACCCGGTTGCTGACCCCGGACCTCGAGCCGGCGCTGACTGGGCAGGCTCACGTCCGGTGGGCAGGCTGAGTTCCGCTTCCAGGCCCGGAACCGGTACTCAGCCTGCCCACCGGAACTCAGCCTGCCCAGCCCGGAGCCCGTCAGCCGCCCACAGCTCCGGTGTGGCGCCTTCGGGTGGCGTCGTCGTCCACAGGTGGCCCGCCGACATCACCGGGTCAGCACGTCAGCGGAGACGCTGGCGCGGTGCCGCCCGCATCTCGCGTCCCCGCTGTGCTCGAGCGCCTCGGCGGCACAGCACCGTGGGCGCAGCTGGCGGCGGCGTGCAGCACCGGCGCCGTCGCTCGAGCGGTGGCGTCCGGAGCTGTGGTCAGGGTCCTGCCGGGCGTCCTCGCCCTCCCAGAGCGGGTGGACGCGCCACGAGACCGTGCCCGGTCGGCGCTGATCTTCGCCGGGGCGCCGAGCGCCCTGTCCCACACCAGCGCGCTCGAGCTGCACGGGCTGCCCGTGCCCGAGGACGTGGCATCGGCTGCGGTCCACGTCACCGTCCCGCACCCGCGACGCCGCACGGTCCCCGCAACAGGCGCCTGGCGGCTGGAGCTCCACCGCAGCCGGGCCGAGCCCGGCCGCGTGGTGCGCGAGGGTCTCGAGGTGGTCTCCGCCCAGCGCGCGGTCGTGGAGAGCTGGCCGCTGCTGAGCGGCAGCGACCAGCGGGCACCGGCGCTGGTCGGCGTGAGGAAGCAGCTGCTGACGGCCGCTGACCTGGAGGACGAGCTCACCGCGCGCCGGCAGGTGGCGGGGGCCGGCGAGCTGCGCCAGCTCGTGGGGAAGATCGTGGCCGGCTGCCGCAGCGAGCTGGAGCTGTGGGGCTACGACCACGTCTTCACCGGACCCGCCTTCGAGCACCTGCACCGCCAGGTGGAGGTGCTCGCTGCTGGCCAGCTGTCCGTCCTCGACTGCTACGACGAGACAGCAGCGCTCGCCATCGAGCTCGACGGCCGCGCCTACCACGACTCGCCGTGGCAGCGGGAGCGGGACATCACCCGCGACGCGCGCGTGGCCGGCGTCGGCATCCAGACCGTCCGCTTCTCCCACCGGCGCCTGACCAGTGAGCCGGAGGCGTGCCGGCGCGAGGTGCTCGAGGTGGCCGCGGTCCGGAGGGCGCAGCTGGCGGGCGCGGAGCTGCCGGTCGTCGTCGACGTGCCGGGTCGGCGCGGGGGCGCCCCCAGGCTGTGGCTGCGGGCCCCAGCCCGTTCGCCGCGCTGAGCCGGGCAGGTTCACGTCCGGTGGGCAGGCTGAGTTCCGCTTCCAGGCCCGGAAGCGGAACTCAACCTGCCCACCGGAACTCAGCCTGCCCAGCCCGGAGCCCGCCGAGGGAGCGACGGATGCCCAACGCCTGTGATCACGCCCGGGGGGAGGGAGCGCGGACTCGCGTCCGATCTAGGCTTGACGGGTGCGCATCACCAGGTTCACCACCGGAGACGACCCGAGGTTCGGCCTCGTCGAGGGGGAGGCCGGTGAGGAGGTGATCCACGTCGTCGTCGGCGACCCGCTCTACGCCCCGCTGCAGCCGACCGGCGAGCGCGTGCCGCTGGCCGACGCCCGCCTGCTCGCGCCGGTCATCCCGCGCAGCAAGGTCGTGGGCATCGGCCGCAACTACGCCGACCACGCCCGCGAGATGGGCAACGAGCTGCCCGAGAAGCCCCTGATGTTCCTCGTGCCCAACACCGCCGTCATCGGCCCCGGAGACCCGATCGTCATGCCGGAGGGCTCGGAGCGCGTGGACTACGAGGGCGAGCTCGCCGTCGTCATCGGGCGCGTCTGCAAGGACGTCCCCGAGGACCGGGTGGCCGAGGTGGTCTTCGGCTACACCGTCGCCAACGACGTCACCGCGCGCGACTGGCAGAAGGGCGACGGGCAGTGGGCACGCGCCAAGGGCTTCGACTCCTCCAAGCCGCTCGGCCCGTACATCGTCCCGGACCTCACCCTCGAGGACGTCGAGGACCTGCGCCTGACCACCCGCCTCGACGGGAGGACCGTGCAGGACGGCACCACCGGGGACATGGTCTTCGGCGTCGCCGAGCTCGTCGCCACCGCCAGCCGCGCCTTCACGCTGCTGCCCGGCGACGTCATCCTCACCGGCACCCCCGCCGGCGTCGGGCAGCTGCGCGAGGGCCAGCGGGTCGAGGTCGAGGTCGAGGGCATCGGCACCCTCAGCAACCCGGTGGTGCGGCGATGAGCGAGACCCCCACGACCCCGACGACGACGGCGGGCGCGGGCCCGGTCAGGGTGCGCATCGCGCCGTCCCCGACCGGCGTGCCCCACGTGGGCTTCCTGCGCACGGCCCTGTTCAACTGGGCCTACGCCCGGCACACCGGCGGCACGTTCGTCCTGCGCATCGAGGACACCGACCTCGCCCGCCACAGCGAGGAGAGCTACCACCAGATGGTGGAGGCGCTGCGCTGGCTGGGCCTGGACTGGGACGAGGGCGTGGAGGTCGGCGGCCCGCACGAGCCGTACCGGCAGTCCCAGCGCAGCGCGCTCTACGCCGACGTCCTCGCCAAGCTCGTCGAGGGCGGGTACGTCTACGAGTCGTTCTCCACCCCGGAGGAGGCCGCCGAGCGCCGCCGGGCCGCGGGGGAGGACCCCCAGCGCGGCTACGACAACGCCGACCGCGACACCACCGAGGCCGAGAAGGAGCAGTTCCGGGCGGCCGGTCGCCAGCACGTGTGGCGCCTGCGGATGCCCGACGGAGACCACTCCTTCCACGACCTCGTGCGCGGCGAGGTGCGCTTCCCCGCCGGATCGGTGCCCGACTACGTGGTGGCCCGCGCCGACGGCACGCCGCTGTACACGCTGGTCAACCCCGTCGACGACGCGCTCATGGGCATCACCCACGTGCTGCGCGGTGAGGACCTGCTCTCCTCCACGCCCCGGCAGCTGGCGCTCTTCGACGCGCTCAAGGCCATCGGGACGGCGCACGTCACGCCCCTGTACGGGCACCTGCCGTACGTCATGGGGGAGGGCAACCGCAAGCTGTCCAAGCGGGACCCGGAGTCCAACCTCTTCGTCCACCGCGACCGCGGGTTCCTTCCCGAGGGGCTGCTCAACTACCTCGCGCTGCTGGGCTGGTCGATCGGGCCCGACCGCGACGTCTTCACGCCCGCCGAGATGGTCGGGGCGTTCGACATCGCCGACGTCGTCGCGAGCCCGTCGCGGTTCGACCTCAAGAAGGCCGAGGCCATCAACGCGGCCCACATGCGGCTGCTGCCCGCCGACGACTTCCGCGACCGGGTGCTCGCCCGGCTGCAGTCCGACGGCGTGCTCCCGGCCGAGCCGTCGCAGCGCCAGCTCGAGGTGCTGACGGCGGCCGCTCCGCTGGTGCAGGAGCGCATGGTGCTGCTCGGCGAGGCCGCGCCGATGCTCGGCTTCCTCTTCGTCGACGACGACGCGCTCGTGGTCGAGGAGGACGCCCGGGCGTCGCTGCGGCCCGAGGCCGCCGACGTGCTCGACGCGAGCACCGCGGCCCTGGAGCGGCTCGACGACGACGCCTGGACGGCCGTCGCGCTGGAGGCCGCGCTGCGCGAGGCGCTCGTGGACGGGCTGGGCGTCAAGCCCAAGTTCGCCTTCGGGCCGCTGCGCGTGGCCGTCACCGGCCGGCGCGTCTCGCCGCCGCTGTTCGAGTCGATGGAGCTGCTGGGCCGTGGGAGCTCCCTGGAGCGCCTGCGCGCGCTGAGGGCCTCCCTGGGGTGACCCCCGACGAGCGCGACGAGCAGGTGCGCTGGGGCCCGCGCCCCTACCCGCAGCTGCTGCGCGGGCCCCGGCACCGCTGGTGGCGCCCCCTGGTGGGGGCCGCCGTGGTGCTGGGCGGCCTCGTGGTGCTCGTCGGGCTGGGGCTCGCGGCCGCGACCGTCGCCAGCGCGGTGCTGGGGCGTCCGCCCACTGAGTCCGAGCTGCTCTCCAGCCCGGTGGCCTTCCTCGCCAACAACCTCGTCCTGGCGGCGCTCATCCCGCTCAGCTGGGCGGCCGTGCGCGTCGGGCACGGCATCGCGCCGCGCTGGCAGGCCTCCGTGGTCGGCCGCACGCGCTGGAGGTGGCTGCTGCTGTCCGCGCTGGTGCCCGCCGCGGTGGTGGGCACCAGCGTGCTCGGGCTGGGGATGCTGGCGCTGGCCGCCGGCGAGCAGCCGTTCGGCTCGGGCGACCAGCGCAGCGCCGCCTCGACGGCCGTGCTCGTCGTCGTCGTCCTCCTCACCACGCCGCTGCAGGCGGCGGGGGAGGAGCACCTCTTCCGCGGGTGGATGAGCCAGGCCGTCGGCTCGTGGTTCCGCCGGCCCGTGGTGGGGGCGGTGGTGGCGGCGCTGGTGTCCGCGGCGGCGTTCGCCTTCGCCCACGGCGACCAGGACCCGTGGCTCTACGCCGACAGGTTCCTCTTCGGCCTCACCGCGTCGTACCTCGCGTGGCGCACGGGTGGGCTCGAGGCGGGCATCGCCTTCCACGCCGTCAACAACGTCGTCGTGTTCGTGCCGACGGTGCTCGCCGGCGGGCTGGGGGAGTCGTTGGCGAGCACGTCGGCGTCTCCCCAGCTGGTGCTCCTGGACGTCCTGGGCTTCGTGCTGGTCGTGCTCGGGACGGCGTGGCTCGCCCGTCGGAGGGGGCTGGTTCGGCTCTCGGTCCCACCTCGGGTAGAGTCTTCCCTCGGCGCGGTCACGCGGGACGGTCTGCAGGCCGGACTTCGAGGCAGTGCCAGTGCTTCGGTCACCGAGGGTGAGAACCCCAGGTGACCGGGTGGGGTATGGTGTAATTGGCAGCACAAGGGATTCTGATTCCCTTAGTCTAGGTTCGAGTCCTGGTACCCCAGCGGCCCCGTTGTGTAGTGGCCTAGCACGCCGCCCTCTCAAGGCGGTAGCGCGGGTTCGAATCCCGTCGGGGCTACACCTGAGGCCCGGTGCGCAGATGCGCACCGGGCCTCTTCTTTCGTGTTCACGCCTGCCGCAGCCGGGCTTTCGGCTGCGGCGCGAGGCGCGGTCAGGCGGAGCGGGCCAGGGCGTCCGAGAGGCGGGAGGCCGCCGCGAGCACGGCCTCGGCGTGCAGGCGGCCCGGCTGGCGACCCAGGCGCTGTAGCGGCCCGGAGACCGACACCGCGGCCACCACCCGCCCGGCGGGGGAGCGCACCGGCGCCGAGACGGACGCCACGCCGTCCTCGCGCTCGGCGGCGGAGCTGGCCCAGCCCCGCCGCCGCACCGCCGCGAGCCCGGCGGCCGTGAAGGCCGCGCCGGACAGGCCGCGGTGCAGGCGCTCCGGGTCCTCCCAGGCGAGCAGCACCTGCGCGGCCGATCCCGCGTGCATGGACAGGGACGCGCCCACGGGCACGGAGTCGCGCAGGCCCGGTCCGGGCCTGTCGACGGCGGCGACGCACACCCGCACGTCGCCCTGGCGCCGGTAGAGCTGCGCGCTCTCGTGCGCGGAGTCGCGCAGGGCCACGAGCACCGGGCCCGCGCTGGCCAGCAGGCGGTCCTCCCCGGCGGCCGCGGCGAGCTCGCCGAGGCGCGCGCCCAGCACGAAGCGGCCCTGGAGGTCCCGCGCCACGAGGCGGTGGTGCTCGAGGGCGACGGCGAGGCGGTGGGCGGTCGGCCGGGACAGCTGCGTGGCGCTGACGAGCTGCGCGAGGGACAGCGGGCCGGCCTCGAGCGCGGTGAGCACGCCGACGGCCTTGTCCAGGACGCCGACTCCGCTAGACTTGTCCACGGCTCGATACTCCCGTCTCAAATGCTGAGAGCGCAAGCCAGCTGGCGACACGCCGTGACGGGCAGCACCGGATGTGGGAGGACGCAGTGGGACGCACGCTGGCCGAGAAGGTCTGGGACGCGCACGTGGTGCGCAAGGGAGCGGCGGGCGAGCCCGACCTGCTCTACATCGACCTGCACCTCATCCACGAGGTCACCAGCCCGCAGGCGTTCGACGGCCTGCGCGAGGCCGGCCGCCCCGTGCGCCGCCCCGACCTGACGATCGCCACCGAGGACCACAACATCCCCACGGTGGACATCGACAAGCCGATCGCGGACCTCGTCAGCCGCACCCAGGTCGACACCCTGCGCCGCAACGCGAAGGAGTTCGGCGTCCGCATCCACTCCCTGGGCGACGTCGACCAGGGCATCGTCCACGTCGTCGGCCCGCAGACCGGCCTGACCCAGCCGGGCATGACCATCGTCTGCGGCGACTCCCACACCTCCACGCACGGCGCGTTCGGCGCGCTGGCCTTCGGCATCGGCACCTCCGAGGTCGAGCACGTGCTCGCCACCCAGACGCTGCCGCTGGCCCCGTTCAAGACCATGGCCATCACGGTCGACGGCGAGCTGCCCGAGGGCACCACCAGCAAGGACATCATCCTCGCGGTGATCGCCAAGATCGGCACCGGTGGCGGGCAGGGCTACGTGCTCGAGTACCGCGGCGAGGCCATCCGGGCGCTGTCCATGGAGTCGCGCCTGACCATCTGCAACATGTCGATCGAGGCCGGCGCCCGCGCCGGCATGATCGCGCCGGACGAGAAGACCTTCGCCTACATCCAGGACAAGCCCCACGCGCCGAAGGGCGCCGACTGGGACGCGGCGGTGGAGAGCTGGCGCGAGCTGGTCACCGACGACGACGCCGTCTTCGACGCCGAGGTGGTCATCTCCGCGGCCGACCTGGAGCCGTTCGTCACCTGGGGCACCAACCCCGGCCAGGGCGTGCCGCTGAGCGGCTCGGTCCCCGACCCCGCGCAGATGACCGACGAGGGCCAGCGCGCCGCCGCCGAGCGCTCCCTGGAGTACATGGGCCTGGCCGCGGGCACGCCGATGCGCGAGATCGCCGTCGACACCGTCTTCATCGGCTCCTGCACCAACGGCCGCATCGAGGACCTGCGCGTCGCCGCCGACGTGCTCAAGGGCCGCAAGGTCGCCGAGGGCGTGCGCCTCATGGTGGTGCCCGGCTCCGTGCGGGTGCGCCTGCAGGCCATGGAGGAGGGCCTGGACCAGGTCTTCCTCGACGCCGGCGGTGAGTGGCGCGGCGCGGGCTGCTCCATGTGCCTGGGCATGAACCCCGACCAGCTCGCCGTCGGCGAGCGCGCGGCCAGCACGTCCAACCGCAACTTCGAGGGCCGCCAGGGCAAGGGCGGGCGCACGCACCTCGTCTCCGTCCCCGTGGCCGCCGCCACCGCCGTCCGCGGCACCCTGTCCAGCCCCGCCGACCTCGCCCCGGCCGCCCAGCCGGCCCTGGTCTGAGCGCCACCCCGCTGACGAGCCCGAGGAACTGACATGGCCCTGGAGCCCTTCACCACCCACACCGGCGTCGGCGTGCCGCTGCGCCGCAGCAACGTCGACACCGACCAGATCATCCCGGCGGTCTACCTCAAGCGGGTCACCAAGACCGGCTTCGAGGACGGCCTGTTCGCCGCGTGGCGCAACGACCCGACCTTCGTGCTCAACCAGGACGCCTTCCGGAACGGGTCGGTGCTGGTCGCCGGTCCCGACTTCGGCACCGGCTCCTCCCGCGAGCACGCCGTCTGGGCCCTCAAGGACTACGGCTTCCGCGTGGTGCTCAGCTCCCGGTTCGCCGACATCTTCCGCGGCAACTCCGGCAAGCAGGGGCTGCTGGCCGGGCAGATGACGCAGGAGGACGTCGAGCAGCTGTGGAAGCTGCTGGACAACGACCCCGGCGCCACGGTCACGGTGGACCTGGCCGAGAAGACCGCCACCTGCGGCACCTCGGTCTTCACCTTCCAGGTGGACGACTACACCCGCTGGCGCCTCATGGAGGGCCTGGACGACATCGGCCTCACCCTGCGCCACGAGGCCGACATCGACGCCTTCGAGGCGGCCCGCCCGAGCTGGAAGCCGGCCACGCTGCCCGTGCTCTCCTGACCTCGCCCCGGTCGACGCCGTCGACCCCGGTCGGCCCGTGAGCGGGCGGTGACCACCTGGTGACGCACCGGGTGGTCACCGCCCGTTCTGCCCCGGTGCAGACCTGGTGCAGACTTGTTGGACGCCCCAGCGGCCGGCCGCGCGTCCCGCGCGCTCGAGGGGCGAACACGAGGGGACCCATGAGCAGCACTCTGACCGTCACCGGTGGCGCGCCCCTGAAGGGCAGCGTCGCCGTGCGAGGCGCCAAGAACTTCGTGACCAAGGCGATGGTGGCCTCCCTGCTGGGCGAGACCACCTCCCGCCTGCGCAACGTGCCGGACATCAGCGACGTCGCGGTGGTCCGCGGCCTGCTGGAGCTGCACGGCGTGCGCGTCTCCGAGGGCGCCGAGGACGGCGAGCTCGTCCTCGACCCGGCCGACGTCGAGGTGGCGGCCGTGGCCGACATCGACGCCCACGCCGGATCCAGCCGCATCCCGGTGCTTTTCTGCGGCCCGCTGGTGCACCGCCTGGGCGAGGCCTTCATCCCCGACCTCGGCGGCTGCCGCATCGGGGACCGCCCCATCAACTACCACCTCGACGTGCTGCGCCAGTTCGGCGCCGTGGTGGACAAGCGCCCCTCCGGCATCGCGCTGTCCGCCCCGCGCCGCCTGCGCGGCACGCGCATCGCCCTGCCCTACCCCAGCGTCGGGACGACGGAGCAGGTGCTGCTGACGGCCGTGCGCGCCGAGGGCGTCACCGAGCTGCGCAACGCCGCCGTCGAGCCCGAGGTGCTCGACCTCATCGCGGTGCTGCAGAAGATGGGCGCGATCATCAGCGTCGACACCGACCGCGTCATCCGCATCGAGGGCGTCGACTCCCTCACCGGGTACGAGCACCGCGCCCTGCCCGACCGCATCGAGGCCGCCAGCTGGGCCTCCGCGGCGCTGGCCACCGGCGGTGACGTCTACGTGGAGGGCGCGCGCCAGCCCGACATGATGACCTTCCTCAACACCTTCCGGAAGATCGGCGGCGCCTTCGACGTCGACGACTCCGGCATCCGCTTCACCCACCCCGGCGGCCCGCTGCGCTCCATCGCGCTCGAGACCGACGTGCACCCCGGCTTCATGACCGACTGGCAGCAGCCGCTCGTCGTCGCCCTCACCCAGGCGCAGGGCCTGTCGATCCTGCACGAGACGGTCTACGAGAACCGGCTCGGCTTCACCGACGCCCTCGTGCGGATGGGCGCGACCATCCAGGTGTACCGCGAGTGCCTGGGGTCCACCCCGTGCCGCTTCGGCGCGCAGGACTTCCGCCACTCCGCCGTGGTCTCCGGCCCCACGCGCCTGCAGGGGACCGACATCACCGTGCCGGACCTGCGCGGCGGGTTCAGCCACCTCATCGCGGCCCTCGCCGCTGACGGCACCTCCCGCGTGCACGGCATCGACCTCATCGACCGCGGCTACGAGCACTTCGCGGACAAGCTCGCGGCCCTGGGCGCGCAGGCCGTGCGCGACGAGGAGCCCGCCCGGGTCTGAGCCCCGCTCGGGCTCCGGTCGTCAGGGGTCAGGCGCAGGCCTCGCGCCGCGGGCAGCCCTCCAGGGCGCGCGCGGTGCGGGGCCCGAGCCCGAGGGCCCTCGCCTCGTCCAGCTCGGCGGGGGTGTCCACGTCGCGGCGCAGCCGCGCCAGCCCCAGGCCGACCGGCACCGCGCCGTCGCGGCGGTGCGCGAGCGCCGACCCCGGCCCGAAGCGGGGCCTCAGCAGACCGCCCGCCGGGCCGCGCAGGCGCCCGGCGAGCAGCACCGTCCCCGTCCCGTCGGCGTCCGGCACGGCGGCGGTGCCCCCGGCCGCGACCACGGCGAGGGCCTCGTCGAGGGCCGCCGCCAGGTCGGCCGGGCGCAGGCTCGGCACGTCGGCGAGCAGGACGGCGACGGCGTCGTCGTCCCTTCCCGGCCCGTCCGGCCCGTCGGGCGCGCCGGCGCGCAGCGCGGCCAGGCCCTCGTCGAGGGCCGCGAGCAGGCCGCTGCCCGGGGCGGACTCGCGCACCACCCGGGCGCCGAGCGCGGCGAGGCGCTCACCGCGCCCCACGTCGGCGCAGACCACGTGCACGGACGCCACGCGCGGGCAGGCCAGCGCCGCCTCCACCGAGTCCAGCGCGACGGCCTCGGCAAGCCCCGGCACGCGGCGGACGACGTCGGCCAGGCGGCTCTTGGCCGTCGGTCCGCCCTTGACGGGCATGAGGAGGCGCCACACCGGGCCGCTCGAGCCGCTCGAGCCGCTCGAGCCGTCCCGACAGGTGTCCTGGAGCACCCGACGATCCTGCCAGCCCGGGCGGCGGGTGCCCGCGCAGCCGGGGGCGGGCGCCTCCGGCTAGCCTCGGCAGCCGTGTCCCTCGTGCAGCCCGGCCTGGGCGTCCCCCTCGGAGCTGCAGCGCTGCTGGTCCGCAGCGTGCTGCGCACCGTCTCGCGCCACGAGTGGCGGGGGCTGGAGAACCTCCCCGACGGCGGCTGCGTCATCGCTGCCAACCACGTCTCCTGGCTCGACCCGGTGACGCTGGCGGACGTGCTCGTGGCCGCCGGCCCCGTGCCGCGGATCCTGGCCAAGGAGAGCCTCTTCGGGGTGCCGGTGCTGGGCGGGGTGCTGCGCACCATGCGCGGGGTCCCGGTCAGCCGCGGCACCGGGGACGCCGCCGTGGCCCTGCAGCACGCCGTGGACGCGGTCCGCGGCGGTGACCGGGTGGTGATCTTCCCCGACGGGACCCTCACCAAGGACCCGGACGGCTGGCCCATGGTCGGCAAGACCGGCGCGGCGCGCCTGGCGCTGACCACGGGGGCCCCGCTCGTGCCGCTGGCCCAGTGGGGGCCCCAGCAGCTCCTGCCGCGCCAGGGCCGGCCCCGCCTCTTCCCCCGGCCCACCATGCGGGCGCTCGTGGGGGAGCCGCTGGACCTGTCCGCCTACCAGGGCCGCCCCCTGACCCAGGCAGTGCTGCGGGAGGTCACCGAGCTGGTGGTGGACGCCGTCGCCGAGCTGCTCTCGCAGCTGCGCGGCGAGCCCGTCCCGCCCCGCTGGGACCCGCGCACCGGCACCCGGCGGCCGGCCGTCGGCGGTGGGCCGGTCCCGCCCGCCGCGCGCCCCGAGGTCGAGGGACCCGCATGAGCGCGCTCAGCGGCAGCGGGGACGGCCGCCGCGTCGTCGTCCTCGGGGCCGGCAGCTGGGGGACGACGTTCGCGCAGCTGGTGGCCGACGCCGACCCCGGCGCCCGCGTGGTCGTGTGGGGGCGCGACGCCGCGGTCACCGACGAGATCACCCGCGAGCACGCCAACTCGCGCTACCTGCGCGGGCTGCGCCTGCCCAGCGGGGTCAGCGGCACCACCGACCTCGCCGCGGCGCTCGAGGGCGCCGACGACGTCGTCCTCGCCGTGCCGGTCCAGCGGCTGCGCGGCGTGCTGGGGGCCGCGGCGCCCCACCTGGGCGCCGGCCGGCCCGCCGTGGTGAGCCTGCTCAAGGGTCTGGAGCTGGAGACGCACCTGCGCGTCAGCGAGCTGGTGGCGGAGGTCCTCGGCGACCTGCCCTACGCGGTGGTGTCCGGGCCCAACCTCGCCCGGGAGATCGCCGAGCGCCGTCCCTGCGCCACCGTGGTGGCGTCGGCGCACGAGCAGGTGGCCGACCGGGTCGCGGCGCTGTGCGCCACCGACTACTTCCGGCCGTTCACTGCTCGCGACGTGGTGGGCGTGGAGGTGGCCGGGGCCGCGAAGAACCTCCTCGCGGTGGGCGTGGGGCTGGCCGAGGGGCTGGGCCTGGGGGACAACGCCAAGGCGTCGGTGATCGCCCTCGGGCTGGCCGAGGTGACGCGGCTCGTGGTGGCCCTGGGCGGCTCCGCCGCGACCGTGGCCGGGCTGGCCGGTGCCGGCGACGCCTTCGCCACCTGCGCCTCCACGCTGTCGCGCAACCACCGCCTCGGGGTGGGCCTGTCACAGGGCCGCCCGCTGCAGGAGGTGCTCGACGGCCTGGGCGGCACCGCGGAGGCGGTGGGCACGGCCCGGTCCATCACGGCGCTCGCCGAGGGCGCCGGGGTGGCGATGGGCGTGGTCGAGCAGGTCGCCGCGGTGCTCGTCGAGGGGCGGGACCCCCGCGACGCCGCGCTCCACCTGCTGTCCCAGCCGCTGCGCGACGAGCGGCTGCCCTGGCGGTAGCGGTCAGCCGGACGGCGAGGGGGCGGGTCAGCCCCGGCGCGCCCGGGGCAGCCGCACCACCACGGCCGCCCCGCCCAGCTCGTCGTCGTGACCGAGCTCCAGCTCGCCGCCGTGGTCGCTGACCACCGCCGCCACGATCGCCAGGCCCAGCCCGGCGCCGCTGGAGGAGCGGGTGCGCGCGGCGTCCCCGCGGGTGAACCGCTCGGTGGCCGTGGCCACCAGCTCGGGCGGGAACCCCCGGCCGTCGTCGGCCACCACCAGCTGCACCGGCCCGTCGCCGTCGGCCAGCGCCGTGCGCACCCGCACCCGGGCGGCGCCCGCGGACTCGGCGTTGGCCACGAGGTTGGCCAGCAGCCGCCCCAGCGCCCGCTCGTCACCCTCGACCACCGCGGCGGGACCGCTGACCTGCACGTCCACCGGGTGCGCGGCGGCCAGGCGCGGCGCCTCGCGCTGCGCCAGGGCCGCCAGGTCCACGGCCGCGCGGGCGCTCGCGCCGCGCTCGGCCGAGGCGAGCACCAGCAGGTCCTGCGCGAGGTGCTCGAGCCGCTCCGCCTCGCCGAGCGCCGCCGCCAGCGACTCCGCGGCGTCCTCGGGCAGGTCCCGGCCCAGCCGCAGCGCCAGCTCCAGCTCCCCCCGCAGGACGGCGATGGGCGTGCGCAGCTCGTGGGCGGCGTCGTCGACGAACTCCCGCTCGCGCCGCACCGCCTGCTCCAGCCGGTCGAGCATGCCGTTGAGGGTCCGCGCCAGCACCGCCACCTCGTCGGCCCCCGGCGGCTGGGGGAGGCGCTGGTCGAGCTCGGCGGCGGACAGGCGCGCCGCGCGGCGCGTGAGGTCGGCGACGGGGCGCAGGGCCGCGCCGGCCAGCACCCAGCCCGCCAGCCCCAGGCTCGCCACCAGCAGCGGCGCTCCCGCGAGGAACAGCAGCACCAGGCGCGTCTCGGCCTCGTCCAGCTCGCGCATCCGGGTGCCCACCACCAGCACCGAGCCCGCCTCGGGCACCGACACCGGCGTCGCCGTGAAGCGCACCCGCCCCTGGCGGGGCAGCTCGAGGCTGTCGCTGACGGCCCCGTTCGCACGCACCTCCGCCAGCACCTTCGCCGGCAGGAACGACGCGCCGCTGGCCCGGCCGCCGCGGGACTCCAGCACCCCCGCGGCGGGGGAGGTCTCCACCAGCGACCCGTCGGGCGCCACCAGCTCGGCGAGAGAGTCCTGCCGGACCACCCTCACGTCCCCGCGATCCAGGGCCTGCTGCAGCGCCGACGTGCGGGTGTCGAGACCGGTGTCGACGGCGGCGTCGAACTGGCGGTCGGTGGCGAAGGCCAGCAGCGCCACCGCGGCGGCGATGACCACGGCCACCGCCGCGGCGAACAGCACCGCCAGCCGGGACCGCAGCGCCGCCGGCAGCAGCCGGCCCAGGCCCAGGCGGCGCAGGCCGCCGCCGACGCGCCGGGGCGGGTTCACCGCTCCGTCATCCTGCACCGGGCACCCTCTCACTCGACCCTGCATGACGTGGCGTCCAGCGCGCTCCCAGAGCGCTGCTGCGTCCGCCGCCCAGCACCAGCCCGACGAGAGGACAGCATGACCGCCCGCCGCGTCGCGCGACGCCTCCCGCAGGGGTTGTCGTCATGAGGATCCTCGTCGTCGAAGATGACGCGGCGATGGCGAGGCTGCTGCGCAGGGCCCTCGCCTCGGAGGGCTACGCGGTGGACCTGGCCGGCACCGGCCCGGACGGGCTGTGGGCGGCCACCGAGAACGACTACGACGTCGTGGTGCTGGACGCGATGATCCCGGCGCCGAACGGCTTCGAGGTGGCCCGGCAGCTGCGCGAGCGCAGCCGGTGGGCCCCGATCCTCATGCTGACCGCCCGGGCCGACGTCGCCGATCGCGTCCGGGGCCTCGACAGCGGCGCCGACGACTACCTCACCAAGCCGTTCGCCCTGGACGAGCTCTTCGCCCGCGTGCGCGCCCTGGTGCGCCGCGGCGCCGTCCCGCGCCCCGCGGTGATGCGCGTGGGTGACCTCGAGCTGGACCCGGGCAGCCGCCGCGTCGAGCGCGACGGGACGCCGGTGGAGCTGACCAGCAAGGAGTTCGCCCTGCTCGCCGAGCTCATGCGCCACCCGGGCCAGGTGCTGTCGCGCAGCCACCTCATCGACCACGTGTGGGACTCCGCCTACGACGGCGCGTCCAACGTGGTGGAGGTCCACGTGCGGCGCCTGCGCGAGAAGGTCGACCGGCCCTTCGGCCGGGAGAGCATCCGCACCTCCCGCGGCGCCGGCTACCTCGTGGTCGACGACGCCGCCGACGCCGACTCCGCCGGTGACGCCACCGCCGCGGGCAGCGACGGGAGCGCCCGGTGAGGCCCGTCGCGCTGGCCGCCGTCCTCGCCGGTGCCGCCGTGGTCGGGCACGCCGGCCCCTCGGTGCTCGGCCGCGGCCGCTGGCGCGAGCGCGTGGTCCCCGGTCTGCTCGGCCGCGGAGCGCCCGGCGGCGTGGCCCTCACCTTCGACGACGGACCGCACCCCGAGGGGACCCCGGCGGTGCGGCGGGCCCTGGACGCGCTCGGCGTGCGCGCCACGTTCTTCCTGCTGGGCAGCCAGGTGGAGCGCCACCCCGGCGCGGTCGCGGCGCTCCTGGCCGACGGGCACGAGGTGGCCCTGCACGGCCACGCCCACCGCAACCACCTGGCCCGCACCGCACCCGCCCTCGTGGCCGACCTCGAGGGCGCCCGCGCGGCGGTGGTCCGCGACGCGGTGGCGAGCGGCCTGGACGCGGTGGACGTCGAGGCGGGTCTGCGCTTCACGCGGCCGCCCTACGGCGCCGTCTCGGGCGGCACCCTGCTCGCGGCGCGCGCGGCGCGCCTGCGCCCGGTCCTGTGGACGGCCTGGGGTCGGGACTGGCTGGGCCACGGCCACGAGCGCGTCACCGCCACGGTGCTGGCCGGCCTGGACCGCGACGCCCCCGGTCCCGCCGGCGGCGGCGGCACGGTGCTCCTGCACGACTCCGACTGCACCTCCGCGCCCGGCTCCTGGCGCGACGCGGTCGCCGCGCTCCCGGGCGTCGTGGCCGCCGTCCGCGACCGCGGCTGGGAGCTGCGCCCGCTGTCCGAGCACCTCGGGATCCCCACGACGACGACGGCGGGTCGCGCGTCGGTGGTGGCGCCGTGAGGGCCGACGTCTGGCTGGCCCTGGCCTCGGCGGCGTGCTTCGCGCTGTCCACCGTCGCCCAGCACCGCGCCGCGGTGGACAGCTCCGACGAGGCGGCGGGCACCTCCCCGCTGCGGCTGGTGGTGCGACTGGCGCGCAGCCCCCTGTGGCTGGTGGGCCTCGTGGCCGCCGTCGCCGCGCTGGTGCTGCAGGCCCTGGCGCTGAGCCGCGGCGCGCTGGTGGTCGTCCAGCCGATCCTCCTGCTGGGGCTGCTGCTGGCGCTGCCCCTGTCGGACGCGCTGGCCCGGCGGATGCCCGGCCGCGGTGAGGTGCTGGCGGCGCTGGCCGTGCTCGCGGGCCTGACGCTGTTCGTCGTGGCGGCCGACCCCGACCGCGGGGTCCCGGTGGCGCGCCAGGGGCACCTCCTCGTCACCGCCGGCGGCTGGACCGCGCTGGCGCTGCTGGCCGCGCTGCTGGGGGAGACGGTGCTGCGCCAGCGCAAGGCGCTGCTGCTCGGCCTGTCCGGAGGGGCCCTCATCGGCGTCTCCAGCGCGCTGCTCAAGCAGGTTGTCGGGCTCCTGGGCCGCGGACCGCTGGAGGCGCTGCTCGACCCGGCCTTCGCCGGGGTGGTGCTCACGGGCGTCGCCGGGCTGATCGCCACGCAGGCCGGGTACGCCGCCGGGCACCTGTCGGCCTCCCAGCCGGCGCACTCCATCGCCGAGCCCGCGGTGGCCTCCGCCATCGGCGCCACCGCGTTCGCCGAGCACCTCGCCGTGGGGGCGCTGCCCCTGGCCGGTCAGGTGGCCGGGGCCCTGCTCATGGTGGCCGGGGTCATCGCCATCGCGGCGGTGGTGCCCGACCTGCACCCCGACGAGCGCACCCGCTCCGGTGCGCAGCGGGGGGCGGTCTGAGTGCTGCCCGTCGTCCTCGCACTGGCGGCCGCCACGTGCTTCGCCAGCTCCACGGTGACCCAGCACCGGGCCGCCTCCAGCGCACCCGAGGGCAGCGGCACCGGGGTGCGCCTGGTGCTGGCCCTGCTGCGCCAGCCGCTGTGGCTGCTCGGGCTGGTCTTCGGGCTGGCCGGCGCGGCGCTGCAGACGGTGGCCCTGTCCGAGGGGGCGCTGCTGGTGGTGCAGCCGCTGCTGGTCACCGGCCTGCTGCTGGCGCTGCCGCTGTCGGTGCTGGTGGAGGGGCGGCGGCCTCCGCTGCTGGAGTGGCTGTGGGCCGTGGCGGTCGTCGTCGGCCTGGCCGTGTTCCTGGTCTCCGCGCGGCCCGGCGGGGGCAGCGAGGTGGCCCAGCCGGACGCGCTGCGCACCTGCGCGGTCGTCGGTGCGGGCGTGGTGCTGGTGGCGGCGGCGCTGTCCCGCGCCGGCAGCGGTCGGTACCGGGCGCTGCTGCTCGGCCTGGGCGGAGGCACCGCGCTGGGCCTGGCGGGGGCGCTGCTCAAGGAGGCCACCGGCCGCTACGAGGCCGACGGGCTGCTCAGCGTGCTCGGCACGTGGCCGCTGTGGGCGCTCGTGCTGGCCGGTGCCACCGGCGTCGTCCTCAACCAGTCCAGCTACCGCGTCGGCGTGCTCACCGCCTCCCAGCCGGCCATCACCATCGCCGAGCCGGTCGCCGCCGCCGTGGTGGGAGCCGCCGCCTTCGGCGAGCGGCTCTCCGCGGGTGACGGCGCCCGCGTCGTGCAGCTGCTCGGCATGCTGGTCATGATCTCCGCCGTCGTCATGCTGGCGCGCCTCACGGCCGGGGAGGCCCCCGGGGCCGACCCTTCGAAGACCACCCGAGTGACACCCCACTCCCCTGAGGAGGAGCTGTGCTGAAGCCCCCGGTCGATCCCCCGGTCGAGCCCCTGGGCGGCCCGCAGGTCGAGCCCGAGCCGTGGGCCAGCGTCCTCGTCGTCTCCGGCAGCGTCGGAGCGGGCCACGACGGCGCCGCGAACGAGCTGGCGCAGCGCCTGCGCGCGCTCGGCGTGCACGTCGACGTGGAGGACCACCTGCGCGCCCTCGTGCCGGGCGCGGCGCTGTTCCTGCGCCAGGGCTACACGCAGAGCGTGGGCCGCGTCCCCGCCCTCTTCGAGTGGCTGTTCGGCGTGCTGGAGGACTCCCGCTTCTGGCGCTTCCTGCTGATGCTGCTGTGCCGCACCAGCTGCTGGCGCCTGCAGCGCTGGTCCCGGCGCCGGCCGTACTCCCTGGTCGTCTCGACCTACCCCCTGGCCAGCCAGGCGCTGGGCAGCCTGCGCGAGCGCGGCCGCCTGCGCGTGCCGGTGGTCACCTACCTGTGCGACCCCGCCGCGCACCGCTCGTGGATCCACTCCGGCGTCGACCACCACTGGACCGTCACCGAGGCCACCGCCCGCCAGGGCCGCCGCGACTACGGCGTGGCCATGACCGCGGTGGGTCCGCTGGTGCCCGAGAGGTTCACCCGGGTCCCCGCTGAGCGCGGTGCGCAGCTGCGCGAGGAGCTGGGCATCGACCCCTCGCGCCGGGTGGCGCTGCTGGTGGCCGGCTCCCTCGGGCTCGGCGACGTCGCGGAGAGCGCGGCCCGCGTGGGCGAGGCCGGTCTGGTGCCGATGGTGCTGTGCGGTCGCAACGAGGAGCTGCGCGCCAGCGTGGCCCAGGTGCCCGGTGCGGTGGCGCTGGGCTGGCGCAGCGACGTGCACGAGCTGCTGAGCGTGGCCGACGTGCTGGTGCAGAACGCCGGTGGCCTGTCCTACACCGAGGCGCTCGTGGCCGGCCTGCCCGCCGTGAGCTACCGGTGCATCCCCGGTCACGGGCGGGCCAACGCCGCCGTGCTCGAGGGCGCCCGGCTCGCGCCGTGGGCCCGCACCGACGCCGAGCTCGCTCCGGCGCTGCGCTCGGCGCTGGCCCGCGGCCGCCGCGTCCCGCAGCTCGGCGACCCGGCCGAGGCCGTGCTCGCGCTGCTCGTGCCCGCCGACACCAGCGGGGTGGAGCTCGTCGACCTCACCGCGGCGCGGGCCGGACGCCGCTCGGCGCGGGTGCCCAGGCCGCTGCGCCCGGGGCGCATGGCCACCGCCGCGCTGGTCTCAGCGCTGCTCGCCCCGGTCCTCGCCCGCCGCAGCGGCTGAGGGCACGGCGTCGAGGGCCTGCAGCAGGTCCGCCCACAGGTCCTCGACGTCCTCCACGCCCACCGACAGGCGCAGCAGCTCCTCCGGCACCACCACGGGCTCCAGGGGGTGGCGGCGGCGGCGCTCGATGAGCGACTCCACCCCGCCCAGGCTCGTGGCGGGCAGCCACAGCCGGGTCGCCTCCTGCACGGCCTGCGCGGCGGCCGCGCCGCCGCGCACCTCGATGCTCAGCACCGACCCGAAGCCGCGCATCTGCGACCTCGCGCGCTCGTGCCCGGGGTCGGTGGGCAGCGAGGGGTGCCGCACCCGCGTGACCGCCGGGTGGTCGACGAGCCGGCGCGCCAGCTCGGCGGCGCTCGCCTGGGAGCGCTCCACGCGCAGGTGCAGCGTGCGGACGCCGCGCAGCGCCAGCCACGCCTCGAAGGGGCCGGGGATCGCCCCGACCACCGTCCGGTGCTTGGTGACCGCCGCCAGGACCTCCGGGTCGCGCGTGACCACCGCGCCCATCACCACGTCGGAGTGGCCGGCCAGGTACTTCGTCACCGAGTGGACGACGACGTCGGCGCCCACCGCGAGCGGCTGCTGCACCAGGGGCGTCGCGAAGGTGTTGTCCACCGCCGTCCGCACGCCGGCCTCCCGCGCGGCAGCGCACAGCGCCGGCAGGTCCGCCACCTCGAGCATCGGGTTGGTGGGCGACTCCAGCCAGAGCAGGTCACCGGGGGCGGTGCCGGACAGGGCCGCGACGACGGCGCCGGTGTCGGCGACCGGCACGCGCAGCTGGCGCAGCCGCCCGGTGGCCTCCAGGTGGTCCAGCAGGCCCAGCGTCGTGTTGTAGGCGCTCGACGGGGCGATGACCAGCCCGCCCACCGGAACCTGCTCGACCACCGCGCTGATGGCGGCCATGCCCGAGGCGAACGCCCGCGCGCCGCCGCCACCCGCCGGGTGCGCGTCCTCCAGCAGGGCGAGGACCTCCTCCAGCGCCTCCCACGTGGGGTTGGCGAACCGGGCGTACCCGCGGGCCCCGGGCTCGGTGCTGGCCACGAACGTGGACGTCAGCTCGACGGGGGCGTTGACGGGCGCGTCGGGGGTCCGCTGCGGGCGGCCGGCGGCCACGGCGAGGGTCTCGGGGGACCAGGCGGAGCCGGCGGGGGAGTCGTGCACGGCGCCAGGCTAGGCGGCGGCCGGTCGGGTCCGTGCCGGCGGCGGCTAGGGTCGCTGGCCATGGCCGAGACGCAGACCGAGCCGCAGCGCGAGCGTCCCCGGGTGGCCGTCGTCTTCGGGGGGCGGTCGAGCGAGCACGCCATCAGCTGCGCCACCGCCGCGGGCGTGCTCGCGGCGCTCGACAGGTCCCAGTGGGACGTGGTCCCCGTGGGCGTCACCCCCAGCGGCCACTGGGTGCTCGTCGCCGACGACCCGGCGCGCTGGTCCATCCGCGAGGGCGCTCCGCTGCCCGAGGTGACCGCCGGGGACGGCCCGGGCGTGCTGGTGCCGGTGGCCACGGACGACCGCGCGCTGCGCGTCAGCGAGCCGGGCGCGCCCCCGCGCGAGCTGGGCGACGTCGACGTCGTGCTCCCGCTCCTGCACGGTCCCTACGGGGAGGACGGCACCCTCCAGGGCCTGCTGGAGCTCGGGGACGTGCGCTACGCCGGGTCCGGGGTGCTCGCCTCCGCGCTGTCGATGGACAAGGGCTTCACGCGCACCGTGCTCGCTGCCGCGGGCCTGCCCGTCGGGCCGTGGGTGACGCTGCTGCCCGGGCAGTGGGAGGCCGACCGCGCCGCCTGCGAGCAGCGCGTCGCCGGGCTCGGCTGGCCGGTCTTCGTCAAGCCCGCCCGGGCCGGCTCGAGCATGGGCGTCTCCAAGGTGTCCCGCCCCGAGGACCTCGCCGCCGCCGTCGACCTGGCCACCTCCCACGACCCGAAGGTCGTGGTCGAGGCGGCCGTCGCCTCCCCGCGGGAGGTGGAGGTCGGCGTGCTCGCCGAGCTCGTGCAGACCCCCGTCGGCGGGGTGCGCGCGGTGCCCCGCGCCTCCGTGGTCGGGGAGGTGGTGGTCGGCGAGGGCCGCGACTTCTACGACTTCGAGGCCAAGTACCTCGACGACGGCGCCGTCCGCCTCGACAGCCCCGCCGACCTGCCGGCCGAGGTCTCCGAGCGCGCCCGCGCGCTGGCCCTGGACGTCTTCACCGCGGTGGGCGCCGAGGGCCTGGCCCGGGTGGACCTCTTCCTCACCGCGGACGGCGAGCTGCTGGTCAACGAGGTGAACACCATGCCGGGCTTCACCGCCTCGTCGATGTTCCCGCGGCTGTGGGACGCCTCCGGGCTGCCCTACCCGCAGCTGCTCGACAGGGTGCTGCGCCTGGCGCTGGCCCGCCCCACCGGCCTGCGCTGAGCCCCCGCGCTGAGCCCCCGCCGGGGGTTCAGGAGCAGGCCGCGGTCTTCTTCGCCAGCGAGACCGCCTTGGCCACCGACTGCGGCACGGCGCTCGTGAGGTCGGCGTCCGCGGGCATCTGCAGCGACACGGCGGGCACCCGGCCGTAGGTGGTCCAGGTGGTGCGCCCGTCGCCGTCGTCCACCGGGATCCAGTCGACCGTCGCGCCGTCCCCCTCCACCTGCTGGCACCCGCCGGCGGTCTCCAGCGCGGTGAGCTGGGCCACGCCGCAGCGCAGCACCACGGTGACCTGCTGCCCGTCGGCGCTGCCGCTGGGGACGCCGCTCCAGGCGGCCGCACCCTGCGCGGTGGTCGGACGGCGCTGCAGGCCGGCGACGCTGTCCGGCAGCGCCGTGTACACCTGCGCGCACATCGGCGCGGCACCGTCAGGGGCCGGCTCCACGCCCACGGACCCGGAGCAGCCCGCCAGCCCCGCCACCACGAGCGGGACGACGACGAGGGGCGCGGCGGTCAGGCGGAGCGAGCGGAGACGGGAGCGCACCCCGTCATTCACGCATGACGGTGCACGTGACCGTCCTCACGATCCCCGGGACCACGGCGATCTGCCCCAGCACCAGGGCGCCGAGGTCGTCGACGGGGCGCGCCCCGACGTGCACCACCACGTCGTAGGGGCCGGTCACGGCGTCGGCGGCGAGGACGCCGTCGAGCTGGGCGAGCGCCGACGCGACCCGGTCGGCCCGGCCGACCTCGGTCTGCACCAGGACGTACGCCTCGACCACGACCGCAGCTCCTCCCACGCCCGCGCCCCCGGCACCCTCGCCGGCGGTGGTCACGGAACGGTCACGGTACCGTCCACACGTGGTGCACAGGGGACCGGACCGCGCACCCGGAACGGTCGGTGCGGCGGGTGAGGCCGAGGTGCTCGGGCGCCTGCTCGCGGCGCTCGCGGTCCCGAGCCCCCCGGCGCAGCTGCTGGGCCCCGGGGACGACGCCGCCGTGGTCTCCGCCCCGGACGCCCGGGTGGTCGCCACCACCGACCTGCTCGTCGAGGGCCGCGACTTCCGCACCGACTGGTCCTCCGGCGCCGACGTCGGTGCCAAGGCCGCGGCGCAGAACCTCGCCGACCTGGCCGCCATGGGCGCGGTGCCCACCGGGCTGCTGCTGACGGTGGGGGCACCGCCGGCGACCCCGGTGGCGTGGCTGGAGGACCTGGGGCGCGGCATCGCGGTCGCGTGCTCGCGGTGGGGGACGGCGGTGGTCGGAGGCGACCTGTCGGGCGCGGCGCAGCTGCTGGTGTCGATCACGGCGCTCGGTGACCTCCAGGGGCGCGCCCCCGTCCTGCGCAGCGGCGCCCGGCCCGGAGACGTGCTGGCGCTCGCGGGGGCGGTCGGCCGGTCGGGAGCCGGGCTGGCGCTGCTGCTGGCTGGGGGGCCGCAGCTGGCGCAGGAGGTGGCGCCCGCGCTGCTGGCGGCCCACCGCCGCCCGCTGCCGCCCGTCGAGGCGGGCCCGGCGGCCGCGAGGGCCGGTGCGACGGCCATGCTCGACGTCAGCGACGGCCTGGGCGTCGACGGCGCGCGCCTCGCGGCGGCATCGGGCGTCCACCTGGACGTCGACCCGTCGTGGGAGGAGCAGCACGTCGTCGACCTGCTGGTCGCGGCCCGCCGCCTGGCGCGCGGGGACGACGACCTCGATGCCCACGTGCTCGCGCGCAGCTGGGTCCGCGGGGGAGGCGAGGACCACGCCCTCCTGGCCACCTTCCCGCCGGACGTCGCCGAGCGCGGGCTGCCGGAGCCCTTCGTGCGCATCGGCGAGGTGCTGCCCGCGCGCGAGGGGCGGCCCGCGGTCACCGCGGGCGGTGACGTCGAGGTGGTCGGCGGCTGGGACGTCTACGCCTGAGCAACCGCCGCCATCAGCGGACGTGACCGGCCTGCAGCCGGCCGCCCAGGGGTGCCAGCTCGGCCTCGACCGCTGCGACGAGGCGCTCCGGCTCCCCGCTGAGGAACGCGCCGACCAGCACCTCGGCGCGCGCGGCGTTCCACCGCCGCAGCGCTCGCGGCAGGTGCTTGCCGGACGCGAGCCACCGGCCGTGGCTCAGGAGCACGAGGGCGGCCGTCCTCTCGAAGAGCAGGCCCTGCAGGTAGCGGTGCTCGGCGGGGTCCTGGGCGTCGCCGACGTCGTCGAGGAGGTCCGTCACCACGTAGCGGAGGGCGTCCAGCTCACGGGCGCTCGCGCGGGGCCCCGCCTCCAGCACCGGGCGCCACCGTGACCTGAGGTCCGACAGCAGAGGGCTGCTCCTGAGCGGGCGGCCCTCCAGGAGCATCGTGATGATGACAGGACGGTGCGCTCGCACCTCGAGGGCTGCCCAGTGCTCGAAGCCCTCCTCGGTGTAGGCGAAGAGCTCGACGACGCCACCGCTCACCGCATGGGTGGACGCCTCGTCGGTCCGCCCCTCGCCGAGGAGCCCCGGCGGACCGAGGACGAGCAGGTCGACGTCGCTCGTCGCCGTGCGGGTTCCGGCTGCGGTGCTCCCGCCGAGCACGACGTCGGACGTGGCTGGCCAGCGCTCCTCCACGAAGCGCAGCGCGGCCGGCACCGGGTCCACGTCGACGACGGTAGCGGCGCGGCCCCCCGCCGACGCGCCCCGGGAGCGCCGCCGATCTTGACGGTCATTCCCGGTCTGCGCCAGGTCAGCCTCCGGCGACCGTGGACGCTGTGTCCCGGTACGGAGCCCCACACCGGGACACAGCGTCCACGGTCGAGGTCCCGACCGCTGCGCACTCGGCGAGGACTCGCTTGATCGCCGCAGGCGGCTGCCGCCTCCGGCCCAGGACGCAGCAGCGCCCGCCGGGCCGGAGCCGGGCGGGCGCTGCTGGTGCGTCAGGGGGTCAGCGGGTGACCTTGCCGGCCTTGAGGCAGGAGGTGCACACGTTGACGCGCTTGGGGGTCACGCCGTTCTCCAGGGTGCGCACGCGCTGGATGTTCGGGTCGAAGCGGCGCTTCGTGCGGCGGTGCGAGTGGGAGATGGCGTGGCCGAACCCAGGGCCCTTGCCGCAGACGTCGCAGGTGGCAGCCACAGCTCTACTCCAGTGATCTCGAAGGCGTCTTCCTCGGCCGGGGGGCAGCTGGCGCCGGATGACCGACGGCAGGGCTGCGCGCGCCCAGCGGACGGTCAAGAGTAGCCGAACCCGCGGGGTGCTCTCGACCCCGGACCCGCGACCGCGTGCCGCCGGCCACGCCCGGCGCGGGCTGTCGGAGGGCGCTGGCAGTCTGGCACCCGTGTCCCGGCTGTCGTCGCCGCTGAAGAAGGAGCTGGGTGACAAGAACGCCCAGGTCCTCGAGAAGACCCACGGGGTCACCACCGCGGGCGAGCTCGTCCTCGTGCTCCCGCGCCGCTACTACCGGCGGGGGGAGCTGACACCGCTGGCGCAGCTCGTCGAGGGGGAGGACGCCACCGTCGTCGCCGAGGTGGTGCGCACCAGCACCCGCCCGCTGCGCCAGCGCGGCGGGATGATGGTCGAGGTGGTGGTGACCGACGGCCGCGACGAGCTCTCGCTGGCCTTCTTCGGGCGCACCAACCAGGTCGGCTACCACCAGAGCCGCCTCAAGTGGGGCCGCGCGGCGATGTTCTCCGGCAAGGTGCAGAGCTACCGCGGCCGCCTGCAGCTGGTGCACCCCGAGTACGAGCTGCTCCCCGGTGACCTCGACACCGTCATGGCCACGGACGCCGAGGTGCTCCGCGCCCGCGCCGACGAGGTGATCCCGGTCTACCCCGCCTTCAAGGCGCTCCCGAGCTGGAAGACGGCCAAGGCCGTCGCCACCGTGCTGGACACCCTCACCGCCGAGGACGTGCCCGACGTCCTGCCCTCGGGCGTGCGGGACCTGGAGCAGGTGCCCAGCAAGCTCGACGCCCTCCTCTACCTGCACCGCCCCACCGACCTCGAGCAGCCGCCCCGCGGCCTGCGGCACTTCGAGCTGGAGGAGGCCTACGTCACGCAGGTGGCGCTCGCCAGGCGGCGCGCGGCCCTCGCCGTCCTCCCCGCCACTCCCTACCCGCCGCGCGAGGGGGGCCTGCTGGCCGCCTTCGACGCCTCCCTGCCCTTCGACCTCACGGCCGGGCAGCAGGAGGTGGGCGGTGCCCTGGCGGCCGACCTGTCCCGCACCTCCCCGATGAACCGGCTGCTGCAGGGCGAGGTCGGCTCCGGCAAGACGGTGGTGGCCCTGCGGGCCATGCTGCAGGTGGTCGACGCGGGCGCCCAGTGCGCGCTGCTCGCCCCCACGGAGGTGCTCGCCCAGCAGCACGTGCGGTCCCTGACCCGGATGCTCGGGCCGCTGGCCGCTCACGGCCTGCTGGGAGGAGCTGTGAGCGACGGCCCGCAGGTGCAGGTGCGCCTGCTCACCGGCTCGCAGTCCACGGCGGACCGGCGCGCAGCGCTGCTCGACGTCGCCAGCGGGGACGCGGGGATCGTCATCGGCACCCACGCGCTCCTGCAGGACGCCGTCGACTTCTACGACCTCGGCCTCGTCGTCGTCGACGAGCAGCACCGGTTCGGGGTGGAGCAGCGCGACGCGCTGCGGGCCAAGTCCGGCGTCCCGCCCCACGTGCTCGTCATGACCGCCACCCCCATCCCGCGCACCGTGGCCATGACGGTCTTCGGAGACCTGGAGGTGTCCACCCTCACCGAGCTGCCCGCCGGGCGACAGGGCATCACCACCGCCGTGGTGCCCGACTGGCGCGACAACTACGTCGACAGGTGCTGGCAGCGCGTCCGGGAGGCCGCCGACGCCGGCCACCAGGTGTACGTGGTCTGCCCCCGGATCGGGGAGGAGGGGGAGGACGACGACGGCGAGGGCGTCCTGGCCGCACCCGACCCCGGCGAGCGCCCCACCCGCTCGGGGCGGCCCCGTCCCGGCGGCGACCACGCGAGCGAGGAGGGCCAGCTCTTCGACGGCCCCCCGGACGAGGGGGAGGGCGAGGGCCGCCGTCCTCCGCGCGGCCTGTACGAGGTGCTCGCCGAGCTGCGGGCCCGGCCCGAGCTGGCCGGGCTGCGCCTGGGCACCCTGCACGGCCGGATGCGCCCTGACGACAAGGACGCCGCCATGCGCGCCTTCGCCGCCGGTGAGCTCGACGTGCTCGTGGCCACCACCGTGGTGGAGGTCGGCGTCGACGTCCCCGGCGCCACCGTGATGGTCGTCGTCGACGCCGAGCGGTTCGGCCTGTCGCAGCTGCACCAGCTGCGCGGCCGCGTCGGGCGCGGTGACCAGCCGGGCCTGTGCCTGCTCATGACCGGCGCCCAGGAGGACGAGGCCGGCCTGGGGCGGCTGAAGAGCTTCGCGGAGACCTCCGACGGCTTCGCCGTGGCCGACCTCGACCTCGCCTCCCGCCGCGAGGGCGACGTGCTGGGCGCCGCCCAGTCCGGGCGCAACAACTCCTCGCTGCGCTACCTCAGGGTGCTCGGCAACGAAGACCTCATCACCCGCGCCCGCCGCTACGCCAGCGACCTCGTGGCCTTCGACCCCGAGCTGGTCGACGCCCCGCGCGTGCGCGAGGCGCTGGAGCGGCTGGAGGAGCGGGAGGCGTTCGTCGAGCGGGGCTGAACCTGCTGGCCGCGGCACCCGGTCCCGCCTACCATGACCGTGACAGAAGCTCAGGGATCCGTGCGACCTGTGGTGGGGAGGCGCACACGTCCCTTGGAGCACGTCCCGTGAGCCTCACCGCCTCCTTCGCCCCCTACGCAGAGCTGCAGCGGGCGGCGGGCACGCCCTACCTCGTCACCACCTTCGCCGCCCGGCTGCCGATCACCCTCGTGCCCGTGTCCGTGCTCGCCGCGGTCACCGCCGGCACCGGGTCCGTGGCCGTCGGGGGCCTCGCCGCGGCCGCCACGTCGGTCGGGGAGGCCGTCGGCGGCCCCACGCTCGGCGCGCTCGCCGACCGGCTCGCCCGCCGCGGCGGGCAGCGCCCGGTGCTCCTGGCCGCCGCCACCGTCAACGTGCTCGCCCTGCTCGTGGTCGCCACCGGCGCCGCCGCGCTGCCGGTGCCGCTGCTCCTGCTGGCCACCCTCGTGGCCGGGTTCGCGATGCCGCCCATCGGCTCCTTCTCCCGCGCCCGGTGGATGCGCCGCACCCCGGCGCTGGTGCCCACGGCGATGGCGGGGGAGAGCGCCGCCGACGAGGTCGCCTACGTGCTCGGCCCGGCGCTCGCGGGCCTCGTGGCCCTCGCCGGCTCCCCGGCCACGTCGCTGCTCGTGGCCGCCGCGCTCGTGGCGGTCGCCGTGCCGGCCTTCGCGCTGCACCCCAGCGCCACCGCGCCCTCGTCCGCCACGGGCGCGGACCAGCACGAGGACGACGGCGCGCCGCGCGCCAGCGGCGACCTGCTGCGCCGCCTCGCCGTCGTCATCGTCGCCGCGGTGGGCATGGGCCTGTTCTTCGGCGGTGGGCAGACCACGCTGACGGCCGCCGCCCGGGAGGCCGGCAGCATCGGGGCCGGCGGCCTGCTCGTGGCGGCCATGGGCGTCGGGTCGGCGTTCACCGCCCTGGCCATGGTGGCCGTGCCGGCGCGGGTCTCCCTGGCGCTGCGGCTGGCCGCCGCGGCCGCGGTGCTCCTCGTGGGCGTGGGCACCATGGCGGCCTCCCTCGCCCTGACCCCGTCCCTGCTCGCGCTCGCGGTGGCCACGGCGCTGGCCGGCCTCGCCGTCGGTCCGGCCATGGTGACGATCACGTCGATGGCCGCCGAGCGCAGCCCCGCCGGGAGCGGCGCCACGGCCATGACCCTGGTGGGCAGCGGCATCGTGGTGGGCGTGGGCAGCGGGGCGGCGGTGGCCGGCTGGCTGGCCGAGCACCACGGAGCGCTCCACGCGACGGGCGTGCTCGCCGTGGCCGCCCTGGTCCTGCTCGGCGCCGCAGCGGTCGCCGCCCGCACCGGCCGCGCCCCCATCGCCCCCAGTGCCCCCAGCGCCCCGGCGGGTGCGGCGTGACGCGGATCGTGTCCGGCGTCGCGGGCGGACGCCGCCTGGAGGTGCCGAAGGGCGCCACCCGGCCCACGTCGGACCGGGTGCGCGAGGCGCTCTTCTCGCGCCTGGAGCACGAGCGGGACCTGGCCGGCGCGGCAGTGCTGGACCTGTTCGCCGGCTCCGGGGCGCTCGGCCTGGAGGCGGCGAGCCGCGGCGCCGACCGCGTGCTCCTCGTGGACTCCGCCCCCGCGGCCGCCGCCACGTGCCGCCGCAACGCTGCGGCCCTGGTCCTGCCGGGGGTGGAGGTGCGCGCGGCCACCGCGCTGTCGGTGCTGGCCGGTGGCGCCGCGGCGGCGGGCTTCGCCGGGGGCGCCGACGTCGTCCTGGTCGACCCTCCCTACGACCTGCCCGAGGACGCCCTCGCCGCCCTCCTGCTCGCCCTCGTCGAGCACGGCTGGCTGGCGCCCCTGGCGCACCTCGTGGTCGAGCGCTCCACCCGCAGCCCCGAGCCGGGGTGGCCGGCCGGCGTGCTGGGCCTGGGGCAGAAGAAGTACGGCGAGACGGCGCTGTGGTGGGCCGAGCCCACCGGTGGCGACCAGCCGTAGGGTCGCCGCGTGCACACCCCGACGCGGTGCGTCTGCCCCGGCTCCTTCGACCCGCCGACGCTCGGGCACGTCGACGTCGTCACGCGGGCCGCCGCGCTGTTCGACGAGGTGGTCGTGGCGGTGCACGTCAACCCGTCCAAGACCCCGCACTGGGACGCCGCCCAGCGGGTCGAGGCGCTGCGGGAGTGCCTGGACGAGGCGCTGCCCCCGCACACCGCCGCCCGGGTGCGCGTGGAGGCCGTCGAGGGCGGGCTCCTGGTCGACCACGTGCGCTCGGTGGGGGCCACCGCCGTCGTCAAGGGCCTCCGGTCGGCCACCGACGTCGAGCACGAGCAGCCGATGGCGCTGGTGAACCGAGACCTCGCCGGCGTGGAGACGGTGCTGCTCGTGGCCGACCCGCGCTGGGGCCACGTGTCCAGCTCCCTCGTCAGGCAGGTGCACGCGCTGGGGGGCTCGGTGGCGCCCTACGTGCCCTCCGCGGTGCTCCGCCGGCTGCTCGACCGCTGAGCTCCGGCTGGTCTCCGGCTGAGCCGGTTGGGGCCACGGCCCACCACCGGGTAGTCTCGTCCCTCGGTCTGTCGGTCGTTCGCGCGCGCCCAGCGCGGCGAGCAGACCCGGCCGTGGTCGTACAGCGAAGGCAGAAGGACGATGGAACAGCTCGACGTGCGCTCCCCGTACGTCGTCGACACCCGTGAGCTGGGTCGGCGACCCGGGCTCTCGCACCCCCTCACCCGCACCGTCCCGGCGCCGGCGGACCTCGGCACCGAGGTCATCGCCGTGGCCGAGGGCAGCGACCTCCAGCTCGACCTGCTGCTGGAGTCGGTGGTGGAGGGCGTCCTGGTCTCCGGGACCGTGCACGGCGAGGCGACCGGCGAGTGCGTCCGCTGCCTCGACCCGGTCGAGCGCTCGGTCGACGTGCGCCTCCAGGAGCTGTTCGCGTACCCGGACAAGTCCTCCGCCGAGGACGAGGACGTGCTGGAGCTGCAGGGAGACCTGCTCGACCTCGAGCCCGCCCTGCGCGACGCCGTCGTGCCCTCGCTGCCGTTCCAGCCGGTGTGCACCGTCGACTGCCCGGGCCTGTGCTCGCAGTGCGGGGCGCGCCTCGCGGACGACCCGCTGCACGGCCACGACGACACAGACCCCCGCTGGGCGGCGCTGCGACAGCTCGCCGCGTCCGCGGACGACACCACCCCAACGACCGACGAGCGCCCCGCTCGACCGGAGAACCCGAGGAGCTGACCGTGGCGGTCCCCAAGCGCAAGATGTCCCGTTCCAACACCCGTCACCGCCGTTCGCAGTGGAAGGCGGCGCCCCTGACGCTGGTCGCCACCACCCGCGGCAGCGGCACCGAGTACTCCCTGCCCCACACCGCGCGCGTCGTCACCGACGCGGCCGGCACCCCCCTGTACCTCGAGTACAAGGGCCGCAAGGTCAAGGACCTCTGACGGCCCGTCGCCGTCGGCCCGTCGAGCCGCCGCGCGACCAGGTCCACGCGCGCCTGCTGGAGCAGCTCGGCCTCGAGGTCGAGGTCGAGCTGCTCGAGCGCGCCCTCGTCCACCGGTCGTGGTCGTACGAGAACGGCGGTGTGCCGACCAACGAGCGCCTGGAGTTCCTCGGCGACGCCGTCCTGGGTCTCGTCGTCACCGACGAGCTGTTCCACCGCCACCCCGACCTGCCCGAGGGCCGTCTGGCCAAGCTGCGATCGGCGGTGGTCAATATGCGCGCCCTCGCCAGCGTGGCGCGCAGGCTCGACCTGGGCGCCGCCGTGCGCCTCGGCCGCGGCGAGGAGACCACGGGCGGTCGCGACAAGGACTCGATCCTCGCGGACACCACCGAGGCCGTGATCGGCGCCGCCTACCTCTCCTGCGGCCCCGACGCCGCCCGGGAGCTCGTGCTGCGCCTCGTCGGCCCGCTGCTCGAGGTGTCCGCGGAGCTCGGCGCGGGCCTGGACTGGAAGACCTCGCTGCAGGAGCTGGGCGCTGCCCACGGTCTGGGGCCGGTGGAGTACCTCGTCACCGAGGAGGGCCCCGACCACGCCAAGACCTTCGCCGCCGAGGCCACGTTCCCCGAGGCGCCCGCTGACGGCGCCGGGCCGGCGCCGCGCGGCCGGGGTGCGGGGCGCAGCAAGAAGGAGGCCGAGCAGGAGGCCGCCGCGTCCGCGTGGCGCGCCCTGCACGCCGAGCGGGGAGCCACCCCCGCGGTCCAGCCGCTCCCGCAGGGCGCCTGAGCCGGCCGTGCCCGAGCTGCCCGAGGTGGAGGTCGTCCGGCGCGGCCTCGCCCGCTGGACCACCGGCGCCGTGGTCGACGCCGTCGAGGTGCTCCACCCCCGCCCGGTCCGCCGCCACACCGCCGGCCCGGACGACCTCGTCGCCCGGCTCGTGGGGTCCCGCGTGGACGACGTGGTCCGCCGGGGCAAGTTCCTCTGGTTCGAGCTGGACACCGGCGAGGCCCTGCTGGCGCACCTGGGCATGAGCGGCCAGCTGCTGCTCGAGCCGCCGCAGGCCCCCGACGAGAAGCACCTGCGGGTGCGGCTGCGCCTGTCCGACGCCGACAGCGGCGGCGCCCTGGAGGGCCGCGAGCTGCGCTTCGTCGACCAGCGCATGTTCGGCGGCCTCGCCGTCGTCGACCTGCTCCCCACCCCCGACGGCCTGCCCGGCGGCACCGGTGGTCCCGCCCCAGCAGCCGCTGCCACCAGCGGGCAGGACGACGACGCGGTGCTGCGGCTGGGCAGGCCCTCCAGCCCGCGCGTGCCCGAGGGCGTGGCGCACATCGCGCGGGACCCCTTCGACCCGCACCTGGACGAGCGCGCCCTGGTCGACAGGCTCCGCAGCCGGCGGACCGGTGTGAAGCGGGCCCTGCTCGACCAGGACCTGCTCTCCGGCGTCGGCAACATCTACGCCGACGAGGCCCTGTGGCGCTCGCGCCTGCACGGCGAGCGCCCCGCCTCGGGGCTGACCCGTCCGGCGGCGCGGCGGCTGCTCGCCGACGTCCGGGACGTCATGGCCGAGGCCCTGGCCCAGGGCGGCACGAGCTTCGACAGCCTCTACGTGGACGTGAACGGCGCCTCGGGCTACTTCGAGAGAGGGCTGGCCGTGTACGGCCGCGAGGGCCGGCCGTGCCCGCGCTGCGGGGCCCCGGTGCGGCGCGAGGCCTTCGCCAACCGCTCCTCGCACTCGTGCCCGGTGTGCCAGCCTCGCCCGCGCTCGGCCGGGGCCGCGTCCGGGAAGGGCCGTGGCTGAGCTGCGCGCCGTGGTGAGCGGCGTCGTCCAGGGGGTTGGGTTCCGCTGGTGGACCGCGCGCCGCTGCGAGCAGCTCGGGCTCGACGGGGGAGGCGTGAACCAGGCCGACGGCACGGTGCTCGTGCGCGCCACCGGCGACGCGGACGCCGTGGAGCAGCTGCTGCGCGACCTGCGCGAGGGCACCGCAGGTCGTCCGGGCCGTGTGGACGACGTCGACGTGGCGCGCCCCTGAGAGAGGGCCCGCCCCCGACGCCGGGACCCGGTGACTGCTCAGGCGCGGGCGTCGAAGAGCGACCGGTTCCAGTCGCCCCCGGGGAGCTGGTGGTCGTCGAGGTGCTCGCCGAGCCAGTCCATGGCGTTCGCCAGCGTGGCCCGGCGCTGGGAGGGCGTCTGGTCCGGCCCGTAGGTGACGGTCAGCCCCTTGACGGCGTGGGGCGGAGTCCCGGTGGAGAAGTACGTGACGACCGACCCGTCGGTGCTCGACGAGCTGGTCTGGTTCGCGCCTCCCGCGAACCGGGGTGTCACGTCGGGTCCGGTCCGCACCGCGACCACGTCCGGAACCTGCTGGAAGGTCCACCCGCTGAGCGCTGACAGTGCCGTGAGGGACACCGACCCGCCGGGCGTCCGCAGGCCCGCCAGGAGAGCCTCCTCGGCGGGCGTCCGCGCCACCCGCAGGTCGGTCGAGCGCGAGCTCTGCGCGGTGGGCCGTAAGGCCACTCCGGCAGCGGCCGCGGCCCAGGTCGGGCTCTGCGCCGGTGGGGACGTCCGCGGCAGGGCGGAGAGGCTGCTCACCCCACGGTGATCGGCACCTGGGGACCCGACCTGGACCGGCTGCTGATCCTCACGTGCGTCGCGCCCGTGCGGCTGCGGTCCCTGGCCGACGCCTCCGTGCCGGTCAGGTGTGCGCCGGCTCCGGCTGGACCGCGCGGGCCCGGGCGGCGAGCCAGCGCTCGCGCAGGCGCTCGGCCACCTCGGGGCCGTGGCGCAGCTCGACGTGCTTGAGCACGTGGCAGGCGTGCGCCGTCCGCAGCACCAGGCAGCCCGTGGGGCCGTGCCGGGTCCACTCCACGGCCGTGACGTCGCTCAGCCGCAGGTCCGCGACGTGCGCCGGTGCGGAGCCGCGCGGCTCCGCCGCGAGCACCGCGCGGCTGTCGGTGACCGCCAGCACGGCGCGGGCGTCGCCCACGGCGCCCATCAGCAGCTCGTGGACCTGCTCGTCGGCGGGCAGGTGCCCGTCGAGGATCCGGTGGAGGGTCCGTCCGGTCACCCACAGGTGCTCCCGGTTGCGCACGTCCAGCAGCTCCGGGTGGTCCTGCTCGGCGCGCCGGTCCAGGCTCCAGCTCATCGTCCCCGCCTCTCGAGGTGTCTTCTCGTCCAGCGGCCCGGGCACCACCCGGGTCGCGAAGATCGTGCTCCCCGGCGACCGCTGGCACCACCCCCACGGGCACCCACGGCGCTGGGAGGTCTCTGGGAGTCCGCTCGGAGCGCTCTCAGGCTCGGCGCAGACGGCGGCCGGCGTCCCGCGGCGGCGCCCGAACCCGCCTCGGACGTCCGACCCGCCCGCTAACTTCGAGGGGTGCACCTCAAGACGCTGAGCCTGAAGGGCTTCAAGTCCTTCGCCTCCGCGACCACGCTGCACCTCGAGCCGGGCATCACGTGCGTCGTCGGCCCCAACGGGTCGGGCAAGTCCAACGTCGTCGACGCCCTCGCCTGGGTCATGGGGGAGCAGGGCGCCAGGTCCCTGCGCGGCGCCTCCATGCAGGACGTCATCTTCGCCGGCACCGCCGCCACGCCCACCGGCCCCGGCCGCCCTCCGCTGGGACGCGCCGAGGTCTCCCTCACCATCGACAACGCCGACGGCGCGCTGCCCTTCGCCGCCCCCGAGGTGACCATCACCCGCACGATGTTCCGCGCCGGCGGCAGCGAGTACGCGATCAACGGCACCCCCGCTCGCCTGCTCGACGTCACCGAGCTGCTGTCCGACACCGGCATCGGCCGGGAGATGCACGTCATCGTGGGCCAGGGCCAGCTCGACGCCGTCCTGCACGCCACCCCCGAGGAGCGCCGCGGCTTCGTCGAAGAGGCCGCGGGCGTCCTCAAGCACCGCAAGCGCAAGGAGAAGGCCCTCCGCAAGCTCGACGCCATGCAGGCCGGGCTGGTGCGCCTCACCGACCTGGCCGCCGAGGTGCGCCGCCAGCTCGGCCCCCTGGCCCGCCAGGCGGACGCCGCCCGCCGCGCCCAGACCGTGCAGGCGGAGGTGCGCGAGGCCCGCTCCCTCCTGCTCGCCCACGACGTCGCCCAGGCGCAGGCCGCACTCGCGGCCGACCTCGCCGACGAGGCCGTGGCGGTCGCCCTGCGCGAGGAGCTGGAGCAGCGGCTGGCCGCCGCGCGCACCGAGCTGGCCGCCGCCGAGCTCACCGAGCGCGCGGCCGCCGCGCGCCTGGCGCCCGCGGCCGAGGCCTGCCACGACCTCGTGGCCCAGCGCGAGGGCCTGCGCGGCACGGCGGCGCTGGCCGCCGAGCGCGAGCGCACGCTGGGCGCCGCGGCCCAGGCCTCGGCGACGGCGTC